>JAITJS010000111.1 GCA_031278815.1 Treponema sp.
GAAGCGGCGGTAGCCGATATATTCCCGGAGGCATTTCAGGTTTTTCTGTTCCACGAAGCAGTGGTTGTTTTTTTGTAGGGCTGGGTACGAATGAACGTGCTACGGTGAGAATCGCACTAAGAAAGGAGGGAACGGGAGGCAGGAGTGGATGTCCGGGAGGGCTTCCCCTATCCATTTGTGAGCTTTAGTGAGGAGGGGACGGAATTCGACCCAGCCTGAGGCGATGTCGTGGCGGTCAGGGTCAGGCATCAAACCGATGGTTCGCACTGCCTGGCATCCCGTTCTTCACGGTGGTGAACCCTGGTAAGCTCGAAAAAACCGGGGATTCGTTCATCCCAGGGATACTGGGTCTGTACAGGGATATGCTTTTTCAGGAGATTTCCCGGTTTGGTACCGCTTATGCCCTTGAGGGCCGGCTTTTTCTTGTCTGTTTGTACGGCCCGGTTGATGGTGGCGGGGCGTATCATCAACCGTTTTGCCTTGACCTCCGCGGTAATGGGGAAGGGAGGCCACGTCTGGAAAAAGGGCAGTTGTTCCCGCATCGGGGCCTCCCGCAGGGATACCTGAAGCAGGCCCCGATAACCTTCAAACAGGCTAGCACCTCCGGCCCGTAGACGGGTTTCCGCCGTTTGGCCCTTCCTGCCTTCAGGTTAACCGGCGTACCGTCCACGGTGAGGAAGGCCTCATGCCCTCTAGGGGGGTACAAGATGCAAGGTGTATTTGCGGTTATAGCCGGTCTGGTGGATAAACCCGTTCAACAGACGGGATTTCTTGTTCTAGGCCGGTACGGGGGAGCAAGATTCCCGGTTAAGGTTTGTTTTATGCTCAACATTACCCTCATTTTGTCCTGCGATCCCTCCACCGAAAGAGTGTAAGTGGGTCAGCATTTTATTTTGAGGCATGACCTTTTTGGAGTTAGATTATTTATGAGGTAACGCGAGGGCTTGACCGTATTTTTTATAAGGATATATACGAGACACTGTTAGCAAATGAGGGTTTTAAGGAATGTAACTGAAATAAAACCTAAAATGTTTATATCCGATTTCTCATACCGAACAGCCAGCCATCGATGCTCTTTCAGCTTCCCCACTATCCTCTCTATCAGCCCCCGTTTCTTATACACCTCTTTGTCGTAGTCTATCTCTTCTTTCGGCCGGCTATTACCGCCCTGTTGTTATTCCCTTCCGGTTCCCTCAGAAACTCATTACTATCATAGCCTCCATCCCCAATCACCGCACACCCGATTATATCGTTCTTCAGTTCTGTCCCTACTCTGCCATCATGTACCGCTCCTCCGGTCAAAAACCCTCAACATGCTTCCCTTCACTGGTTATCACCGCCCGAATCTTCCCTTTACTCTGCTGCCCCCCTTTTTGTCCACCCCCGTGCCGCTGGCCGTTCATCGTGGTGCTATGCAGGATCTTTGCCCATAATCTCCGTCCGCTCTCCGCGAAAACCGGTCATAGTTCACCTGCCAAGAGTCGTATTCCAGAGGCAAATCTCGCCAGGGACAACCGGTCCTCAGACTATAGGGGAATTGGTATCGGAAATAAAACGGCGGATAGTGCCGATACAGCCGAACCGGGAAGTATGAAGGAAAGAATACCTGAAAAAGCCGCATTTCCACCACAACCACAAATCGAACTGTTGAGAGGGGATGCAGGAAGGGAAACATACCCCACTGTCCTGGTTTCTTAACTCGTTGACAGTGTTTACAATCCCCTCCCACTAAATCCCGCCAAATTGCTTAAAATCCCGTTTATTTTCCCCTATTTACACCATGCATGTCAAGCTGTAAATCCTTATTATATAAAGAAATATACTTTTAAATGACGCCGACCGGCTAAGTACACCAGGGGTTCTCAGAGAAGGCTTCATGGAATACACTGCAACCATGGATATTTTTCTGCAAGTATGGGGAGGTGTAGCTTATCTCCTGGCGAAGATATTCCTTTCCCAGGCTGAAGGCTTACAAGAGGACCGAACCTGGCGGCTTATGGGCTGGGCTGTTTATCTAATCGGTTTACCTGCCTGGGTCATAGTCTTAGCCAGTAAACAGAATTGGATTGCTTCGGCCATTGAAGCAGGGGGTGCTCCGGCATTAGTGCTGGGCTTAGTCACGGCTTGGAAAAGGCTTGATCAGATACCCCGATGGCTTGATTGGTTCGTTAAAGGGATAACCTACTTAATGATTGTGTTCGGTATAGCCTATAGTATGTATTATTTTAAAGGTATTACAACCCTCTCTCAGATGCTGGAAATCGGCGTTACCTTTGGATTCCTGTTAGGGACCTATCTATTGGCTAAAAAAAATCCCGCTGGATGGCTTTTATTTGCGCAGATGCTGATCTGTATGGCCCTGTTGATGTACCTTCAAGATAATATGATGCTCTGTGTACAGCAGATCCTCTCCTTGGTCTTTGTCATTAACGGGTTTATCCGTGCCTTTAGAAAACAAAAATCCCCTCGCATTGAGAAGGCATCCCCGGTGTAACCCGGATACCAATCCTGAGTTCCGGGCCGGGGATACCCCACGCCCGGAAGGGTGGGCTTCCAGGGCTCTGCAACAAGGCAGTGTCTCTGCGTCCTTAGGGAGTGGCCTTCTTGGCGCGCATCTTTTTAAATGCTTCTACAAAGGGGTTATACATGGTCCCATCATCATCGGGAGTAACCGGGAAGGATCCCCGAGGTTGGGTATACCGGCGATCTTGAGGAACAGCTTTTGAGGGGTTGCCCTTAAAGCCATCGGATTTTGCCTCAGCCCCTCCGGAACCGACTGTTTTTTTCACCACCAACTGCCGCTTTTTACCGGTTCCCCCTGCAGCTTGGCTTGAAACCGGCTGGTCCTGTGGAGCTGCTCCTTCTTTATTCCCAAGGGCAGAGGCTGAAAGCGAAGGAGCAGCAGTACGCTGGCGCTTCCGGGAAAGGCCGATCCGCCGGCGGTCCTGATCTAGGGTGATAATCCGGAATTCCAAGACATCCCCCACCTTAACGGCACTCATAGGATCCTTCACAAAATGGTCGCTCAACTCGGAAATGTGGACCAAGGCGGTCTCCTTGATCCCCAGGTCAACAAAGGCCCCGAAGTCAACCACGTTCTTGATCTTGCCGGTGATCATCATCCCTTCCTGGAGGTCTTCAAAACTCAGCACCTCCTTCTGCATGACCGGTTTAGGGTAGCCTTCCCGGGGGTCCCGGTTGGGCTTCTTTAACTCCTCTATAATATCCTGGATGGTGGTGTCCCCCACTCCGTGGTGGTCCTTCAGGGTATGGGCGGTTTCCGCGCTCAGGTTTCCCGTGGTGGTAATGGTCTTTTGAATAGCCCGGGCGATCTCGTAATTCTCCGGGTGAACCCAGGTATTGTCCAAGGGCTCGGCACTTTCGGGGATCTTAAGGAACCCCGCGCACTGTTCAAAACTCTTGGGGCCCATACCCGGAACCGCAGTCAGTTCCTCCCGGGAAGCGATCTTTCCCTGTTCCTCCCGGTACTTCACGATTTTTTTCGCTAAAGAACTATTAATCCCCGACACATAACGGAGCAAAGAAGCGCTGGCCGTATTGAGGTTCACCCCCACGTTGTTTACCACCGAAGAGACCACCTCGTCCAAGGTTTCAGAGAGTTTCTTCTGATTCACGTCATGCTGATAGAGCCCTACGCCGATAGATTTCGGATCGATCTTGACCAGTTCTGCCAAGGGATCCTGCAGGCGGCGGCCTATAGAAATGGCCCCCCGGATAGTGAGGTCCAGATCGGGAAATTCCTCCCGGGCAATATCGCTGGCAGAATACACCGAGGCCCCATCTTCATCTACCACGGTATAGAACACTTCCAGGTTGTTCTCCGTAATAACCTGAGCCACGATCTCCTGGACTTCCCGGGAACCGGTACCGCTGCCCACCGCAATAAGCTGGATGTCGTACTGCTTGATTCCATCCAAGATGAGTTGCTTTGCCTCGGCAACCTTGTGATTATAGATGACGAAATGGTGCAGGTATTTCCCGGTATCGTCCAAGAACGCACATTTGGTTCCGGTCCGAATCCCCGGATCAATCCCCAAGACCCGGGTTCCCTTAATCGGCTGCTGCATGAGCAGGTTCTTGAGGTTTTGACTGAATACGGAAATACCATGATCGTCAGCAGCATCCCCCTGATCCCCCCGGATTTCCCGAATTACCGCAGGGGATAAGAGCCGTTTAAGCCCGTCTTCGATAGCGGTTTTATGGTACTCATTATGCAGGGTATATTTTTTTTGAAGCAGTTCCACCGCCGCATATTCGTCCACATCAAGCGTAGTCTCCAGCACCTTTTCCCGTTCCCCCCGATTTATCGCCAATATCCGATGGGGCTTGATCTGCACAAGCTCCTCGGTATACTCCCAGTACATTTGGTAGGTGGACGTCTTCTTGGCATCTTCGTCTCCAACCCCTTTGACGATGATACGGCCGTCCATGAGATAGAAGGATTTGACGGCTTTCCGGTTTTCCGGATCCTGAGAAACCCTTTCGGCAATAATATCCATAGCCCCTTGTAAGGCATCCTCCACCGAGGCCACGGATAATGCAGGGTCTTTGGGGTTTTCCGTGATATATGCCGCAGCCTTGAGTAGCAGCGGCGGGGTTTCCAGTTCCAGCATAGCCTCAGCCAGGGGTTCAAGCCCTTTTTCGCAGGCCACCATACCCCGGGTTTTCTTTTTTCGCTTATAAGGGGCGTAGATATCCTCTAATTCCGTTAGGGTTGCGGCCTTAGTGATGTTGTCGTACAGGGGTTCGGTGAGTTTTCCCTGGTCAAAAATCCCCCGAATAATCTCAAGTCTCCGGCTTTCCAGATTTTTTCCGCTGGAAAAGAGATGCTCCACATCCCGGATCTGCACCTCGTCCAAGCTGCCGGTTTTCTCCTTCCGATACCGGGCGATGAAGGGTACAGTACTCCCCTCATTTAAAAGACTTACCACGGTGGAAACCTGCCCCAGATTGACCTTAAGGGTTTCTGCTATACCTTTCATGAGGTTTACCTCGTTGATGTGTAAACTCTCAATAAATTCCTGATTTATTTCCATACCCTTTGATTGTACCAGCCTGGGGAAAGCGTGGCAATAAGGGGGAAGGCTGAAGGCATAACCATGAAAAGAGGGGGCTTGGAGGGATTTATCTATGCAAAAGGGGGTTTCGGTCCTGACCAAGGGGAGTCCATGTGCGTTTGCTTAATGATGTAACCACGAACGGAAGAAAACATGAAGCTACCCTATGGACTGCCGTCCGGGTTTTGCTTGACGAAGCCTGAAAAACAGGGTGCCTTTCCCCTATGGAGCGCTTTAACCCCCGGAATGATTACCTCTTCCTCAAAATTATGGGTGAACCAGGCGATGAGGAGCAGGGTCTGGCTTTCCTCAATGCCGTGTTGTCCGATGCACGCGAACACCCCTTGCGCCTGGTGAAAATCCTTGAAAATAGGAGCCTTTCGGCGGAATCCCTCGGCGACAAAGCCAGCGTCCTTGATGTACTGAAAATGCTGGGTTTATGCATCGGCGCAAGCAACAGTGCAGGCCCGGGAGCAGCCCTAAAAAGGGGAATATACGGAGTATAACGCTTCAGGATATAAGTTTAGGAGGGGGTAAAGGTTACACAAAAGGTCTATGGGGTCTTTTATACGTTTTCTTGCAATAGGTTCCCTGGGTGTATGCTATTGTATATACCCAGGGCTTCCAAGAAATCTTCTTAAAGGCTTTCCTTTCCGCTTCATACCGTTTTTGGGGGATATGCGGTCAAGTAAAAAATGTCAAGAATAAAGCCGTAAAAATTGGAAAAAAATACCGGAACCCCCGCAGGAAACAGCCTCAGGTCCTAAAGATCGAAGCCCCCAAAATCCTAGAAACCTAACCATCCTCCAAGCACAGTTCCAGATCAAAGCCCTGCCGGGCGAAAATTCTGCCCCTGACGAAGGTTCCCGGTATGAGGAACTTATCGGACCTGATAAACGTAAGGCCGTCTACCTCTGGAGCCTGGCACATAAGCCGGGCGAGGTACACCTTTGCGTTCTCCCCTGCTCCGCTCGGCACCGCTTCTTCCACCAAGGCCTCCAGGGTCCTCCCCAGAAACCGGTCCAGCCGCCTTTCGGTAATAGGTACTTGCCGTGTTTCGATGAGCTCCTGGCGGGCCTCCGCAACACCTCGGGGAATCCGGGGCTTCAGGGAATATGCCGGGGTATGTTCCTCTCGAGAATAGGTGAAGCATCCCACCCAGTCAAGCTGGGCCTGGGCTTGAAAAGCCAGGAGATCCTGGAAATCCTTTTCCGTCTCCCCAGGAAACCCGGTTAAAAAGGTAGACCGAATCACCGCCTCCGGGAGCTGTTCCCGAATGCGGTGAATCAGGGCGAGGTAAGATTCCCCAGTCCCCCGGCGGTTCATAGCTCGCAGGATCTTGGAAGCGCCATGCTGAAAGGGCAGATCAAAATAGGGAAGCAGCCGGGAATCCTCGCGGATTAGTTCCAGGATAGGCAGAGGAAAGCGGTCCGGGTGCAGGTAGAGCAGCCGGACCCAAAACCGGCCTTCCAAGCGGGAAAGGGCTTCAAGGAGTTGGGGAAGCTCACTTTCGCCCCCGGTTTTATCGGTCCCATAGGACGCAAGATCCTGACCAATAAGACACAGTTCCTTGATACCTCGGTCCAAAAGTTCCTGGCATTCAGCTACCACCTGAGACAGGGTTCTGGATCGAAGGGTACCGCGGATGCGGGGAATCGCGCAAAACGTACAATGGTTATCACAACCTTCGGCAATTTTGATGTATGCCGAACCGGGGAAGGAAAGCAGAGGGCGTCTTCCCGAAGAAGGAAGGGTCGTCTCTGGGATTTCCCGGGGGACGAGCACCCTGGAGGAAGCGCCTGTTTGCGGAGCGGTGAGCGCCTGTAACGCTGCTTGGGTAATTTGTGCCAGGTCCCGGTTGCCGAAGATCAAATCCGCCTCAGGCAAGGCTTCAGCCAGTTCCTGGGCATAGCCTTGGGCAAGACACCCAGCAAGGACTATCTTTTTATCAGGATAGGTTTTACGGTACTCCAGCACTGCATTGATGGATTCTTGTTTGGCCTTCTCAATAAAGCCGCAGGAATTAATGATGATGAGCTCTGCCAGTACCGGATCCTCCACTGAAACCCAGGAGGCCTCCTTAAGGAAGGCCATCATGGTTTCCGCATCTACCTGGTTTTTCGCACAGCCCAAAGGATCAAGATAATACCGCATAGTTATTGTTTATTTGTTTGTTTGTCTGTTTCAATCCACACACTCATAAGAAGCGTGACAGCGCCCTTACCGTGGGGTTTAATACCCCGCTCTGTGGCGGGGATTTTTTATTCAAGCCGGACAAGGACCAAACGGTACCGGTGCTCATCGTCCCGGACCCATCGGACATCGACTACTACCACTTCACCGGCGCTCCCTAATTCCAGGGGTACGGTGCGCCCCCCGCCTATAGCCTGGAGCTTCACCACCGCGGCATTGGATGCCCATATCCGGACCCCGTTTTGAGCCTGGATATTGATATCATCGGCTTTCTGAAAATACCGTTCATTGCGACCCCGACGATCCCGCTCCGAGAGTATCTCCCAGCGAAACATGCAATACCCCAGAAAGGAAACCTGCAGGGTAAAAGGATAGGCGTTGGGAGAAGAAAAGATGAGGGTTGCATTGGCAAGACTTGAGGTACTCGGATTGAAGAGTCCTGGTGCCGGTGAAGTCCGCAGGTCAGTTCCCGCTTGTTCAGGGACTTCGCTACTCACCAAAGGCAAGGTACTATCCAATTCAAAACGCAACTGGGCTCCTGCATCCCGTTTGTACTTGTCAAAATCCACTGCAGTAATTCGTAGTTCCCTCACCCCATCATTGTTGAGGTCAACCTCCACTTCCTGACTCAAATCCAGGATCACCGGACCATAAGGGGTGGTGATGGTAAGGGCGTCCCCTAGATTGGTGAGTTCCAAAGGATACCCCTCCTCGCCATAGGCGATCTGGATAAGGTCTCCCAGGTAAAAACGCCGTTCCAGAGAACCGGTATTGAGTACATATTCCACCGGTTCCCGACTCGCTACCGGGCTGGGAGGCCTCCGGGGACGATTAAGAAAGAAATACACCCCCCCTCCCAAGGCGCCCAGAAGGACCAGGCATGTAAGCATCCGCACCACAAACCCAGCAGAAATCTGGGGGGAAGACCTTAAAAGCTGCTCCACCGGAACCGGCTCTTCCTGAATACGTATGGCTTTATACAAAGAAAGCAGTTCTTGGGTATCCAGTCCCAAATACTCACCGTAATTTTTTAAAAATCCCAAGAGATAGGGTTCCCCTGGAAACCCGGCAAATTCTTCCGCTTCCAGGGCTTTTAAATACCGAGTAGCAATATGGATATCATCCCCGACCTTATCATAGGTATACCCTTTACTTTCCCTGGCAGCTCGTAATTTCTTACCTAGGGATTCCACAAGATTCCTCCTCAGATACCCTCGTAATATATGAGATGGTTTCAGAATCTACCATTTTGAAACCACCTCAATCGGTATCTTGAAACAGAAAATTGTTAAACATATTCGCCGACGCAGGTGAATCATAGATAAACCGCTGTTCAGGAATTCCTTGATTGACCTTAATATCTGAAAAATCAAACCGTACTTGCCCCTCTGCAATGCTGGTCCCCACAATACGCCGTATCAGCTTGGTATTGGGATTGATACTTAACAGGATCTCTCTAAACCCTTCTGAAATGGAACGCCTGGTGAGCCGTAATTGTACCACCTGTTCTTCCGAACCCCTTTCCAAGGGCTGCGGATCAGGACCGGTAACAAAGACGGGAATGTAATTACGCCGGAGCAACTGGAGACCCTGGGCAGTAGCCAAGGATGCCCCGGAACTACGGGAGTTTGTGGTTGTGGACTGGTTTAACACGGCATTGTATTGGGGAAGATAAATTGTCAGTAAGTCTCCATTAAACAGAATAACCTGTTCTGCGGGCCTCGTAAAATCGATCCGCAAAAACGAGGGAACCAGATGGCTTACGGTTCCAAGCATATCGGTGCCTCCTGAACGGATAAGGATCTTAGCCTCATAATCGCGAATACTGCCGTATCGTTCAGACACCATTTGCAGGTACCGTTCCGCAGTAATAATTTCCTGAGCAGCTAGAAACCCCGTACATGTACTAAGTAATAGAAAAAAAAAGATTTTTATGCTAACACGCCCTACTCCCACTGTCTATAACCTCATTATCATGCCAAACTTATGTCCCTCTACCATAACCTAGTTTTGCAATAAGTGCAATCCGTACACTATGGGGTCTTGGGATAAACCCCGAGAAAATCGCCTTAGCCTAGTGAAAGGCATACAGCGGGTCCTGAGTAAACAGAGATCCCCAAGATTGGGTTCAAATCCTTTGGCAAATGCCGGCATAACTATAATTCCTTGTATTATAAAGATTTATCTGGAACAATGCTCCTTCCGTAAAAGGGCAGATATTCCTCTTGACCAGATGTGTAAAAGAAGTGGGATTTCAGCACGGACACGGTAGCTGCGAATATCACCTTAAAGGCGAAATGGCTGGAAGCCGTACCCCTCACCTTTGACACCCAGGGTGGCTCAACACTTGAGCCCCTTACCCGTGCCAAGGGCAGTCGTGTATATCCGGGTGATTATACGTCCTCAAAACGCGGATCGGTATTCGACGGCTGGTATACGGACCGAGACTATATAAGCCCTGTTACCCGTGAGTTGACCCTTACCGTAAACACGACCATCTATGCCAAGTGGATTTCCACATCCGCGTTAGCGCCCTATGTAGGGGTGTGGCGATACAGTCAGGGGGAACACCAGAGGAGCTACATCCTGCTTGAGGACGATACTGGCTGGGAGATCAGGAGCAGTTGGTGGTTTAAGGGAACCTGGTCTCCCAGCCAGATTGATGGTGAAGAGGTTAGCTTCAATGAGACCAAAACCGAATTTACCCGTGATAACGATACCTTTACCAAAAATACCACCGAGACCAAGACCCCTGCGGCGGTTAGTAATCTCGCGGGGGTTTGGGTACCGAATGGAGAATCTCGCTGGAAACTTGAGTTAAAGAACGATACGGCTGCGGTAATCACTTTCAGTATATATACACTTACCCTAGGCTATGTGGTGGAAGGGGATAGTCTGTATCTGCTCCAAGAAACCACCAATCTGGTGTTCCTTTCTATCTCGTTGACCAATGGTACGCCCCGAGGATTTCTCCAAGGTGGTATCGAATCCAAGTCTTGCGGGAATCTGGAAGATGACCCAGGGGACGGCCAGGACTATTACTACGACCTCAAGGCCGACGGGACCGGCACCTTCCATACCCTGGGGGCATCTGTAGCGGCGAGCTTTACCGTAACCCAAGACGAGATTGACGGGGAGTCCTACGCGGTTTCCGGTGATACCCTCACGGTTACTTGAAACTTAGAGTATACCAAGGTTGGAAACATACCCTCTGGCCGCCTCCATACGCGGCCCGGAGCGTTCAAAAAAGACTGGAGAATTTTATAAAATCCTCCGGTCTTTTTGAAAAATTCTCCGATGATTTTTCAAGAAGACTTGACCACAAGCATATCCTCTGCAGGATTGAATCATGCCGGCTCCTGATTCCATTGCACTCAGTGAGTATTATAGAGTATAGTAAGAACGATATGGATAGGGCACAGCATTTTTCGGTTTCAGCACTCACGGAACTCATCCGGGCAAACCTGGAAGGGGCCTTTTCGTCGATAACCGTAGAGGGAGAGGTCTCGAATTACCGGCCTTCCAGTACGGGCCACGCCTACTTTACCCTCAAGGATACCAGGGCAGCCATTGCTGCGGTGATGTTCAAAACCCGCCTACGTTCCCTTTCCTTTGAACCCCGGGACGGTATGCTCCTGCGGGTCCGGGGGAGCCTGTCGGTGTATAGCCAGCGGGGAACCTATCAGATTGTCTGCGAGGAACTGGCATTGGCTGGTACCGGAGACATCTTAGCTCTCCTTGAAAAGCGCAAACGCGTCCTGGCAGCGGAAGGGCTTTTTGACCAAGACCGGAAAAAGCCCATACCCCGATTCCCCGCTACCGTGGGGGTGCTGAGTTCCCCTACGGGCGCTGCGGTCCGGGATATCCTCACGGTCCTCCGGCGCCGGGCCGCAGGAATCCGGGTGATCATCCTCCCCACGCCGGTCCAAGGAAACGAGGCTGCCCCTAGTATGGTCCGGCGGATAGAACAGGCCAATGCCTGGAATATAGCGGATGTCCTCATCTTGGGCAGAGGCGGCGGTTCCTTAGAAGACCTGCTTCCCTTTTCAGAGGAAGCAGTGGTCCGAGCAGTAGCCGCCTCGAATATCCCCGTGGTCAGTGCCGTGGGGCATGAAATAGACTGGGCCCTGAGCGATTTTGCCGCAGACCTCCGGGCTCCCACCCCCTCGGCTGCCGCAGAACTGGTCAGTGCCCATTGGGAAGAAACCCGGAACCTGCTACGAACCATAGGGGACACCCTGCATCGGACCATGCAAGGCCGGCTTGAAAAGATCCGGCTCTTGGCTAAACCTTTTAACCGGGCAGACCTGGAATACCGGTTTCGAGCCATACTCCAGCCTCGGCTGGTGCGCTTTGACGATGCGAAAGAAGCGCTTTTGGAGGCCTTACAGGAACGTATAAGCCGCCTTCGCGGCCGGCTCGCCCTTGCCCAGCGGAGCCTTGAAGCAGGAAGCCCTCGAGCTATCCTGGAGCGGGGGTTTTCGCTGGTCATCCGGGAAGCGAGCGGGAAACCAGTACGTAGCGCCGGGGCACTTACCCTGGGGGAGCGGCTCATCATCCGGCCCCTGGAAGGAATCATCACCGCACAAACGGAAAAACTACAGATGCCAGAATAAAGAATCCTAATGAGGGAGCTTTTTCAAAAGGTCAGACCTTGAAAAAGCCTTCATTAATTATACAAGAAACAGAAAAAATCAAGATCCGCGGAGGAAGGATGAAGAACTTTGAAGAACGGCTGGAACGGTTAGAAACTTTGGGTGAGCAGATACGGAAACCAGAAATCCCCTTGGATGAGGCCCTCAAGGCTTTTGAAGAGGGGATCAAGCTGGCTCAGGCCCTGGAAAAAGATTTGGAAAAGGTAGAAAGCCGGATCGAGGTGTTGATGAACGGCCCTGAAGTCAAGGCGACTAAGGAAGCGCCGGAACTGGGGCTCTTTGGTGAAGGAGGCTGATCCTATGGTTCAAGAGCAAACCCTATCGGGGAATTGGCGACCTACACCTGAACAGGATAGTAAGGCGGACCGGACCGGAACCGAAAGACGAAGCCAGATCCAGCTCCTCCCCCCGGAAGAAGCCCGTAAGATAGCTGCAGGAGAGGTCATTGACCGGCCTGCAGCGCTGGTTCGAGAATTACTCGATAATGCTATCGATGCAGGGAGTACCTTCATTGAAGTGCTTATCGAAGAGGGCGGAAGCCGCCGCATTGAGGTGATCGACGACGGTGAGGGTATGGCACGGGAAGACCTCCTGCTCTGTTGCCAAACCCATGCTACCAGCAAGATCCGGTCTATGTCTGACCTGGACCGCGCGAACACCTTAGGGTTTCGAGGGGAGGCCCTGGCTGCGGCTGCGGCAGTTTCACACCTGGAGATCCTTACCAGTCTGGACGGCCGGGAAGCCTGGCGCCTGGAGGTTGGTCCTGGAGGAGGAATGGAGCCCCATATTCAACAGGTCAGGCGGGTCAAGGGAACCAGCGTCCGGGCCATAGGTATTTTTGATACGATCCCGGTGCGGAAACGTTTCCTCAAGCGGGATTGGAGTGAGGCAAACCTCTGCAGACAGGCCTTTATGGACAAGGCCCTGGCTTTCCCAGACATGAGCTTCCGTTTTACCCAGGACGGTAAGCTCAAATTCTTACTTCCTAAGGCATCCGGCCTTAAGGAACGGTTCGCCGCCCTCTTGTTGAATCGAAACGAGGCATCCTTTCTCCATGAAATCAGCGCATCAGGAACGGGGTTCTTTATAACGATTGTACTGGGCAGCCCTGCCTTATCCCGTAATGACCGGCGGCAGCAGTATGTCTTTGCCAACGGCCGGCGAATCCAGGAGTATTCCTTGTTACAAGCCTTGGAATACGGGGTTCAAGGCTGGTTTCCCAACAACGCCCATCCGGTAGGAGCCATATATGTGGACATTAATCCTGCCTTGGCGGATTTCAACATCCACCCGGCTAAACGAGAAGTCCGCTTTGCCGATGCAGGGGCCATACACCATGCGGTAACCCAGACGATCCGGGATTTTGTGCATCATTTGAATCTTTCCAGAGAGATGCCACGGTTTGGGTCAGCCGTTGCGGATACCTATACCCAGACCGGGAACCACAGGATACAGGAAGAGCCTGCTCAGTGGCCGGCTTCATGGAAAATAAGCTCCGGGAAAGGGGAAGCGCCTATCCCCTTTGCAGGTGGAGCTGATTGGGCAAAACCCTATGGGACATCGCCTCAACGGGAAACCGCAAGTCTGGCCTTGGAAGCCCTGGAAGACTACGGTGAACAAGCGGATGAATGGACTGATGTTCCTGAGCGCGGATTAGAGACAGATCTCCAGGAAGTAGCGGAAAAGAGCCCTGCCTATGATTTACGCTATGTGGGAAGGGCCTTTGGTCTTTTCATTCTCGTGGAAAATGAGCATAAGCTTTTTATGATCGATCAACATGCTGCCCATGAACGGATTCTCTACGAAGAACTCCTTTCCAAGCCCATTCCTACTCAAGAGCTTCTGGTGGCCATCCCCTTCACCACGGAAAGCGAGGAAGAGGACCGCTTCATCGCGCGGCATCAGGCAGATTTGGCTCGTCTTGGGGTGGTGATTAAAGCGGATAATGGGGCCTGGCGTATCGAAGCCCTGCCCGTGGCGTGGCGTCTGGGGGATGCCGCAACGGTCAAGGAAATCCTGAACCTCAAGACCGCAGGGGAAAATCTGGCAGAACACTGGGCCTCCACCCTGGTCTGTCACCATGCCCTCAAGGAAGGAGATTATTTAGATGAGCGCACTGCCCTGGATCTGGGGGAGGCCGTCTTAAAACTTCCGGTCCCCCGCTGTCCTCATGGTCGGCCCATCTGGTATGAGATAAACCGGGAGACCGTATTTAAGGCGGTAAGGCGCCTCTAATGTTTCACCCGATACCCTTGCGTATAGCCCCCTGAAAATGCTTCAAGGAGCCCCCCGGGGCTTTTTAGGTTATGCAAAAAGGGTAGTTTTACCGGTTATCGTTCCTGTAATCGTTATAAATTCAAATGAGCCTTCCATAGTTCCGTAACATTTTGAACATTAGATATTAAAATAAATATCATTATTCGTTCCCCATGCCGGCGAATAGATATCGACAGTTCCACAGGTCACTTGCGTCAAATCAGTTCCGTCATTTTTTATGGTTTCAATCCATGCGCTCACCTGAAGCGCGACAGCGCCCTTACCCTGGGGTTTAATCCCCCACCGCTCTACGGCAGAGATTTTTTATTAAAAATAGATGGGATCGAGTTTCTGAAATATTTACTTTGGATTTTGTTAATCCGCCACACATTTTTCCAAGCATATCAGCGGAAAAGCCCGCGTACCGGGCTTTCCAAGGCGGCCTTCTCAAACTCCAGGTAACCGCCCGGGGTTTTACAGCTTGTCGATCAGCATGGAGCATTTTCCCGAAGGAATAGGGAGGGTCTTTTTTTTCTTCCCCAAGATATTAATGGTAAAATAGTACAGCTTCTCACTTTCCATGTGAATTTCCCAGCCCCGTCCGCTCTTATTGGACAAAATGGTGATCATATTCTTTTTCAGGGACAGGTTCTCCACCCCCATGATCTCCAAATTGGGAATGATCCAGTCCACGGTCTTCCGGGGCAGGGATATGAAAAGCCCCACGATATTTTCGATGGTAAGGCAAATCGTGGAAAGCGCGTCATAGGTAAGGTATTGCACCCGGGGGAAATCCGGCCGGTCCGGCCATTGCGCAGGCCCCTCTTTTAAGGGAAGATAGGCCTCCCAGAGGTTTCCCTTGTGGTGATTGGAGGTATGATGGCCATTATGCGCGGCCCCCTCAGTCATGGAATCCAACACGAAATACAGGTGCCGAATGGCGCAATCCCGGGCCAGATCCCAGCGCTGGTACCGTTCAAGCCCTTTGATCACCATGAAGGTCAGATGGGGAAACACCGAGCCCCGATACCCTGCGCCGGTCTCGTCAAAAGCAGGCTCGCTCACCGCCACAGTGGGAAAGGGATGGGGCGCGCCAAAGCATTGGGGATCTTGCAGCTTATGGATGAGCCGCTCTGCCTTATCATCATTGGGAATTTCCGCAAGGAGCGCCCAATACCCGGAGAGCATTTTTACCGGAAGGCGCCTTTCATCTTTATCAATATCGTAGTAGAAACCCGCTTCATTATCCCACATGAGGGTATTGATCCGGGTCTTGAGGGAAAAATACTGCCGTTTATACTGAAAACTGGCTTCCTTATCGTTGAGAATATCCGCCAGCGCAGACAGGTACAGGACATTAATAGCCATCATGGTATTGAAATCCATAGGATAGGCCACATTCTCTCGAGGGGCATTCACCATGCTGGTAGCCCCCAAGGGCGCCTCATACAGCCCGTTGGGCCGTTTACAGATCGAATCTATCCATTCGGTATACCGGTGCAGGATAGGAAGCACATCCTTAACCCGTTTCTTGTTGGCAGACTTATGATAGAGGTTGAATTCAGCCCAGGCAAAGAGGGGCAGGCCCAAACCTTCAGGGTTATCGTCCTCCAGCACCGGAAGGCCGGTTTCGATATTATAGGCGGATCGGATAGCCCCATTGGACTCCTGGCGCTCATAAAAAATATCCAAGGTAGGATGAGCCTGGTAAATCCGATTTGAGTATACCAGAAAGAACGACGAAAAAATGGCGTCTGCCTGCTGTACCACCAGACTCCCAGGATATGAAAAAAATTTCCCCTGAATGCTATTGACCTTTTCCTGCACCTCTGAAGGCTTTGCATCCACTACGCTCACCGGCTCCGACCCGGAATTTTGTTCCCCTATTTCCATAAAATCCGGTCTTTCAGCAGCGGAAAGGACGCTCTTTTCACCGCCCAAATTCCAGCAATCCTGAATCCATGCCCAAGTTTTATCGTAAACGTCAACAAAGTCCTGATCATAGAAATGGATCTTAGGAAAATCACGTTTTACCACAAAAGCTCCTTATGTTCGTTTGCCTCTCATCCAATCGAACCTCATCCACGAACTTACTGGAGCCTGGACTTCTGGCCTTAGCTTACGCTGCCTTTTCAATCCCTGCTCTGGACTTCACGTTCCGCATAATTGCGTTAAAGTCCTCTTTATTATACAGTATATATACTAATAGTAATACATTTTTTTAGAAAAAATGGATCTTTGTTAAGAAGCTTTCCTAAAACCCCAGAGCTTTGGAAAAAATGGTGAAAAATCCCCTTAAGCCCTAGGTGTGAGTGAGGTACAATCGGTGTTTAAGTCCTATATTTCCTTGGAGGTTCGTATTTTACTCCCTGGGGAGCGTAAAACCTTCTGTTCCTGTGGTACTGATGTTCCTTCTGAGCCGGGGCATGGCTGTATATCTTGTCCGGTGTGCCGAGAGGAACCTGGAGCCCTTCCGGTCCCCAATTTCCAGGCCCTTAGGAAAGCATACCTGCTTATCCGGGGATTGGGGGGAAGGATCCTTAAAGAGGTTCCTTATGAACGCAACCAGGCTACGCCGATCATGCCTGAAGGACATGCCCTGTCCCGTTTGTCCCTCAAGTTGGGGATAGATGGGGCTATAGACATTAGGTTCCACCGCCGGAAAAAACACATACCCATTATCGATATCCGCCTAGAAGAAGATGCAGGGCGGCTTATCCATGGAGGAGCTAAGGATCCTCTTCACCCTCAGGAAACCTGGATGGATTATTCCCGGGCAGGTATGCCCAGCCTGCGGCTCAAGACCGGCGCGAATTTTGAAATCGGTGAAGAGGCAGAGGTCTTTTTATTGGATTTGAAACGACGGATTCAGTACCTAGAACTGGTTCCCGGTACGCCTTTAGAAGGCCTCATCCGCTGTAACGCCTATGTAGCCATAGCGCCCTACCCTCAAAAACCAGAATCCGTGGTTAAGCTACGGAACCTTAATTCCTTTAACTTCGTTACCAAGGCGGTTAACGCAGAACTTTCCCGGCAGGAAGAACTGGTAACCCGGGGAAAAGCGGTGCTTCCTGAAAGCCGCCTCTGGAACGAGGCAAAAAACGCCGGGGAACCCTTTCACCGCCGAACCCATGAGGGAAAAAAAACCATGATCCCCCTGGAAGCTATGCCCCCGTTTAAGCCCGGACCGGAGATATTGGAAGCTTTGGATAATTTTACCCTGGAACTGCCGGAAGACCGGAGAAACCGCCTCATGGATACCCAGGGCCTTACCCAGCTTCAAGCGGAATTCGTCTGTGATGAAACCAGCAGGGCCGACTATTTTGAGCAGACCTGCTCCCAGGGCACAGGTCCCAAGGAAGTCGCCCAGTGGATGGCTTCGTATGTACTCAAGGAAACCAAGCGTCTGGGTTTTACCCTTACCAATACCCCGCTATGGCCAGAACGGTTTGCCGGGATCCTCCGCTTGCTCTCAGAACGGCGGATCCACGGCAGTATGGCAAAGCAGATGATCACCGCGGTCATCGAAACGGATCAGGACCCTGAAAGGCTTATCAAAGCCCGGGGCTGGGAGCAGCTTATCGACCGGAAGACCATTGAGGTTATCGCGGGATCGGTTATCGAAGGTAATCCCCAGGAAGTGCGTCGGATCCGGGAAGGAGATGCAGGACCTATTCAGTTTCTCACGGGGATCATCATGAAGAAAACCGGTGGTCTCGCTGAACCTACCCTGGTTAAAGAAGTGCTTAAAGCACAACTGTCGGTTTCTTTGGTGTACGTCCTCTCCTTGGGAGGAGCCATCTCAGGCCGGGTGGGAGAAGATGGTGCCGTGGAGAGCGGTGATGAGCGGGTCCTTCGGGAACTTCTTACGAAATACGGAGACACCGCCTCTCTGGATGATACGATTGATCCTTCCAAGATCCGTTATGAATCCATCCAAGTGGGACGGCTCCTGTCAGAAGAGATCGTCCCCGCAGATTGGGCATCGCTTATCGAAACCATTGCGGATAAGCTCAATTCAGGGACCGCTAACGGTATTGTAGTTGCCCACGGTACCGATACCCTGCCTTACACCGCCCCCTTGTTGTATTGGTTGTTCGCGGATGCAAACGCCCCCATTGTCCTGGCCGCTTCTTCTACCCCGCCAGGGGTTTCTTCTGAGGCAACCCGAACCATGAGAAAGGCGATTACCTTGGCCTTGAGTAAGCCCAAGGGGGTCTATGTGGTCCACGGGGGGAAGGTCTTATCACCGCTGAATCTCAAATTCGAGCGGATCGGTGTGGACGGATTTAGGAACTGGAACATGGGGGGGCCGGTCTTTTTCGGCAGTTCCCTCCTCACCGGGCCCTTGGAAGCGGATCGCTATGTTTTATCCCAACTCCTTGAGGAGGCGGTCAATACCATGTGCGTCATCCGGATCTATCCAGGGCTTCGTTCGGATTACCTTACCTGCCTCATAGACAAAGGGGTGAGAACTTTTTTTCTTGAACTCTACGATACCGGTACTGCGGGATTCCGGGAAGGGCCTTACTCCCTGAAGCGGGTGTTCACCCTGGGCAGGCGGCGAGGGGTCCGATTTTATTGCAGTTCCCAACAAGAAGGGATGGTAGATTTTTCAGGATATGCCAGTTCCCGGGAACTGTGGCGGGGAGGAGCGGTTCCCATGGGAGCTTACACCACGGAAACTGCGGTAGCCCGCTTCCTTGCGGCTAGTATTATTGCAGACCATGAAGACGAACGGGCTGCGCTTATGGATCGGGGGGCATCGGAAAACTTGGAACTGATATAGAGGAGTTTGCTATGGGAACCAAGCAGCACAGTGCCACGAAAACCGTGGGAATTCTCACCGGCGGAGGAGATTGCCCTGGTTTGAATGCGGCCATTCGGGGAGTATGCCGGGCCGCCTATGATCGGTATGGTATGACCATCCTGGGGATCGCCAGCGGGTATCGGGGACTGATTGAGGGAGATGTCCGCTTCCTCAAGCCGGAAGATTTTTCAGGGATCCTCACTCGAGGGGGAACCATCCTAGGGACAAGCCGGGAGAAGCCCTTTAAGATCGGAGGGTTCGAGGACCAGGACTTTTCTTTCCACAGCGAAGCTAAGGTGCAGGCGATCAAAGAGCATTACCAGCAATTTAACCTGGATTGCCTGGTGGTCTTGGGAGGCAACGGTACCACTACCACAGGATACCGTCTTTCCCAGGAAGGACTCAATGTGATAGGACTTCCCAAGACCATTGATAATGATATAGTCGGTACAGACCGGACCTTTGGGTTCCATTCAGCCCTATCCATTGGAACCGAAGCCATAGACCGACTTCATTCCACTGCACAAAGCCATAACCGGGTCATGGTTATTGAGCTGATGGGCCATAAAGCGGGCTGGCTTGCCTTGTACGCAGGGCTTGCCGGAGGGGGGGATGTGATCCTCATCCCGGAAATTCCCTACGATATCAAAGCTATTGGCCGACACCTCATCAAACGGGCCCAAAGCGGTAAGACTTTCTCCATTGTGGTAGTAGCTGAAGGGGCCTTGTCAATTGAGGAAGGAGATATGGAAAAAAAAGACCGTAAGAAATACCGGGAAAAGACGGTGAAGACCGCTATTGCCTATCGGGTGGCCCAGGAGATTGAGCTCGAGACGGGTATGGAAACCAGGGCAACAGTCTTAGGGTATGTACAGCGAGGAGGCATCCCCAGTGCGTCGGATCGGGTTTTAGCCACCACCCTGGGTACTGCCGCAGCGGAACTGCTCGCCCGGGGGGAATACGGTAAGATGGTGGCCCTTCAGGGTACGGAGATCCGCCCGGTGGATCTCAGGGTTCCCGCGGGAAAGGTTAAATCAGTGCCGGAAGATTATTATATGCTTGACAGCGCCGTAGCCGTGGGGACCTGCCTTGGAAGGTAAGCGATAGGCCCAGGGGTGAGCTCCTGGGCCTATCGCTTTTTCTTTGCCGGGAGTCCCGGAAACTCAGTTTATGGTTTTAAGAGAATTGATATTATCCAGCACCGCCTTCCCTGATTCCAACAGGGCCGTCGACTCAGCTTTGATCTTTAATATTAAAGCGTTTACATTATTTAAAGATTGAATGATCTGCTGCCCTCCATTATTCTGCGTTTCCACCGCGTTTCGTATACTCAGTTCTTCATCTTTTACCGAACCCGCTAAAGATACGATAGCATCAAACTGTACCTGGGCGTGGGTAGAAGATTCGCTAGAAATATCGATCAATTGTTTAATGCTTTTGAGGCTTTTTTCTATTTCTCCTGCCTGATGCCCGGAATTGTCCGCCAAGTGCCGTATCTCCCCGGCAACTACCGCAAAACCTTTACCAATGGTATCCCCTGCATGGGCCGCCTCAATGGCCGCATTCATACCCAAAATATTCGTCTCATCCGCGATATCGCTAATGACCTTACAGGCTTGAATCAAGACATCCGATTGAGCAGACACATCGGCGATCAATTCCCCTATTTTAGTAATACGGCTCTTGCCCTCAAGCGAAGAGGCATTGAGCTTCAAGACATTTTCCGCATTATGCTCCAGGGTGTTATAGATGGACCGGACATTCACTACCATTGCTTCAACCACCGTAGAGGATTGAAGGACCGCCGTGGCAGTCTCGTTGATAAGCTGAGTCAAAAAGCCAATACCCTGAATGCTTTTATTCATCTCCTCGATGGTATGCCCATAGACCGTGTTAATGACCTTATCAATTTCTGCTTTGTGTTGCTTATTCAAGAGGTCTTTCTCGATTTCAATGAAATGCCGGCAGTTTTCAGGCCGGTTAAGTCCGTTAATAATGGCTACTGCCATCTGTTCACAGTTATCATACCCACAAGCAGAGCAGTTGAGGAAATCCCGATTCTCTTTTTTATACATTTTAACATGCACCGCCTGTAAATCCTGCTTGGAGGGAATTCTAACGTTCCGCTTGAATATCTCAGACCGGTTGATGTATGAACGGTCATACAGACCCTCTTGCCAATAATCATCTAGGAGTTTTTCGAGTTTGCGCTTTGCTGAGCGCTCATTACGATGCTTCCTATAATGAGCCCTAGCCGTGATATTCCGTTTTTCCACGTTTTTTTCAACTTCGTCAATTTGCCGGTCCCGGTTCGGTGTAGCAGGTCCGCCGTTACAACCCATTTTGCAATTAAGACAATCCACCAGACTATACTGGGAATTGTTCTTGTTCTTGATAACTTTCTCTAAATGAGCGAGATAATGGTACACCTCTGGATTCCCTTCTATCTTTCGCGTATGACTTGAAGCGGTACTATCATACCGTTCAACGGTACGCATGAGGCCTCCTGGGGAAGAAAAAAGAACCGCCCGTTCTGCTTCAGGATTATCATAGGGAACGGGGGCATACTTGGTAATGCTATCCTTGGTGTTATCCAGATGGTCCAGGATTGCCTTAAAGGTTACATTGTAATCCCCAATACCTACCGCGTCGAATTCCCTGCGTTTGGCATAACAGGGAGAAATAGCCGCGATTTTATAGCTTGCATACTGGGGATAGAACCGTTTAATCATCTTCATAATATGCACCATGGGGCTATCTGCAGGGGCCAAGTAGGGAATGAGTTCTGGCCGGTATATTTCAATGAATGAAACCAGACAGGGACAGGGTTGAGCGATAATGATGGGAGGATCCTTCTTTTTTTTGTAAGCCAGATAGGACTTAACGGTGAGTTCTGCCCCAAAGCTCACATCAAAGACCGCTTTGACCCCGATTTTCTTGAGATACCCGTTAAATTTCAGGTATTCCCCCCCAAACATGGTAGCAATAGCAGGGGCTACTATAGCTATTATATTGGTTCCTGCCTTGAGCGCCTGCATAAACTGATCAAAATCATCAATTCCTACCCGAGCATGATGATCGCAGGCGTGAATACATTCGCCACAACCAAGACAGAGATCGCTATTAAACTCTACCGTAGATCCACAACCATTATTACACATTTTTACGGGACAAACCATGATACATTTATGGCAATTGACACAATTTTCTTTGAGCAACCGGATCACCGGCTTTAATACCATCTCACGCATTCGATTCCTCCTTAAGAAACCATAAGCGCCAAGGCTACTTGTTTAGCATGCCTTTCTTAACTAGCGATATACTACGGGTTTTGGCCCTTATTCTTACAAAACTTCAATATATATAAAAACAGTCCATTTAATTAAGTACGCACTATTTTACCTAATCTCTCAAACCACTATAGAGGAAGCTTATCAAAGCCTTCCTTAATCATAGTGTATTTCTTTCCCTCTATCAACTCGCTGGGTGAGGGCGAACCGTACTCAATCCTTTTCCAGCACGGTCAAATGCAAACGAAGATCCTCGATTGTTTACCCCTACTATATCTGTATATGTAGGGGGGGGGGGGGGGGGGGCATT
>JAITJS010000001.1 GCA_031278815.1 Treponema sp.
CGATTTTTTCTTGTCTTATTGGGTGGTATTTTTACCGTATTTTTTATTGCCGCACAGGAAACTTCCTCAAATGACGATGTGTCGACTGATTACGATGCAGTATTTGAAAATGAAGGCATTACCGTAACGGGAACACGTACCCAAAAACGTTTGAAGGACAGTCCTGTACTTACCGAGGTAATAGGGACCGAGGAGATCGAAGGGTCAAACGCGGATACGGTCGTTGATGTACTCGACGATTATGGACTGGTGTATACCGGAAACGGCATGGGCGACTATGTTCTGATGCAGGGCTTGGGGAAAAACCGTGTCCTTTACCTGATAAACGGCAGGCGTGTTTCCGGGCGCATAGCCCAGCGGCTTAAAGGCGAGACCCTGCCGCTTGCCAATGTGGAGCGTATCGAGATCATACGAGGCCCCCAGTCCGCGCTCTACGGTTCCGATGCACTCGGCGGAGTCATCAACATCATAACCAAAGAACCGCCGGACAAGGTAACGTTTTCCGCAGCCCTCACTAACCGTTTTCTTCTTGCCTATGACGATCCTGATACATCACAAACGCCGGCTCCTTTTCAGGACTTCAACCCCATACGGGAGCAAAATCTTACCAGCGTCGTAACCTTTCCTATTGGTAAAGCTAAGAATTCTGTCGATGTGGAGGCTGCCCGCGGGGACTTTTACTACAACGAAACCGAGTCCGCATCGGTACTCCCCAAATACTACCGCGGCCGGTTTGGCTTCGACAGCGTTCTTGACCTTGGAAACAGTGAACTGCGTTTCGGCGGTTCGGGGATGCTGATGCGCCGCGACGACTTAACTACCGCAGCAGGGGCGCTAAACCGCCTGGATTATCTGCGCCTGGATGCCTTTGTAGAGGCCGATTACTGGGCTTTGAACAACCTGATGTTGACCTTCCGTTTGTACGATAACTATTACCAGCGTAACAGGGACTCTTACTCAGCCATCAGTAAGAAGTGGATATTGGGAGAACGCTACGAGAACGATAATATCGCGGCGCTTGAGGTGCAGGGCATCTACGAAATATCTTCAAATCTGCTTTTCTCAGGCGGCATAGAAGGCGCTTTCAACAGCATGGAAAAGTACAATCTTAGCCGGGACTTGGTATGGGTAGACAAGGAAGCCGTCTTTTTTCAGGCTGAGTACTTTACGATTGACCGCTATTCAGCGGCTGCCGGAGTACGGATTGAGAGGAATTCTCAATTCGGTTTTGCCGCGTCTCCCAAATTGTCCGGCATGTATCATCTGAAAGACTTTCGCCTTTTGGCAGGGGCGGGGATGGGTTACCGCGCGCCGGATTTCAGCGATATGTACTTGATACGGGACCATGAGGGGGGATCCCTCGTTTTGGGTAACCCAAACCTTAAGCCTGAATACTCGCTCGGTTTCAATGCAGGGTTGGAATACTCTAAATCAATAGGATTTTTCCAACTAAATCTGTACTACAACGAACTTTTTAACGAGATAGGCCGTGTCTTTGTTGAGGCTCAGGGTGTTTCGGAAGCCTACTATGACACAAGAAATATTTCCCGCTCTATGCGTCTTGGTACGGATATGGAAGGCAGGCTCAACTTTCCCCAGGACATCTTTGTTTCGGCAGGCTATAGCTGGCTCTTTGCCTGGGATCGCAGCACAAATATAGAAATCTTTCCCCAGCCGAACCATACGGTCAAGTTAAAAGCCGGGTTGGACCTTGCAAAAATAGGCATCTATACCTGGCTGCAAGGGCGCTGCTTCTCGAAATTCAGGGATCCCGGCCGTACGGACAGCGAAGCGCGGTTTATTTTGGATTTTTATTTTTCGAAGACTCTGGGGAAGCATGTTAAGTTCCACTTCGGAGTTGATAATATCACCGGTGAGATGGACCGCATCGGTCCTGAAACAGCGCAAGTCTTTTCCATCGGTATAAAGTACGGGCTATAACCATCCGGGCGCAAAGGCTTTGGCTGGTTTAAAAATAACAATTTTTTGGAGGATTTTATGAAAAGAGTAAGCACGGTTTTTATCTGTTTACTGTCGGTTATCGCAGCCCTATTTTTTGGAGGTTGTGATAATAATCAAGGGACTGATGATAATGATCAAGGAACTATCACGGTTAAGGTTAACGAAGGTGAAAAGTTTTACTATTCCCTCACCACCGGGGAGCAGGTTACGGGGGATTCCATTAACACACAGAACTGGGACATCGGTTTCCAGCGTCCTCGTACCATCCTGACCAACAGCGGGATTACGGCAACAACCCTTAATTCAGGCGGTACAGGCATGGTGTGGTACACGGAAAAAACAGACTTCGATACAGTAGTACTATCTGATGCGGTTAAAACCGGGGATCTTAGCGAGTATTTTACGGATACATCCAAGTGGTTTTATTCTATGAGTTCAAACCAAAACATAACGTACAATGTGATAAATTATACAGGGTACGGCACAGGTTCCGGCACAGAGGCAGATCCTTTTAAGACCGCACAGTATAACCAAAAACAGTTCTATAAAAGAGGAGAAGCAACAAGTAGTTACCCGGTTACCAATATAGTCTATATTGTTCAACATGGCGATGGGGTTCACGTCTCAAAGATACAGGTATCGAGTTATGAATACGGTGCAAGCTCGGATACATATATTGTAAAATACAAAACCCTTAATTAGATACGGTTTTTTTGTTACCTGTTCAATGGGGCGGTTCCACTAGCTGACAGAGGGGTCGCCCTTTGGTTTTTCTTCCCCGCTGAATCGGCGCCGCCTTTCAGCGGTCTGACCCTCAGTATATGGATTTCATCAGATGATCCGTGATGCGCTTAGTACACTCATCCGTTGCATCTAATACAATATGAGTTCGATGGAATACTAAGGGTCCGCGAATTAACGTTCATTTTCACGAATTATCCTGATACATCAGCGTTAATTCGTATAATTGCTGTTGAACTCACGTTAATACAACCTTACCTTGAATGTTAGATACCCTGAGCTAACCTATGAAGAGATCCGGTCATATACTGACAAACCCCTTGATGAACAGGTACAATCAGGTTTATATGAAGGAGTACCAGAAGGAGGGTATATGAAAGTTGTGGTTATCGGCGCCCAATGGGGCGACGAGGGGAAAGGGAAGATCGTGGATTACCTGGCGAAAGAAGCCCAGATAATCGTCCGGTTTTCAGGAGGGGCCAATGCAGGGCATACCATTGTTATTGGAAATGAAGAGTACGCTCTGCACTTGATTCCTTCAGGAGTCCTCTATCCTGATAAAATGGTCATCCTCGGCGCGGGTATGGTGATTGATCCTGCGGCCCTTTTTACGGAACTGGCTATGCTGAAAGAACGGGGTATTGATACCACGGGCCGGGTTTTTATTGCCGACCGGGCCCACCTGGTCCTTCCCCGCTACATTCAGATCGACCGGGAGCGGGATAAGGCCCGGAAAAAGCCTATCGGCACCACAGGCCGGGGTATCGGCATCACCTATTCCATGAAAAGCGACCGGGATGGAATCCGCATCGCGGATCTCCCCTGGGAAGACAAGCTAGATGAACTGGAACCCGAGGATAAGGAATTCCTTGCTCCCTATCGGGAAAAATTACTGGACATGTCCATAGACCTTTCCGCCTATCTGGTACACCGTAAAAACGCGCAGGTCCTCTTTGAGGGCGCACAAGGGACCCTCTTGGACTTGGATTTGGGAACCTATCCCTATGTGTCGAGCGGTATGTCCTGCGCGGCGGGCGCGGCGGTGGGCGGCGGCGTAGGCCCCCGGGCCCTGGATAAGGTTCTTGGGGTGTTCAAAGCCTACACCACCCGGGTGGGGAACGGCCCCTTCCCGAGCGAATTCGACTCGGATTCTGAAGATGGACTGTGCCGTTTTATCCGGGATACGGGCCGGGAATACGGGGTAACCACCGGCAGGCCCCGGCGCTGCGGTTACCTTGACCTGGTGGCCCTCCGTTACGCCTGTCTCACCAACTCCATTGATTCCCTGGTGATAACCCACCTGGATGTGTACGATACCTTGGAGGAGATCAAGGCCTGTATTGCCTACCGTATCGGCGACCGGATAGTGGAGCGTTTTCCTGCTTCGGTGGAGGCCCTTAATCAGGCCACGCCGGTCCTCCGCTCGTTTCCCGGTTGGAAGAAGTCTCTCTCCAATGCCCTGACGTACGAGGAATTCCCCCTTGAGGCTATGGAGTACATTGAGTTTATCGAGCGGTTCTGTGAAACCCCCATTGATATTGTCTCGGTGGGTTATGACCGGAAGGAAACTATCATCAGGAAAAGCCCCTGGACCCGTTCATAAGGAGTAAGGGGGCATAAAAAGTAGTGGAACCAGCTTTGGATGGTTCTAGGGTAATACGTAAAGGGTCCTCACCCTATCGGTAACGGGATCCTTGGCTATCCCTCGTGTTCCGGCCCTTGCCCCCGTTCCGCTTCCATGGACTATCGAAAAAATATACAGGATCGGATATTGGGATATTATGCGTTGTAGGTATAATGCTCACCAAACGGTTTATGCTGACACGCTTCATTGCCACACACAAAGCGTTGTTTGCCATTCTTGGATGTTCCGTTCTTCCTGGCCCTCAATGCTATCTGCGAAAACGGTTACAGTTATTTTTTGTTGTTATTATGCCCTTATCCCATTATAAACAAATAATCCATATAGTATTATAATAGGACCGATTATTACGGCGGAAATGGTATCCATAAGTATTCTCTGTTAATTTATGGTTGTATTCAACACTTCCGTTATTCCGATGAGATCATCAGTGCTTATTAAGACATCATAATCATTTGTTGGAATTAAAACCACATTAGTTTTATCCGTTAAATATACCAATGCCTTATGGTCATTGTTTAATTGCATCCAGCCCACATGATAGTTGGGTAATCCAATGCCATTGGTTCTTATTTTTATGTTATAGTCCTTATTGTTATTCAAGTTCAACTGTTGTATACTGTTTATATGTAATTCCTCAATAGCTATGCGTTTTCCGTAAAACAATGATTTTATGATTAAAAATCCATTGCCAACCTCAACCGATGGCTTTTTCGAGAAATATACTATTCCGGTAAAGGAAACTATCAAGACAAAAACTATGATGAGTACCAATGTGGCATGCTTTGTACGACCTATGAATTTAGGCGTATTGTGCATCATGTTCCGTGTAACCGACGTTTGGGCGGCGTGGGAACGAAGTAACCTCGCCGCCCAAATCCCAGCGTGGCAACCAGGCCCTCCTCGCGTTGCGAGAGGATATTGCCGCTACCCCCGTACAGGATGGAAGTACTGAACCGGGTCTTGACTAATCTCCATAAAATCAGACAATTAAATCAAGTAGTAACTTAATTCGTATCGGAGGCATACATGAGCAGTATTGAATATGTGGAGGCTCGGGAGATTCTTGATTCCCGGGGAAATCCAACGGTGGAAGTGGATGTGGTTCTGGAAGATGGTTCCTTTGGACGGGCAGCGGTTCCGTCCGGCGCTTCTACCGGTGAGCACGAAGCGGTGGAGCTCCGGGATGATGACAAGAGCCGGTATCTGGGAAAAGGGGTTCTCAAGGCAGTGGATAATGTGAATAACATTATCGCCCCAGAGATTGAAGGGTCGGATGTCCAGGATCAGGTGGATATTGACCGCACCATGATCGAATTGGATGGTACTGAGAACAAAGGCAAACTCGGGGCCAATGCCATCTTGGGGGTTTCCATGGCGGTTGCCCGGGCTGCGGCCGCATACCTGGATGTACCCCTCTACCGGTATTTGGGTTCCTTCCACGGGAACCTGCTTCCGGTACCCATGGCTAACATCGTCAACGGCGGCAAACACGCGGACAATAAGATCGACTTTCAGGAATTCATGGTTATGCCCATCGGTGCTGAGTCTATTCGGGAAGG
Source organism: Treponema sp. (assembly GCA_031278815.1). GTDB lineage: Bacteria > Spirochaetota > Spirochaetia > Treponematales > Breznakiellaceae > JAIRLU01. Next base: position 5,908 of record JAITJS010000001.1, read on the forward strand.
GGTCCGCTGGACCGCGGAAATCTTCCACACCTTGAAGAAGCTCCTTAAAGAGGCCGGTAAAAACACCGCCGTAGGAGATGAGGGCGGCTTTGCCCCGGACATAGGCAATGAAGAGGCCCTGGAGTATATCATGCGGGCCATTGAGAAGGCGGGTTACAAACCAGGGGAGCAGATCGGCATTGCCCTGGACTGCGCGAGCTCCGAGCTTTTTGACGAGGGGGACAAGAAAGGCTATAAGTTCTGGAAATCCAACCCCGGAGAACTGCTCACCGCCGATGATATGATTGCCCTCTACACCAAGTGGGTAGAAAAGTACCCCATCGTTTCTATCGAAGACCCCCTGGACCAAAACGACTGGGCGGGGTACGTCAAGATGACCAAGTCGCTGGGGTCCAAGATTCAAATCGTGGGGGATGACTTCTTTGTTACCAACACCAAGCGGCTTGAACGGGGCATCAAGGAAGGTTCCTGCAACTCCATCCTCATCAAGGTAAACCAGATCGGTACGGTAACCGAGACCTATGAGGCGGTGGAGATGGCCAAGCGTGCCGGGTACACCGCGATCATCTCCCACCGTTCTGGAGAGACCGAAGATAGCTTCATCGCAGACTTGGTGGTGGCCTTGGAAACCGGGCAGATCAAGACTGGTTCTATGAGCCGCACCGACCGGATCTGCAAGTACAACCAGCTTATGCGTATCGAAGATCAACTGGAAGGTGTTGCCGAGTATGCCGGGAAAAAGGCCTTTTACAATTTGAAGCAATAAAAAATCCCCGCCGCTTTGCGGCGGGGTATTAAACCCCACGGTAATGGCGCTATCGCGCTTCATCTGAGCGCGTGAATTGAAACAAACAAAACAATAACGCCTTTTTGTTGCTGCAAAAAGGGGGGCGTTGCCCTCTTTTTTATTCCCAAGAAGCACCTACTGCCCTTACTGAGTGGGTTCTTCAGGGGAAAATGGCATTGCTTGGAACCGTTCACGGACCTTTTGCAGGAGCAATAGCTCCCGGCGGATGATTTTTTCATAATCCAGATCCCGGCCTTGGATCCGATGGGCTTCATCCTGCCAATACTGGACCCGTTCCAGGTTAATAAACCGAAAGCGACGATCCTGGGCTTTACTGGCCCAGGTCATCGCATCCTGCCAGTACAAGAGGGCGGTCTTGAAACAGGTTTCCGCAGTTGCAAGGCTTTCCAGGTTCTGTGCTTTCCAGGGGGCATTGTAAAAATAGGCGGACCGTTTATTCCATTTATTGCCCAGAAACAGGTACTGCTCGATAAGCTTGAGGTTCAGGTGCATCATAAAGAGATACCGGTACTTCTCCCACTGCACTTCGTCTTCTATCAAGGCTACTGCGTACAGGGGATTGGCAAAATCCGCTTGCAGGGCTTTTTCAAGCCAATAGATGTTTTCCATAGTATCATCCGGGTATTGGATGTAATGCAGATGGTAGAGCCTAAAATACTGTTCTTTGTACCGGATCCTATCGGCCTTGAGCGGTGCCGCGCTGATAAGACAAAGGATCATGCCCAGCAGCAAGGAAGGCACCGTTTGAAGCCTCCTTTTTTTACCCTTTAGACGAGTTTTCATTTTTTACTTTTTTCCTTCATACATAGCGCATCTTAGGCTCCTCTTAATATCGACAGGTTTTTGAGTGCCCTCCAGATGTCCTCGGCTACTGCCTGAGGTTCTTGGGAGGCATCGACGATTTCCACCTGGACCCCTTTCTCGATATACCAGGGCAGTAAAGACCGGTACCGTTCCCTGACCTGGATCTGAAATTCCAGATATTCGTAGATGTCCTTAACCTGCCGTCCTTCTATACGGCTGATGGCCCGTTCACTGGCAATATCAAAAAAGAAGAGCAATTCCGGGAGGGGGAACCGCTCGTTCAAACGCCGAGGGAGTTCCTCACCGCAGTCTATGCCTTGGTATACCAGGGATGAAAGCACGTAACGGACGGATATCACCAGTTCACCCCGGCTACTCCGGTCCCAGATGCCTTTGGGGGCGTATACATGCTCGTTTCTATCTGCGGCAAAGAGGGTTGCCAGGGTTTCCCGCTGAAAGGGGATATCCCCTTTCAAGGCGGACCGCAGGAGCTGCCCAACGGGACCATCCGTGGGTTCCCAGGTAGCATACAAGGGGGGAAGGGCCGATACAGAGGAACTGAAACGGTTCCGTAATAAGGCGAGCTGGGTAGTGGTTCCGCTGCCATCTACACCTTCAAAAACCACGAAATTCTTGAGAATCATCATGGGTATTGTTATAGCAGGAAGGATAGGTATGTCAAGTTCGTAGAGAACCCTTGTTTCAAACCGGAAACATGAAATTTAGCATAGTTTTGTATCCATACTTTTGTATACTTTAAATTAGCGATAATCTCATGCAGTGCTATTTTTATAGAAGGATAGTGAGTGACCGAAGTCCCAGACCCCAAAAACGATAAAGATACAAAAGCCATACCCTTGTATCAGATAGTACATCGGATCCTTGAAATTCTCGTGTTTATGGTTTTAGTAGTCATCACTACCCTGCTCTTACAACCCCTCCAGGAACTTATGAAAAACCGCATGATGGAACTGCGGGACAGCTTGATAAGCCAGCTTGAAGTGCTCCTGGGGCGGAATATCCGTTACGAGGCCTGGGGCCCTTCCCTTTTGGGAACCTTGGATATACGAAACATCCACATCTATGGAGAGGATGCACAGCCGGTAATAACCATTGCCCGGCTCAGGGTCTCTTATTCCCTCATCACCCTTATCAGCACGGGTATTTTCCAATCCATCCGTTCCGTACAACTAGACCAGCCCCGTATCGCGGTAGATATGCAGCGGGACGGGGATTTACTCACCCGTTTTTCTGCCTTCACCGGAGGAGGCGCCCCTGCCTTAAGCCTTGCCGAGACGTTGAACGAGCAGGTCCGGTTTCGGATACGAAACGGGTCCTGCAATATTATCGCAGGACCCGATCAGTACACCCTTGATGATCTTGGGCTTGAGGCTTCCTTTGAACAGGGGATGTTCCGCTTTCAGGGTCAATGGAAAGCTACGGCTGTGGCGACTCACCTCTTACCCGAGCCTATCAGCGCGGGAATGGACTGTCGGATTAGCGGAGCATATACCGGGGATTTTAAGGACGGCAGCGCCAATCTCCATCTGAGTTCCATTGCAGGGTCCCTCGGTTCAAAGGATCAGCGCTTTCGGATACGACCGCTCGCCTTTACCCTTGCCTCGACGGATCAAGGGCTAGCCCTTAAAAAGCTTGCGGATCAAGCCCCCTTTGACTTTGCAGCAGACTATGATGTTCGCTCAGGCCAGATCTCCGGGGTCTTACAGGGTGAAGGGTTTGCTCCCCAAGAACTCCTTGCCCTGGAAGGTCCTTGGAAGGACTATACGCAGTGGCTGGGCCTCAGGACCTCAGGGAGCGCCTCCTTTGTAGTGGATACTGCCCCAGGAATCAGGGGTATACGCTATGACCTAAACCTGGTAGGCCAGGTTCCCCCGAATCTGTTACCCATAGGGAGCACTTCATTTACCATACAGGGTAGCGGTACTGAGGCTGCCTTCACGGTTAAGACCCTATCCTTGGACTTTCCCCAAGGGCAACTGCACTATCAGGGAAAGATCGGGTTCACCCCCTTGGCTCCCCAGGGTCAGGTCTCGATTTCCAATCTCACCCTTTCCGGGAAGGATCCAATCTCCGGGGATATTCAGCTCTTTACCCGGAATCGGGAAATTGGGTTTCAGGGAAGCCACATTGCCTTTGGGTCAATACCTCTGGCATCCTTGCAGGGTTCGGTCCTGCTGGAAGAGGGAGGGCTTAGGTTTTCGGTCTCCCTAGGCAGTTTCGAGCATAAGGATGTGGGGGCGGCAGATGCCGCTTTGTCATCCCCTCCTGATGGGCTTGGAGCGATATCCTTAGAGGGTTTCTGGGACTATACGCCTCAATATGGTGAAATACACCTGGTGATAGATGCTCTTTCTGCCTCAGATCTCATGGCGCTGGTCCGACCCTTTAAAGCCATACCCGAAGTATCTGGTATGACCGCACTTGCCGTATCCAGTACCCAGGGGACGGATCATCCCATTGACCGTATCCGGGTAAGCACCGAAGTGTTTATGGCTACTGATTTTAAACGTTTCTCCTACCATGCGCCCCGTTTTATGGTTACGTATGGAGCAAAAGGAACGGTTTTTACCGGGGTCCTATCCGGTACCAACCGGCATATTACCTGCACTGAAGGGCAGTTACGGCTCACCGAAGAGCCGATTATCCTAGTCGGGTCTGCGGATCTGCGGAGCCTTGAGGATATGTCCTTCTCTTTCAATGCATCCTATCAGGATAGACCCTATCATCTGGAAGGGGTGATCCTGGATTGGCGTTCCATAAGTATTCATGGCTCTTATGGCCTTAGAGCCTATATCAATATGACCGATTTTGGGGGCTATTCAGGGTATATTGAAGCGGAAAACATCCCAGTCCCCTACCAAGGACAGTTTGCCCGGCTCAGTCTGAAGAGTTCCCTCCGTTACGATACGCCGGATTTCTGGTCTTTCGACCTGGATCACCTGGAACTGGCGGATGTGAGCACTCCCCTGGCGCCTCGAACCGCCTTACGAGTTACCGGTAGCGTGGATCAAAAGGGGGCGTTTTTCCCATCAGTGTTTTTTGATGATGGCAAAGGAGCCTTAAGCGGTTACTTATCCCTTGCGTGGGATCGGCATTTTTCCGAGATCTCTGGGGCCATGCGCATGGGCACTGAGACTGGGGAAGAACGGTACAAGCTGGAAGCCGATTTCAAGGATAAGCGCCTGTCCCTGTATCTCTCCGGTTCAAACATGCAGCTCCTGCGCTTTGTACATAACCCTTATACGGTGGTGGCTTCTGGGGACGTACAAGTCTCCTGGGATTCGATGGAATCTTTTTCCGGGGAGGTACAGCTTAGTTCCCTCTCCGCCGTGATTGGAGATACCCCGCTCCAGATGAGTGGGTCTGGAACGATGAGCGCCGAGGCATTGACCCTTAAGGAAGTGGGCATCCAATATGGAACACTGGAAATGCGCATGCCCCATTTTCACATAAGCCTCCCGGAACAACAGGCAAAGGGGGAGGCTCAGATCCAGATGCGTGTTCCAGGAAGAGATTTGGATATGTCCTTTACCCTGGGTATGGATTTTGAGCCTGTTGATTCATGGTTCCATATAGCAGCGGTGGCCAACACCTTCACCGGGGTGATGCATGTGGATCAACTTCGTTTTAATACCCTTAAGGAAGAGACCCCTTTTGACCTTACCTTTTCCCGTACCAATTCCCTCATATCCCTTGCAGGAGGCCCCCAGGATATGATCCGGGTCCAGATCTCTGATACCGGAGACTTTTACGCTGCTCTTGCTAATCCCTCCCCTATTCGGGGAACTCTGGTGGGCACGATTGGTACAAAAACCATTGATGCCCAGGCCCCTGATATATACGTGGATCTCGCTGCCTTGGGGGCGCTCATGCCTGCAGACGTCCAGAATATCGTGAGCATCACAGGGGGATTTGTAACCGCTTCGATACAGGTAAGCGGCTCCCTCGGGGATCCGGATTTCTTCGGGGTTGCCCAGGGGTATAGTGTCCGGCTCAAGGTTCCGCAATATGTAAGCCAGGATATAAGGCCGGTTCCTATTAGGGTGATTGTGTATGGGAATGAGATGTCCTTTGACCCCATCCCTGCGGCAGTAGGTTCTGGTCAAGGTACGGTGGCCGGCTGGTTCCAGTTTGACCGGTGGATCCCGAATACGTTTACCCTCACTATCCAGGTTCCTCCAGAAAGTCCCATTCCCTGTGCGTATGACAGTCTGGGCATTGTTGCTCAGGGTAGTATCTGGGGAACCCTCAAGCTATCCATGCAAGATTTTGTGTTTTCGGTCCAGGGGGATCTGGCTGCCCAGGATACGGAGATAACCCTGAATACGGAAAAACTCAATGCCGGATCCGGCGGACTGGAGCTCAATACCCCTTTTATCACGTCGATTGTTACGGATATCACCTTACATGCCGGTCGTAAGGTGGAATTTATATGGCCTACCAAGGAATTTCCCATTTTACAGGCCTATGCAGACCAGGGAACCAGTCTCCACATCAAGAGCGATTCTGCTACCAATCACTATTCCCTTACCGGAGATGTGAACCTGCGTAGCGGAGAAATATTCTATTTTGAACGGAGTTTTTATCTTCGGGAGGGACTCCTGTCGTTGAATGAAAATGAAGTACAATTCGACCCCACCGTCTCCGCCCGAGCAGAAGTCCGGGAACAAAACAGCGAAGGGCCGGTAACCATTTCCATGATAATCGATAACGCCCCCCTGCAATCCTTTACCGCCCGGTTTGAATCCACGCCGCCCCTTTCTCAAATAGAAATCTTTTCCATGCTTGGTCAGGCCATGGTAGGGGCGCCTGCAGAAGGGAGTGATAAGGTACAATACGCCTTTCTTGCCTCTACCGCGGATATTCTTGCTCAGACCCAAGTATTCCGGCATGTTCAACGGCGCATTCGGGATTTCCTCTTCTTGGATATGTTCTCGTTTCGTACCCAGTTCCTGCAGAATTTCGTCTCCCAGTCCATCCAGAGGCAAGATGATACTGATACCAATAGCAGCGTATTTGGTAACTCTATTGATAATACCGCTGTTTTCTTAGGTAAATATATCGGACCTGATGTCTTCTTCCAGGTCATTACCTCTCTGCGCTATGATGAAAACCGCAGGGATCTGGAAAAGTTTAACCCCGGAGGCTTAAGCATACAAGGCTATACCATAGAACCGGATATAGGTATGGAATTACGGGGGCCTTTATTTGATATACGGGTGAATGTAGTTCCCCGGCACATGGAGACCATGTTTATCAATGATGTTTCCTGTACGTTGACGTGGCGGCGTTCGGTGTTTTCTTTGGGTGATTTGTTTAAATGAGGTTCTGGGCGAGTTGCTCGTAAGAAGGGTTTAATCGTAGCGTGATTTTCGGATATAATACATAAAGGAGTATACATGCGGGTAGGGGCGGTCGTTGTTTTATGCGGGGTTATGGTTGTTTCTGGGTTTTCCCAAGAGTCGGTTGAATGGTATCAGGGAAAACCCATCAAAGATATTATGTTTCAAGGGCTTAGACATGTCAGCGCTGCTGAACTGGAAGGGATCGTGGAGTCCTACAAGGGCCAGAACTTTACCGACGATCTGTTCTGGGAATTGCAGGGGCGGCTCTATGCCCTGGAATATTTTGAGCTTATCACCCCCAGTGCGGTACCGGCAGATAGCTCTGGCAGGGAGCTTATCATCCGGTTTACCGTTACTGAACGACCCATCGTATCCAAGATCCAGTTCTTTGGGAACAATCATCTGCGGAGAAGCGAATTACGGGAGACGATTTCTTTAAAGGTGAACGATGTGGTTAATCAGGTCAAGCTGCACGTAGATGAAACCGCCCTTATCAATAAATACCTGGAAAAAGGCTTCCCCGATATCAAGGTCCGCTCTGAAACCCAGGAGGGCAAGGATGCCTCCATAATCGTGAACTTTTTTATTGAGGAAGGGGAGAAAGTAGCCATCGAGGCATTGCTCTTTGAGGGAAATTCGGTTTTCTCCACCAGGACCCTCCGGGGCCAGCTTTCCTTAAAGGTGAAGGGTCTTTTAAACGACGGTGCCTTTCAGGAGGCAAAACTCATTGCCGACCGTAATGCCCTTACCCAGTACTATCACGACCGAGGCTATATTGATGCGGCAGTGACCGATGTGGTCCAGACTACCCAAAAAGATGAAAAAGGGAATACCCTTATGACCATCACCTTCAGCATCTATGAAGGAAAGATGTACACTTTCGGAGGGGTGAGCTTTGTAGGAAACCAGATTTTATCCACCGAGCAATTAGCCGCCCAGGTTTCTTCTAAGCCTGGAACGGTGGTCAATGCCCGGCGGGTGGAGGCGGATCTACAGCGGGTAGCGGATCTGTACTATGAGAATGGCTACATTTTTAACACCATAGACCGAGATGAACAGCGGGATACTGAAAAGGGAATTATCACCTACCAGATCATCATTGAGGAACGGGGCCGGGCGCATATTGAAAATATCCTCATCAAAGGCAACAAAAAAACCAAGACCCATGTCATACTCCGGGAGATTCCCCTGGAGAGCGGGGATATTTTTTCCAAGACCAAGGTCATGGATGGGGTACGGAACCTGTACAATCTGCAATACTTTTCCACGGTGGTTCCTGAACCATCCCCCGGAAGTGCGGACAACCTTATGGACCTGGTTTTTGCGGTGGAAGAACAACCCACCACGGATCTGCAATTAGGGCTGACCTTCTCAGGAACCTCGGATCCGGACCAGTTTCCCGTGTCATTGGTGTTCCAATGGAACGACCGTAACTTTTTGGGCTACGGAAACATGGTCAGCGCTAAACTAAACGCATCCCCGGATACTCAGAGTATTGGCCTAGGATACACCCAGCGCTGGCTCTTTGGGCTTCCCCTGTCAGGTAGTTTCGATCTTACTACCCAGCATAGCCGACGCAAGGCAGCTATGGATATGATGGCTCCCTATTTCAATGGGGATGAAACCTATGCGTATCCTGATGGATTTACCTCCTATGGGGACTATTACAATGCCAGTAAGATTCCTCCTAATGAATTTCTTATGAACTATGATCAGTGGCGTATCTCTCTGGGTTTCTCTTCGGGATACCGGTTTAGTACCTTCTTGGGCAACCTTGGGGTTGGGGGGGGGGTCAGTACCGGATTTATTTTTAACTCCTACGATTCCCAGGTGTACCGTCCCTTTGATCCAACCATCAGAAACCGGAATAACCTGTGGACTCCAGCAAATTCGGTTTGGACCAGCGTGTCTTTGGATCAGCGGGATATTTATTACGATCCTTCCAAAGGGTATTATGGGATTCAGCGGCTCGGTTACTATGGAATTTTCCCGATTGAACTGGAACATTATATCAAATCCGATACCAAGGCAGAATATTTTCATACGTTGCTCAACCTCCCTGTGGGGGAAAACTGGGCCTTCAAAGTCATATTCGGTATTCATTCGGGACTGTCCTTCATATTCCCCCAGCCCTTCCGGGATGACCTCCCCATAGAAACGGTCAATATGCTTGCGGTGGACGGTATGTTTACGGGCCGGGGCTGGAGCAGCGAGTATTACAACAAGGGGCTGGCCTTATGGGAAAACTGGGCAGAACTCAGGATGCCCCTGGTTCCGGGGATCCTGGCCTGGGACTTGGTGTTTTTCGATGCCGCCGTGGTGAAAGAAAGTCCCTGGGCCTTTTTTAACCGCTTGCAGATGGAAGATATGCGCTTTAGCCTTGGTTCAGGACTGCGGTTTACCATACCCCAGTTTCCTTTTAGACTCAGTTTTGCCAAACGCTTCAAGGTGGTTGACGGAAAACCGCAGTGGCAAGAGGGGGGCATTGGAGGCTTGGATTTTGTAATTTCTTTTGTGTTGTCTACCTATTAGCATACATGCAAAGGGTTATTTACAGGATACAGAGAGGCAGATTAAAAATGAAAAGCAGGAAAGGCATAAAAAAATGGGGACTTGGCTTAGTGCTTTTCGGGTTAGCCTGGCAGCTTGATGCACAACAGCTTACCCGTTTTGCGGTGGTGGATCTTTCCCAGGTCTACATGGCATTTTTCCGGGATTCCCGGGCAGTCCGGGATTTTGAGGAGCGCAGTGCTCAGGTCCAGGCTGATATTGACCGGATGAGCCGGGAAATTCAGGACTTGAAAAACTCCCAGTTGAGCGCTGCCAACCGGGGAGATCAGGAACAGGCCCTTCGGTTTGAACATGAGGTATACCGGAAATCGGAATACCTGAAAGAGTATTATAAAGTCAAAACCGCTGAATTAGAGGATCAAAAGAATAAACTCACCCAATCCGGGGCATTCTTGAATCAGGTCAACAATGAGATCCGCCTTATTGCCGAAAGCGAAGGGTACAGCATGGTACTCAACTTAAAAGAGAATACCGGCATACTCTGGTATAGCCCAACGGTGGATATTACGGATAAACTCATTCAAAGCTTGCGTTCCAAGGTGGGTCGATAAATCAGTCGGTAGGTAAAACCGCAGAGGGCCGGTAGGGATACTCCTAAGCCCTCACAAGGAGGAGCTATCAGTTCTGTCCAAACCAGCCCGATGCTGGATCAATACAGGCGGATCAAACGGGAACACCAAGGAGAGGTGCTCTTTTTTCGCCTTGGAGACTTTTATGAAATGTTTTCCGATGATGCCTTGGAAGTTTCCGCATTGCTTAATCTCACCCTCACCAGTCGTAATGGGCTTCCTATGTGTGGTATTCCCTATCATGCAGCCCGGTCGTATATTGCCCGGCTCTTAAAACTGGGAAAGAAAATAGCGATTTGTGAACAAGTTACGGAAGCTGCCAAGGGAAAGGCCTTGATTGAACGGCAGGTGGTGGAAATCATCACCCCAGGGACTACCGTGGAAGAGGAGTATCTGGATAGGGGGAGCCCCAACTATTTGGCCAGTCTTGCATTAACCGAAAAGACCGAACTCTCCTTTGCCTATATAGACCTGTCTACCGGAGAGTTCCATGTTACTTCCTTTCCCCTGGACGAGGGAGCAGAACAGCTCCGGCAGGAACTGGAACGGCTCCAAATAAAAGAGATGCTCCTCCAGGAGTCCCTCCTGGAAGAGCACGGTGCTATTGAAGGGGCAGTGGCTGATAGAACCGGCTTAGTGGTAAACCGCTGGGCGGATTGGCTCTTTGATCGGGATCGGAGCCGAAAACGGCTGGAAAAGCAGTTCGGTACCTCTAACCTGAAAGGCTTCGGATTGGTTGAAGGGATGCCTGAAATTATCGCTGCCGGGGCCTTGTTGTACTACCTGGATGATACGGCCAAGACCCTTATCCCCCATGTACGGGCCATCCGGGTATACCGGGATACGGAATATGTGGGGATCGATGAATCGACCCAGCGTAATTTGGAGCTCCTCAGAAATGTACGGGATGGGGATATCCGGTTCTCCCTCTTTGAGGTACTGGATGAGACAAGGACCCCTATGGGGCGGCGGTTGCTCAAACGCCGGCTCCTCCATCCCTTGCGGAACCTGAAGCTTATCAATAAACGGCTGGACATGGTAGAAACCATGTACCGGGATCAGCGGCGCTTGGGAGCCTTTCGGGAACTTTTAGGAAGAACCCCAGACCTGGAACGGCTCAGTTCCCGGCTTGCCATGGACCGGGCCCACGGTAAGGATATGCTGGCCATTAAAAACGCCCTGGTGCTCTTTCAGGCTATCAAAGGAATAGAGGATGAGCTTACCTTCAATGATCTCCCCTTTACCTTTGAATCGGAAGAGGCTTCTTCCCTGGATGCCCCTGAAGGTACCCAGCTCATGGAACTGCGGGACCTGCTGGAAGCGGGCCTTGCAGAGGATCCGGCCGTTGTGTTTACCGAGGGAAACCTCATCCGTCCAGGGTATAGCCCGAAACTGGATACCTTGCACCGGCTCAGGGATGATGGCCGGCAGCTTTTGGAGGAGTACCTGGAGGAAGAACGGGAAGCCACCGGGATTCCCAGTCTCAAGATCCGGTATAACCGCCTCATTGGATACTTCTTTGAGGTTACCAAGGCCCATCTTGCCAAGGCGCCTCCCTATTTTATCCGGCGCCAGGGTATTGTAAATGGAGAACGGTTTACCACTGACCGGCTGGCAGAACTGGAATCAGATATTAACGGCGCTTCTGAACAGGTTATTGAGCTTGAGAAAAAGCTCTTCTTCGAATTACGGGATAAGGCCAAAGCCTGTTTGGGGGTATTAGCCGCGGCAGGACGGCGTATCGCGGAATTGGACCTGGCCCAATCCCTGGCACGAGCTGCCACCATTCGGGGTTGGATACGGCCGACTGTGGATGAGGAGAACCGGCTTAAGATCCTGGAAGGCCGGCACCCGGTGGTGGAAGCCCATATACCCAACGGAGAATTCATCCCCAATGATATACTCCTGGATGGGCAGGAGGTTTCCTTTGCCCTGATCACCGGACCCAATATGGCGGGTAAGTCCACCTATCTTCGACAAGCGGCGATGCTTACCATCATGGCCCAGATGGGTAGTTTTGTTCCTGCCCGGGAAGCCCTTATCGGTATGGTGGATCGGATTTACTGTCGGGTCGGGGCCTCAGATAACCTTGCTCGGGGGGAATCCACCTTTCTTGTGGAGATGAACGAAACCGCCTATATTCTCCATACTGCCACGGAGCGGAGTCTGGTGATCATGGACGAGGTGGGGAGAGGAACCGGAACCAATGACGGCCTTTCCATTGCCTGGGCGGTGAGTGAAGAACTGCTGGACCATATCAAATGCAGAACCCTCTTTGCCACCCATTTTCATGAACTGGCCCGGATATCCCACAAACGGATGGCGAACCGTTCTATGGAAGTGCTGGATAAAGGCGGGGAGATCATCTTTTTACGGAAACTCAAGGAAGGGCCTGCTGCAGAATCCTATGGGCTGCATGTGGCCCGGCTTGCGGGCTTGAGTGAACGGGTGCTCAACAGGGCAAGCCGTATCCTGGAGCGTTTGGAAGAAAGCGATAAGGCGCTGCAGGAGGTCTTGCCCCAGGGAGTGGAGCCCTCTTTGGAACCCCTTCCGGCATTGCAGGAGGGGTCTCCTGATACCGGGCCTGAGCAGGTCCATGTAGCCCGCTTGATTGAGCAGCTTGCGGAGCTTGATCCGGACAGGATAAGCCCCCTGGAAGCCTTGAGTCTGATCCACACCTGGAAACAGTGGCTTAACGGAACCCTGGTTCCGCGGAGTCCTCATAAGGTGCGCCGTTCAGTAAAGCAAGAGCCCTCCCTCTTTGAATCTTTGTGAGGTCCCTTCCAGGGGTGGCGATCTATGAAGTACCGGCAGGCATTATGAAAAAATCCTCCTTTTTTAAGCCCCTGGACTTTGGGGCCCTCGGTTTAGCTTTGAGCATAACCCTCGTGATCACGGTTGCCCTCTATGCCCGCAGGGGAACCGCAAGTAGGATCCTCATTGCCGGGGAAGGGGGGGGACACTGGATTTTTCCCCAGGATGCTACGGAACTGGTTACCGTGCCGGGTCCCTTGGGGGATACGGTGGTACAATTGGAAGACGGTAGGGCCCGGATCCTTTCATCCCCCTGTACGAATCAGACCTGTGTGGCTGCAGGGGTAATTCAAGGCCACGGGCAATGGATAGCCTGTCTACCGAACCAGGTGTTGGTATCGATAGAAAAAATAGAAGAAAAACCAGGGGACGGAGGACTTGATGGCGCAGCCTGGTAAGCGGGAAGAAGCCACCGCAGCTCTTTTGGGAGGGTTCTGTCTCTTCTTATCTACCCTGGAGTACCTGATTCCCAAACCCCTTCCTTTCATGCGCCTGGGGCTTGCCAATGTGCCCCTCATGCTGGCCTTGGATATAGTGCGCTTAAAATACCTGGCCCTGCTGGTGCTCATCAAGATCTTGGGTCAGGCGATCATCAGCGGAACCTTGGTTTCATATATATGCGTATTTTCCCTGGCGAGTACTTGTGCCGCTACAACGGCTATGTACCTCTTACGGCGGCTTTTCAGCCCAAAACACCTCAGTTTCATTGGTATCAGCGTCATCGGGGCCTTATGCTCCAATGGGGCGCAGCTGATCCTGGCGCAGGTTTTCATTTTTGGATCCGGGGTCCAATTCTTGGTTCCCCCCTTTCTGATCGCCGGGATTATTACCGGTACGAGTCTGGGGATCTTCTGTGAAACCTTCATCTCCCGTTCCCGTTGGTATCACCAGCAGATCCGGCCTGCCTTATGAAGACCCCAGGTGCACCCCTGAGCAGATCCTGGGGAGCAGACGTGCGTAGCGGGGACCGCTTCCTGGCAGGACTGATCATGATGACCGTCTTTTTGATGAACCCTTCCATCCTGCTCAAAGGGGTCCAGTTTCTGCTCTTTTGGGCTTACGCAGGGTTGAGCGGCAAGAAGAACCGGCCCATGACCACCCTGTTGGTTATGGGGAGTATCGTCGCCTTTAATCTGCTCGTGCCCTACGGGAAGGTCCTGGGGACTTTCGGTTTCTTCCGCATTACCCAAGGGGCCCTCTTGGGGGGGCTGCACAAGGCCCTTACCTTGGAGGGACTCATCATGCTCTCCAAGGCTTCCATTCGAGCGGATCTGTGCTTACCCGGCTTCTTGGGTTCCCTCTTGGGGGAGTCCTTCCGTATCTTTGAACGGATTACCCAGAAAAAGGCCCGGATCACCCGGAAGCATATTATCGAGGGGATAGACCAGTTGCTGCTGGAATTAAGTGAAGAACAGGAGATCCTTGCACAAAACCAAGGAAAGGCTGAAACTGGTACAAAACCCCGGAGAACCTGGAAAGGGGTGCTCCTGTTAGGAGGGGCCATAGGGCTGATCGGGGGACTTTCCCTTTTGGGCGTGCGGTTCCCCCGTATCCTTTGAGGTAAGGGCCTAGCGAAGATCCGTGAGAGGCAAATTGCTGAGGAGCAAGAGCTCAGGACGGTATTCAAAGTGCATGGTATCGTAAAAGAACCATTTCCCTCCCCAAACAAACCCATAGGCTTCAAAAGCTTTAATGATCGCATCCGGCGGATGCAGGCGCTTTTCGTACGGAACAGACCACCATTCACTGGTGGTCTGAGCGGTCCAGAGCCAGTAGGTGGCCAAGGTGCGGGATTGGGGTAAGAGGTCCAGAGCCGCTCCATAGGCATGAAAGCTCCTGCTTTCGGAATCCGCTATATTCCGCCAATTCCACCCGGAAATGGAATGCAGGCTGTTGATCCATTGCCGTACCTGGGGATTGGTCCGGGCTTCCGCATAGATCCGTTCTTCCACCAGGGCGAGTTCTTCTAATATGGCGTAATGGACCAGCACATTACGGCCCAGAAACCGGAGGGTCTTTACCCGTTCATAGGCGGCTTCTTGGGTAGCAGCCCGCCAGAGAGCATCATAAAAATGCCGGGACCGTTTGGGCGGGTGCAGGCGCCGCCTATCGGCTTGGCTTTTCATGCGAGCGGTTTCTTCAGGCCCTGGGGTCGTCCACGGGGGTAATTCCGGGGTGTATCGATAAAAAGGCTGGGGGTCATATTCCGCAGCCCGGGTCCGTATTGCTTCCGGCAGCAGCCTGCCTTGGGCATAATAGTAAAAAAACCCGCGGATGGATACGGCCCAGTCCCCGTTCTGGTAGACCGCAGGACCTATCCGGTCAGGGTAGGCCGCAGCCAGGGCCTTCATCACCTGTTCACCCTGGTTCGGGGGTTCAGCCGCGAGATCTGGGGTATAGGCGTGGGGAGGTTCGGTAGAGGCTGCAAGGGGGAGGTTTTCAAAGGATATAAGGGTGTGAGGGCTTTCGGGTTCCCTAGGGTCTTTGGGTTGAGGCGTCCCGGGTTGCTGTATCATTCCCAGCCCAAAACTTCCTATACCTACACCAAAAAGAAACAACCAGACCGTCATCAGCCTATACATGCTAGCCACAAGCATCCTTACTCTATGAGCATGAACCTCCAGGGTGTATACTAAGCCTGGAGATTTTAAAATCTCAAACTTAATATAGTATAGGAAGAGCGAAGGTGTATACCCCTCATGGGGAATTTTTTATAGGTTCTTTTCACAATATACCTACTTACTCCCTATCAAGTAAATGCAGAAGCCCTGCATATAAAACACACTGGGCTTGATAAATATAGAAAAAAATCGTATCACTGGAAGACAGTACCGGTTATAACCGAAAAATCCAAGAAGTGTACAATAAGGAGTAACTATGCGGGTTGTGAAATTTGGGGGTACCTCCCTGGGGTCAGTCGAGGCGATCCGTCAGGTGGTGGAGATTATCCAGGATACCGTACATGCGGGTACGGTCCCTGTGGTGGTGGTCTCTGCTATGGCGGGGATCACCGACGCTCTCATTGAGCTGGCCCAGCGCGCTCAAACCGGGGGCCAGACTAGGGCTTCGATCCAGGATATGCAAAACCGGCACCAGGAAGTAGCCCGGGCCTTTTTAAAGGGCTCTGACCTGGACCAGGAGCGCGCTTCGATTACCACCGCTTTTGCAGCCCTGAGCCGTATCTTTGAGGGTGTTGCCATCCTCCAGGAGCTTCCCCCCCGGACCCTGGATGAGGTGATGAGCTTTGGGGAGCGGCTTGCCGCGTCCCTGCTGGCCCGGGTGCTGAGCGCCCAAGGTCTTCCCGCTGAGTACCTGGATACCCGCCATCTGATTATCACCGATAATCACCACGGAAATGCCCAGGTCTTGAGCTCGGAAACCACAGGGCGTATGAGGGCCTTCTTTCAAGACGCCGCCCCGCCCCGCCCCCTACAGATTGCCACTGGTTTCATCGGCGCCACCCTGGAGGGTGCCACTACCACCCTCGGACGGGGAGGCTCGGATCTGAGCGCGGCCCTGTTCGGTGCTGTCCTAGAGGCGGAAGAAGTGGAGATATGGACCGATGTAGACGGAATTCTCACCGCAGATCCCCGGATGGTGGAAACCGCCTTCACCATTGAGCGGCTCTCCTATGAGGAAGCTATGGAGCTGTCCCATTTCGGCGCCAAGGTCCTGTACCCACCCACCATCCGACCGGCTTTGGAAAAAGACATACCCATTACCATCCGTAATACCTTTAACCCCACGGGGAAGAGGACCACTATCACCCGGCAGGGGGAATCGGGGGCCTATCCTATCCTCGGTATAAGCTCCATGAGCGAAGTGATTCTCCTCCGGGTCCAGGGTTCGGCGATGGTGGGCACCGCGGGTTTTTCTGCCCGGCTTTTCGGCGCACTGAAGGGGATCAACATCATCCTTATTACCCAAAGTTCCAGCGAATACTCGATCTGCTTTGCCGTCCTTCCTCAAGACGTCGAAGCAGCGGATACGGCCATAACTGAAGAATTCGAGCAGGAGATTGCCCGGGGTGCCCTAAGCCGCCCGTTCCAGCAATGGAATCAGGCGATCATTGCGGTGGTGGGTTCCCAGATGAAACACACCGCCGGGGTTGCAGGCAAGGTGTTTCACGCCCTGGGGAGAAATGGGGTGAATGTGGTGGCCATTGCCCAAGGGTCTTCGGAGTATAACATTTCCGCGGTCATATCCCAGCATGATCAGGGGAAGGCCCTCAACGCCATCCATGATGCCTTTTTTCTCTCCGCGGTTCGTTCGGTGAACCTGTTCCTGGTAGGAATCGGCCTTATCGGCGGTACCCTCTTGGAGCAGTTGGCGAAGCAGCGAGAGGTTCTGGCAGAGGAACACCAGATCCGCATCAACCTGGTAGGGGTGGCCAATTCCCGGTTCATGAGCTTTAAGCCTGAAGGGATTGAGCCCCAGCAGGTGAAATCCCTCTTGGCAGAGGAAAGTGCGGAACCCTTTACCCTATCCCTATTTATCGCCATGATGAAGGCCCTGAATCTTCCGAACAGTGCGTTTTGCGATTGTACTGCCAGTGACGACGTGGCTGCTCAGTATGGACAGATCCTACAAGCATCTATACCCATTGTTACCCCGAATAAGCGGGCTAATTCCGGCCCTTATGCCTATTATAAAAAGCTCGTCACCCTCTCCACAGATCGGGGCATACCCTATCTCTACGAAGTTACGGTCTGTGCAGGGCTGCCGGTGATTTCCACCCTCCGGGACCTGTTTCTCTCCGGGGATAAGGTGCGGCGGATCGAGGCGGTGGTATCCGGGACCTTGAGTTTTATCTTCAACAACTATGACGGGAGCAAGCCCTTTTCCACCCTGCTTCGGGACGCCCAGGCCAAAGGCTATACTGAGCCGGATCCTCGGGAGGATCTGAACGCCAAAGATGCGGCCCGGAAAGCCTTGATTCTGGCCCGGGAGTGTGGCATACCCCTGGAATTTGCGGATGTAGCGATTGAGCCGATTCTGCCGGAGACCTGTTTTGCCGCAGCGGGGGTGGAGGCATTTTTCAAGGAACTGGAGAAATCCGATGCGATTTTTGAGCAACGCCGTTCAGAAGCAGCGGCCCGGGGAGAATCTCTCCGGTATGTGGCGGTTATTGAAGGAGGTACTGCCCGGCTTACCCTTCGTTCAGAACCTGCCGGCAGTCCCTTCCGTTCCTTGGTGGATTCGGACAATATGGTGGTAATCACCACAGATCGGTATTCCGCCCTGTCCATCGTGATAAAGGGCCCTGGAGCCGGGGCACAGGTTACGGCCGGTGGGGTGTTTGCGGACATCCTGCGGATAGCCCGGACTTTGGTCTAAGGTTCCAACAGAAAACCATGGTGCGGTGAACGAGAACCCCTTCGCCCTCCCGGTTGATACCGCGGTGCATACTCACCAGTCTTATGGATTATGGGTAATACGCATGCTATCTTTTGATATAGGTGGTTACCAGGGTGTTTTAGGTATATTGATAATAGGAGAGCTATAGTATGGTAGTGAAAGAACCCACTATGGGACTGAACTTTGAACAGGTATGGGCCATGTATCAAGAGACGGATAGAAAGTTTCAAGAGACGGACAGAAAGTTTCAGGAGACGGACAGAAAGTTTCAGGAAATGGTCAAAGAGACGAATAGGCAAATTGCGGAGACGGACAAGCAGATTAAGGAGACCAACAAGCAGATCAAGGAGACCAACCGGGCAATCGGGAAGCTGAGTAACCGATTCGGGGAATTGATAGAACATATCCTATCGCCTCACCTGAAAGAAAAGTTCAATGCCCTCATAGCAGGGTATAGGTTTACGCAAACACAAACCAACGTCTGTTATGCAGACCCTAGCGGTAGAACCATAGCGGAGGTAGATGTGTTGCTAGAGAACGGGGAGTATGTACTGGCAGTGGAAGTAAAGTCCAATCCGACTACCGACGATGTAGACGAGCATGTTATGAGGATGGGTACTCTGCGAAGATATGCGGACGACCATCATGACCAGCGGAAGTATCTTGGGGCGATAGCAGGAGCGGTGATGAGTGAGTCGGTGAGGGTTTATGGGTTCAAGCAGGGGTTCTATGTGCTTGAACAGACCGGAGACACGGTAGATATCACCCCGCCGCCTGCCTCTTGGCGGGCAAAGATATGGTAAGTTCTTCGGGGGATTTACCGAAACCTATTGAAGGCTCACGGGTGTATCTTGAGGGCGGCAAAGCCCAAGGCAAAGAGAGGGAACGGATACCCTTCCGGTTCCTTCACCCTCTTTACTATTTAATTTGATGATCATCGGGCGCTTATAGTATCTGCAGCCCTTGTAGGACTGAACAGGACCGTAAATGAGGCCATTCCGTTTGGGGCCATAGATGTGCTTGGCTGTTGGGTAATACCAAATGCACCAGTATCAACACCATAGAACTCACGTGCCCCATTGCCAACCGCCACCCCGCCATGGGCTTCCCCCGCGCAAGCGGATTCTTGGGCAGCGTGGGCTCAATACTTTTGGGTAAATCATCACTACAATAAATGCGGCGAGGTCTGGGGCGCAACCCGCCGCCGTCCGTTCCCTGCTTTTCACTACCGCCAGTATGGTTTTGGCGTTTGTGTCGACTGTGGTCAAGCTGGCAACATTAGCCGGGGGAATGTTCCACACCGATGCTTTGGTATGAAACACCTGAAGCCAAGTGTCCGCCATGTGAAGTTGTTCGTCCCTTGAACGGGGATACCAATTTGTACTCATTCGATTACCTCAAAAAATATGTCAAAAACTGCTAAAAAAGCGGCAGTTTGAGCGCTTTTAGCCCTACAGCTGTAACCGTGGCTTTGCGGGTTTCAGCCGTAGAGTCAATGGCTATAGCCCCTTGATGTGCGGGTTCCAGCCCCTCCCGGTGGATATAAAACACCTGGATATCAATAGCGTAAAAATCTCCTCATTCAATGGGAGTCCGAAAGCAAACAAACCCCGGCAGACCGGGGTTTGCTACTCTCCTGTCAGGGCCTTTGTTAATTGGCGGTTATGTTTTCAGCTTGCAGGTAATAGCCAAAAAACAGGGAATTGCCCTCGCTGTCCCGGTCAAGGATAGGAGCCGCTTTACCTGTAATCGTAGCGGGTTCGCCTTCGGCGGGGTCAACCCCAAGGGGACTCACGCCTTTTACGTACCAAGGGTTTCCCTGATACAGAACCGCAAAAGCGCCGTCACCATTCACAATAGGGCCGGTGATGGTTACTGTCTCTAAGTCGCTGGAACCGGAAACGTTTTGAAGTAATGCGGCCCTATTAGTGTGCGGGGTAGCAGTGTCCGCTGCATTGGTCATGGCGTTGCCGCACC
>JAITJS010000063.1 GCA_031278815.1 Treponema sp.
GTGAACAAGCCATTATCAGAGGTTTGCAAAGGCCTAAGCTTCGTTGCAGCATCGGGTAAGAAGGCGTCGTGAGTAATTAGATCCGGAAGCCGGGAGACGGTCTTTACGCAGTTACCTGACACCTTCGGAAGAACGGAGCGGGTACCCCACTGCCTGTGCAGCGTCCCTTCCTTCATTATCCCGTTGAGATAATCCGGGGGTCAGGGTGTACTGTTAGAGCCTCGGCTCTTGCGGTACTGGTCCCGAGGAGGACGCCATGTACCCTATTGCTGCGCTTGTTTTTTGTATTAACCCCGTCCATTGCTTGGAAGTTCAGCCTTCTTTTGTCGGATGCTTCCTCGGTACTGCGGTGAAGGGGGGATGCGATGAATATTATTTTATATAGTAAGTCATACCGGAGTATAACCAACCGATGTATACTGAGCTTCGGCGCTTTACCGAAAAATGAACTAAAAGAAAATAGCGTCAAAAATACGAAACTACAGAGCCAACGAGACAGAAAAAAGCAACTGGTAAGGGGACAGGAACCACGGAAGAAGCCTTAGCTGGTTTTGCCTGGTCTTCAAAGCAGTAATGGATGTCGTTCAGGGGAAAAGGTGGATGCTCAGGAGAGGTGCAGGATGCATATACAGATGGCAGGTATTGACTACACGAGAGCGGATATTCACCAGCGAGAGCGGTTTACCTTTACCGCCTCTGCTCTTGATGCTGCGCTGGAATGGATCACCCAGGCCTATCCCCATCTGGGCTGTGTTATTATTGCAACCTGTAACCGAACCGAGCTGTATCTCAGCGGGAAAAAGCGGGAAGACCCAGGGCCGGAACACATGCTTTGGACCTTGAAAGCCCCTTCCCCTCCAGATTGTTCTGATGAGATTCCCTCGGACCTCTGGGTTTGTCGGCACGGCATGGATGCAGTGGAACACCTGTTTTTGTTAGCCAGCGGCTTAAAATCACGGATTGTGGGAGAGCATCAAATCTTGGCTCAGGTCAAGGGTGCCTTAGACGCGGCCCAAAAGGCAAAAAGTACGGATCCAGTACTTGAACGGCTCTTTCAAATGGCTATTGGCGGTGCGAAACGTATCAAAACCGAGACGAACATGAACCGGACGGATGTTTCTATTGCTTCGGTGGCGCTTGAGTGTATACGAGCCTATGGTCGCGGGCACCAGCTTCCTTTATATGGCATGAAATGTTTGGTGATTGGAAACGGGGTAATTGGCCGGCAGACCGCGGAACACTTGGTCAATGCTGGCTGCCAGGTTACGGTAACCCTTCGTCAGCACCGGCAAGGAGCAGCCCTGGTACCTCAAGGCTGTAAGGTCATAGATTACGACCAGCGGTATGCTTTCCTATTGGAGTATACCGTCCTCATAAGCGCCACCACGAGCCCCCATTATACCCTTACCGTGGAGCAGCTTTCCGCCTTATGGGATAGCCGGAAACGTTTGTTCATCGATCTAGCGGTACCCCGGGATATAGAGCCGGCATTACGCAGCCTGGAAGAGCTGACCCTTGTAGACATCGATCAGCTTGGGAAAGGGGGCTTAGAAAAACCTGAGCAATCCGATGAAGTAGCCATACAAGCCATACTACACGAAGCCATGACCGAATTCACCCATTGGTATGCTTTTCGTGCTTATGTGGGCAGTATTGCCGCGATCCAACAGGCTGCATCTGCTGATATGGTGTTGCGTCTTAACCGTCATCTGGCAAGCCTAGGTCTTGACGCCGAATCTCAGAACCGACTGCGGAATGCCCTTGCTCATGCGTCTCAGAGGGTCTTGGGGAAACTCCTTTTTGGCCTGCGAGATACCCTGGACCGGCGTATGTGGGAGCCCTGCTTTCAGGCCTTGGAAACCATTGCGCTGCGATCCTCACGTACCAGTAAAACCGATGAGCATCCCATGCAAGAGAAACCACAAGGAAGCAGTGAACCCCTATGAGGAACCTACACATCGGGACCCGAGACAGCCGGCTTGCCCTGATACAGACTGAACTCTTGATCAAGGAGATCAAGGCACGATACCCGCAGTATGTATTGGGAGTATGTCCCATGAAGACTACCGGGGATATCCTTCTTGATAAACCGCTGGATACACGAGG
This sequence comes from Treponema sp., assembly GCA_031278815.1. Classification (GTDB taxonomy): domain Bacteria; phylum Spirochaetota; class Spirochaetia; order Treponematales; family Breznakiellaceae; genus JAIRLU01. The sequence goes on from JAITJS010000063.1 coordinate 2,107, forward strand.
CGGGAAAGGGCTCTTTATTAAGGAGTTGGATCGGGCCTTGCTTGATGGCCAGGTTGATCTGGCGGTACACAGCTTGAAAGATCTGCCTATGGACCTGGAGAAGCAGCTTCGGATCGGTGCGTATAGTAATCGGGAAGATCCTCAGGACGCCTTGGTCCTCCCCAAGGGCACGGTGGAACCGGATAAGGGAAAACCCATCGGCTGTTCCAGCCAACGGCGGCGGCTTCAGTTGGCTCAGTTGTACCCTGATTGGCGGATTGCGCCGATCCGGGGTAATGTGCTTACCCGGCTGCAAAAGCTGGATCAGGGAGAATACGGGGCCTTGGTGCTGGCTGTGGCCGGCCTTAAGCGGCTTGGGCTTGAGGAGAGGATTCACCGAACTTTTGCCGTCTCTGAAATCCTGCCTGCCGCAGGTCAAGGTATCCTGGCAGTGGTTATCCGGGATGCCTCTTTGGATGACCCGGTCTATAGGCTGATACAGGAACTGGTACACTCCATCAATAGTCCTGAAAGTCAGATCTGTGCAGAAGCTGAACGGTCCTTTGTGAGAACCCTCAACGGCGGGTGCAGTGCACCCATAGCAGCCTATGCCATGCTGGAAGGGGATACCGTGCACCTCACCGGCCTCTATTGCCCGGAAGAACCGGCCAAAGGAGCAGGAGAAACAATAATACGAGGCTGTATTACCGGGGCCAGGACTGAAGGGAAGCATCTGGGAGCGCTTTTGGCTTTACAGCTTGTGGCTCAACACCATGCCGATAGGCCTGGGAAGGTATGGCTTTTAGGCGCTGGGCCAGGGGATCCGGGACTACTAACCGTGAAAGCTGAAAGGGTTTTACAGAAGGCAGAGGTGGTGCTCTTTGACCGCCTGGTGGGGAAGGGTATTCTTGCCAAGATTCCAGCACAAGCAGAACGGATCTATGTGGGAAAAAAGCCGGGGAAGCATCCCATTGCTCAAGAGGAAATAAACCGGCTCATCGCGAAAAACGCAGCCCAAGGGAAGCAGGTAGTGCGGCTCAAAGGCGGGGACCCCTTCCTTTTTGGTCGGGGAGGCGAAGAACTGGAAGGGCTCAAGGAGGCAGGTATCCCTTTTGAAGTAGTGCCAGGAGTATCTTCAGCCCTGGGGGTTCCCGCCTATTTCGGCATACCGGTAACGCACCGGGATTATTGCTCTGCGGTCCATATCATTACCGGTCATAGCAAGGGCAAGGAACCACGGACCATACCTTACCAGGCTTTAGTGCAGGCAGGGGGTACCCTCATCTTTCTCATGGGCTTTACCGCGCTGGAAGAAATCTGTAAGGGCTTGATCCAAGCCGGGCTGGATCCGAATACCCCGGGGGCAATCCTCGAACAGGGGACCACCGCGAAACAGCGAAAGCTTCTCTCCTGTGTATCCCGCCTGAGTGTTGAGGCGTACCAGACCGGCATCAAAGCCCCGGCGATCATCGTGATTGGACCGGTCTGCGGTTTAGCCCCTAGGTTTTCTTGGCTCGAAGCAAAGCCCTTAAGAGGACTGAGAATCGGGGTAAGCAGACCCTCGGGGAAGGAATCCCGCCTCTCAGAACTGCTCACTGATGCAGGAGCAGAGGTGGTCCCCATACCGGCGATACAGACCGTCCCCCTCCAAGAGACGCCACTCTTGGAACAGGTCCTGGCAAGCGTAAGGAGCCGGGACTGGCTGGCCTTTACCAGCCCCCAGGGGGTGGAGGTGTTCTTTGCAAAGCTCACCGCCTATCAGCGGGATATCCGCAGTCTTGGGGGAATTCGGTTTGCCGCCATCGGAGGAGCCACGAGCGCAGCCCTGGAAGCGCGGGGGCTCCTGGTTGACCTGGTCCCGGAATCATGCAACGGTCGTTCCTTGGGGATGGCCCTTGCCCAGGCGGTGAAATCAGATGAACGGGTCATCATACCCAGAGCCAAGATCGGCACCGATGAAGTACTCAAGCCCCTCCAGGCAGCAGGGATTGACTGCTTGGATATTCCGATCTATGACACCTTGCCTACAGCAGGATACCTGGACCCGTCGTATCAGGAACTCCTCTTGGAAGGTCTGGACTGGCTTACCTTTACCAGCGCTTCCACGGTAGAAGGCTTCAGGGCAATCGCGGGTGTGGACATGATGCGAAGGTTCAAGGCCCTGTGCATCGGCAGGCAGACCGCAGCAGCCGCAGCAGGGTATGGTATGGAGACCTTGGTGGCAGATACGGCAAGCATGGAAAGCATGGTGGAAAAACTAATCGCTTCAATTCCCAAGATAAACCCATAGCACAATTTAATAGTTTTATGTAGAATTTTTTCCGATTTTAGGTGTTCTACGAAAGTCCCGTCAGAAAACATAACCGTTCTTTTTCATAAAAGAACCTCCTTAAAAATGACTACCCATTTTGAGGCAATAAAATTAACAAGAGATGCCGCTTGTTATTGGTGAAGAAATAAGCCTGTAGCTTCAAAAAGCAGAATTCCGGTGTAAATTTTGAGAAAAATAGGGGTTATTTTGTGAGAAATACCTTAGAAAGGTACTATTAAAAATCAGTAATAATGTTCCCCTTTTGGCAGCATGTTTCCGGGAGGGCGAAGGGGCCTGGAGGATTACCCAGGGGACACAACGAGTTGTTGAGCGGGAACGTGATGGAACTGGTAAAGCGGGGAGAAAGCCAAATCGGCGGATACGCGAAGAACTACAAAAATGTAATCTGGCATGAAAAATAGGAATTTTTGGAGGTGATCCACAAAGTATGATGGAAGAATCTGGGTACCAAGCCAAGGGAAGTTAATTCATTGTAAAATAATGAACTACGTTCACTGATCTTTAGCAAATTTTTCCCTTATCATACATTGTAGATCTCCTCCCAATCTGTTATGAAGAGAATCCTCCTGAAGCGGCGCTTACAAAGAGAAGCAGTACCAGAGGGGTTTATAAGCCGGATACCATTTGCAGCATGAGGCTGGACAAGATCAGCATGAAAGCCCCGCCGATACGGGATGAGATCTGGGCAAAGGGCATGAGTTCCATGCGCTGGGCTGCGGACAGGACCGCCACATCCCCGGTTCCACCCATGTTGGCCATACAAAGCCCTGCGGTAATCGCGGATTCTATGGGGAAGAATCCCACCACCTTGCCCATGAGACCTGCGCCGAATATGGCCCCCAGCACCGTAACCGTAACAAGCAAAAGGTACTGAGGGGTAAAGGCTTCGGCCACCTGGACCAAATTGGTATAGGAGATGCCGATGCCCACCAGGAGCACACCGGTGAGGTTGTTCATCACGAACTGAAACCATTGGTAACAGCAGATTTCAAACTGTTGGGGCAACAAGCCCAGGGATTTTACCAGGGCCACGGATAAAATCATCCAGGCATACCCATGAATAGCCGGAACCGCCTTGTTGATCAGGGCGCCTAGGGCAAAGAAGGTGGTGGCCATTAAGAGACCGATCCCCAGGTAGACGAGGTTTATCGTATCCCGGGCGCGCTTGTACGAGGGATCAAGATCGAGCTCTGCTGCGGCATCAGCACTACGGGTAACCATAAGCTGACCGTTTCCCGTCAAGCCCTTTTTCGATACCTTGCCCAGCCGGTTAAGCAGGCCACCGCAGACTATGGAAAAAGCATTGCCCAAGGCCACAGCAGGGACCATTTTGGAGAGCATCTCCGCAGCATCCCGGCCAAGGCCTTCCCCAAAGATTTTGGATAGGGGAACCGCTCCTGCGCCCATACCGCCGCCCATAATGGGAATGGCAATGAAGAAGAGGGTCTCTTTGGGGTTGTAACCGATGAGGGTACCCACCAGGGTGCTCAGGGTAAGGGCCACGGTTACGGCGCCGACTATGGCCGGCAGATAGCGGATCGCGGCTTGGATGAGCAGCTTGCGATTCATCCCCATGATGGAGCCGGTGATCAATGCTGCAATATAGAAATCAAGGAAGCCTTCAGTTACCATGAAGGAGTCCATGATCGTAATGACCGGTTCGGGCAAGACCTTGAAGGTAACCAAGGCTGCGGAGCCGAAGATAATGACTATGGCCCCGCCGCCAAGAAAGGTTTTGATAATGGGGGCATTATCACCGATTTTACCGAAGATGGCACCGATGATAATCATCAAGGGAAAGGCGCCGATCATGCCTTTGGGCAGTTTGCCCAGATAGGCCGCCGCAAGGATAACAATCGCAAAAATAGCAAAAAAATACCATGTCATACCATACAGTTGAAAATTTTTTTTCTCTGCCGGTCCAGCGGCATTTACTGTTCCTGTACCCATACAATTCCTCCGATTTCGTATCAAGTTTAGTATAGAGTATACTTGAAAATAGAGTATAAATCAAATTCGAAACTTTTTCAAAATTGCCTCTCAAAGAACTGGAGTAACCCCATTGAACCGGAGACTCGAGGACCCAGAGTGAACGTGCCAGCGAACAGAACCCAAAACGCCAGCGAATACAGACCGCATAGAAATTACAAATAGTGAAATGACCTTACATTGTATCGGGTTTTGATATATGGTTGGGACAATGAGTTTATTAGTGTATTCAACTGCCAGTATGCTTAGTTCTTTCATGGCCCGTGTGTGCCTTCCATGCCTCAATATCCGCGTTATGCAACCCTATATATCTTCACCAATCCATCATCTGCTGGAGCCATACCTACTTCGATGTCGATTGAGTTCCCGCCTGGGTTTCCATCTTGGCCATTGTCGCCTTTTTGCGTGGAGAATATAGTAACCGTACCAGTATAGGGTATATATATTACTGTATTACTATAACCGCCTCTTGCCCCGGAGAGGCTTGGTTTATTCCCAGTACCGCTATTGCCACCTTTTGATCCAACGAGTTCTATTCGATAAAACCCTTTCTTAAGCGTAATTTCTTTCTTCTGTGTTCCACTCGTGCTTCCTACTAAGGTTCCTCCTATAGTAACGTGACCTACCTCAGTTGGGATAAGATCATCACTTGAGTCGCCTAATACCCGCTTTCCAAGATAGGCGCCATTATTCAAATAGAATATCGCTATCGCCCGGTTGCTCTCATTGTACCAGCCGCCCCTGCTGGCGTTCCAGGTTGGGGCACTCGTTGAGTAGGCAAAGTTCACCGTGCCATCGGAGGGTATGCTGCAGTAGATGTAGTTTACCCCCGCTGCTGGTGTACCCATTACTGTTTCATCCGCAGTACATATTATAGAACAATCCACCGACTTCTATTCAGATGTCGGTTAAAAAAGACCGCCGAGGGCTTGCTCATCCGTACCCTGGCTCCATCATACCGGAAGGTGCGGATAACTATCCGGTTATCGGTAAAGCAGGCTACCTTAAAGAGTACGTCTGCCACGTCAATGTTTTCTGCTCCATCCTTGTAATGGTATACCTTTTCAATAGAAAAAATGGAGAAGGAAACCGTGGTGATTCCTAGTACCCGCAGGACGTAGCCAAACAACCTTCGTCCCCGGAGAGGAAAGGCAAAAATGGTGGACGAGAAAACCACCAGCACCACTGCGGTAATCAGAGCCACCCAGGAAGGCTTACCGACGGACAGCAGGTACTGATACCCGTTCGACTCCCCCGGCTCCAGGATAAGCCGCTCCGGAGGCGCCTCTGGAACAAAGTCCCGCTCAGGCGCGGATGATGGTTCCCTGCTTTCACGCCGTCGCCGGATGCGTTCCCGGGCCTGTTTCTCTTTTTCCGTTTCTCAGGTTTCTTCTCGACCATTTATTATTGAACTACTCCTATCGGCCCGGGAATGGGTTTGAGTCGAGGCGGGAAATCAGCCGTCTGACCGATGAGCAGGCGCAAAGTATTGCCAGAGAGAACGGTGAAAAAATAAGAAATTGGCTTAACGAAGCTATGGATGCAGCGAGAACCCTCGCGCATGTAAATGGAAGAGTATAAAGAAATACCGGTCGAACAACGACGGGACTATTGCAATATGACGATAAGGCAAGTCCTCGCCGTAAATCCTATAGTAGGTTTCAGTTGGGATACGGTTATGCAAATGCCCACGTCTACTCAAGAATCTATGCTTGATCCAGCTCTGTATTCCTCGCCTGTGGGAAATGTGTTAATTGCCAATATGGACGCTCCTGTAAAGGATAAGGAGACCGGCGCGCTTATCGGCGTTGCAGGCAGTACCTTTGAATTATCAACTATACAGGCTATGGTGAGTGAGGTTAAACCCTTCGGCCACAGCCCCTTTGTGTTCAGCTCAGGCGGCATTGTCGCCGCGCATACGGACCCGGAACGACTGGGAAAGAATATGGGGGAGTCCGAAACAGACACCTTCGGCCCCTTTCTTGACACTATGGTTGATGCCATTACGACAGGAACCGCCTCCTCCTTCTCATACCGGCCCCCTGAATCGGACACGGTTATCCAGTATTATGCCGTGCCTTTTAGTGTAGGCCATTCTCCTAACCCCTGGACCTTGGTAGTCGGCATTTCTCGCAACACGGTCATGGCGCCGATTTACAGAATGATGGTTATATGCCTTATCATCGGGTTTTTTACCATTATCCTTATGTCCGCAGGCGTTATAATAACCGCCTGCTCCATAAGCCGCCCTATCGCCCATACCATGACCATCCTCAAAGACAGTGCAGACGGAGACCTCACCAAAGAGATCGCAGTCCATTCTCAAGATGAGCTGGGCGGCGCATGCCGGGGGGCGGGAAGAGTTTTGCGGTAGTGGCGGAGGAGATACGCAAACTGGCGGAGTCTTCCGGGGAGCAGTCGAAGACGATAAGCGGTATGTTAAAGAAGATAAAAGGGTCAATAGACAAAATAACGAAGTCAACGGAAGGAGTGTTGCTGAGGTATCCCGGTTTAAGGTCGCATGAGCCGAAAGGACAGCCCCCATTCCAAGCCGGCCCTACCGGCTTTTCGTGAAGCCCGGATGAACTCAGTTTTGAACATCGCCGGGTTCAGCTTTTAAGCCGGGTAATTGACGAACTGGAGAACCTGGATTAAGAGGAACAGCATCTTGAAGCATGGGGAGGCAAGGGGTGGTTCTTGAGGGATAGCCACCCGTTCTATTGACCATCTACGGCTCCCTATGTCATAGTCTGGTATGGAAGCTCGTAGTATTTTTCGTAATATCTCTCCCCTGGATCACCGGTATTCCCTTTCAGAACAGGAACTCTTTGATGCCTTGGCGCCTTGGATTTCTGAGGAGGGGGTGATAGCCTCCTGTGTCAAAGCGGAAATCGCCCTCATAACTGCGCATCTCACCCAGCGGGGGGGCTTAAGCCCAGAGCTCAAAGCAGCGCTGGAAAAGGCCGGAGCTGCAGTAAACAGTGCAGAGGTGTATGCCGAGGAAGCAAAGACCAAACACAACATCCGAGCCTTGGTGCAGGTGCTTAAGCGAAAGGTTCCGCCGGAAACGGTAGCCTTAGTGCATCTGGGGGCTACTAGTGTGGATATCCTGGATACGGCCCTGGCTTACCGTATGCAGGGCCTCACCCGGGAGGTCCTCCTACCTCGCTTGCGGAACTTGGAACTATGCTTGTGCACCTTGGCTGAACAAGAAGCCGCCAGTCCCCAGGTGGGTCGTACCCACGGCCAGCATGCAGTACCCATCACCTTGGGTTTTGCTCTGGCCGAATATGTCTCCCGTCTAGGTAAGTCCATAGTGGAGATTGAGCGCCGTGTCCAGGACCTCAAGGGTAAACTCGCCGGAGCAGTAGGAGCTTACAATGCCGCTGCCCTGATCACCTCCGACCCAGAAGCGCTGGAACGGCTCTACTTGCAGGAACTGAGGCTTGAACCTTCGGAACATTCCACCCAGCTTGTGGAACCTGAGTATCTGCTCAGGCTCCTCTTGGAATTCAACGTGGCTTTTGGGATCCTCGCTAACCTGGCGGATGATCTGCGAAACCTCCAGCGCAGCGAAATCGGGGAACTGCGGGAAACCTTTGAAGCGGATCAGGTCGGCTCATCCACCATGCCGCAAAAACGGAACCCCTGGAACGCAGAACACGTCAAGAGTCTCTGGAAAGCCTTCATGCCCCGGGTGATGACCTTCTTCATGGACCAGATAAGCGAGCATCAGCGGGATCTGACCAATTCTGCAAGCCAACGTTTCATCGCAGACTATGTATGCGGGTTCTCCTTGGCAGTGAGCCGGATGACCAACATCATCCAGGGGCTCAAGCCGGACCAGGAACGGCTTTGGTATAACTTGAAGGGGGAGCAAGGAGGAGGTGTTCCTGGAGGGATCATGGCAGAGCCGGCCTATATACTCCTAGCTGAAACCGGGGTTTCCGATGCCCATGAAGTAATTCGGAAGGTAACCCTCAAGGCAGAACAGGATCGGTGCAGTTTTGCCGAAGCCCTGTTCCGGGAAACGCCGGTGTTTGAACGGATATGGGGGAAACTGGAGGAATTGGGCCTTGCCGCATCCCCGGAGGAAGCCTTGAGGTTTTTTGAAAATCCTCAGAACTACTGCGGCTTAGCGGTGCAGAAGGCTAAAGCCCTAGCAGGAAAATACCGGATCCTAGCAACCCGGACAGAACCGGTAGATAATTAAAAAGGAGAAAAAGAAAATTATGTTTAATGAAGCCTTATCCTATGATGATGTGCTGCTCCTACCGGGGTATGCAGAGATACTTCCCAAAGATTGTCAGGTGCATACGGATTTATGCGCACAGGTGCGCTTGAATGTACCCATTATTTCTTCGGCTATGGATACGGTAACCGAAGAACAGTTGGCCATTGCCCTTGCCCTGGAAGGGGGCTCTGGGGTCATCCATCGGAACTTGAGTCCCGATGCCCAAGCCCAGCAAGTGGCCCATGTGAAACGCTACCTTAACTGGATCATTGACGCTCCGGTTACCCTGGGTGAGGACGCCCGGATCCGGGATGTCAAGCAGATGATGGAGCGTTACAAGGTATCGGGCATGCCCGTAGTAGCGCCGGATGGAAAGCTTCTGGGAATCATCACCAGTAGGGATCTCCGGTTTTGCCAGGATGAGAGTCTCTTGGTAACCGAGGTGATGACCCGGCAGGTGGTGGTGGAACAGGGGGAGCCTTCCGTGTCCAGTGCCCGGGAGAAATTCGATAAGCATCGGATCGAGAAGCTGCCGGTGGTAGATGCCGAGGGCAGGCTCACGGGACTCATCACGGTCAAAGATATGGAGAAGCATGCCAAGTTCCCCCGGGCTGCCACGGATAAGGCGGGTAGGCTCATCGTGGGGGCTGCGGTTTCTCCCCAGGACTACCTCATAAGGCTTCCCCTCCTCAAAAACGCCAAGGTTGATTATGTGGTACTTGATAGCGCGCATGGGGATTCCAAGAGCGTCATGGACGCGGTCCGGGGTATCAAGGAACGCTTTCACATACCGGTTATCGGGGGCAATGCCGCTACCAAGGGGGCAACCCGCAGGCTCATCGAAGCCGGGTCTGATGCGGTTAAGGTGGGCATAGGTCCCGGTTCGATCTGTACCACCCGGATCGTGGCAGGGATCGGGGTTCCCCAGTTTACCGCGGTGTTGGAGTGCGCTGAAGAGGCTGCCAAATACGGGATTCCCGTGATTGCCGACGGAGGGATTAAGTTCTCCGGGGATATTACCAAGGCCATTGCCGCCGGGGCCGATACGGTGATGATAGGCAATCTCTTTGCCGGGCTCAAAGAGGCTCCGGGCCGGGAGATCATCTTTGACGGCCGCATTTACAAGGAATACCGGGGCATGGGCAGCATAGGAGCCATCAATGACGGGGCCCGGGATCGCTATCAAATAGGCAAAGATGAGCAGCCGGTTCCCGAAGGCATCGAAGGCCGGGTTCCCTACAAAGGGGAACTGCGGGATTATCTCCTCCAGCTTGTATCAGGGCTACAAAAGGGCATGGGCTATTGCGGGTGCAAGACCATTGATGAGTTGAAGCAGTACCGCCATTTCGTTAAGATCACCGCGGCGGGCCTGCGGGAGAGTCATGCCCATGATGTAAGCATCACCCAAGAAGCGCCCAACTATAGGAGGTCCTAAATCGGCAAGCCTAAAAGCACCTATGGAGCCTAGGTCCCACAGGGCTCTTATCAGGCAATATACTGGAGGTAGGGACAGGGTTTAGGCTTCAAGGCTTTGGGCAGTCATCGTTGGCACGGTACGCTGCCGGAAACCTTTTCCCCTGCCTCCTTTTTTGATGTATCCGCAAGCAGTTGAAATTGTTTGTTCAGAGCATAAACCAGGTATCGAATATCATAAAAAAAGTCCGAGTACGATACAACGATAGGGGCGGTAGCATATCTTAACGAGCTTTAAGAACTACATTCCATAATGGAAAAGGTCTATAAGATGACCTATCGGCATGAAATAGTCAAGGAAAAAGTCCCTGTTTTTCAAAAAACCGGCAAAAAACACTTTAGCTGGAGTTAGCTCCAAGTCCGATAATGGCAATGACTATAACAGAAGTTGCTGGAAAATACGGCTTATCACCAGACACACTCTGCTATTATGAACGTATCGGCCTTATTCCTCCGGTACAGCGGAATAAGGCCGGGAATCGGGATTACAGCGAAACGGATTGTAATCGGGTGGAATTTATCAAGTGTATGAGGTCGGCGGGAATTGCTTGTGGCGCGGATAGCGGAATTGCAAAAAACACTGTACGGGCTTGATTTTAAAATCTCAAATTTCGACGCCCGTATTGGTGAAGTGGAAGAAAAACTAAATGTGAAGGAGACACGATGAAAAAGTATACAGGAATCGGGCTCATGGAAACCCCTCACACCATGACAAACAAGAAAATCCATTGGAAACAAAACCAATTTGGAGGTTGTTACCCGAATATGCAATCCTATCGATAGTCGGTCTTTTGGGCTCCGCCATTTATAATATTACCGACCAAATAGTTATTGGTAATATTGTAGGGATATACGGCAATGCGGCGACAAATGTAGTCTTTCCATTGGTAATGCTGGTTACGGCATTCGCGGTATTGATTGGGCTTGGAACGACATCAAATTTTAACTTGCTGACCGGCGCAGAAAAGACCGATGAAGCGTCTCATGTTACCGGTAACGCAGTCAGCCTTTCTGTCCTGATTTGAATGGTGATTATGGCGCTTGCCTTGTTCTTTCTGAAACCGGTATTATTGCTGTTTGGCGCAATAGAAAATATTTTGCCCTTTGCCCTTGATTATACCGGCATTATCGCCCTTGGCATTCCATTCTTTACCTTTAGCACCGCAATGAGCTATATAATCCGCACGGATGGCAATCCTCGTTTTTCCATGATAATACTTTTAACCGGAGCAATCCTGAATGTTGGTTTAGACGCATTGTTTATGCTTGTTCTCAAACGGGGGGTATTGAGGGCGCGGCTTTAGCGACAACGATGAGCCAGGTTGTATCAGCTCTGATAGCTCTTTCCTATTTGCCAAAGTTTCGCACGGTGTCTTTGAGAAGGGAAAGTTTTCGTATTCGTTTGACGATACTTAAACAAATTTCAAGGCTTGGAATCGCTTACTTCTTTTTTCAATTTGTGATCATGTTTTCACAAGTTGTCTTAAACAATATGCTTATACGTTACGGAGCATTGTCTGTATACGGTAGCGATATTCCTCTTGCGGTTGTGGCGGTTGTTTCAAAATCCAGCGTATTATTCTTGTCAATTCTACAAGGAATAGGTCAGAGCACCCAGCCGATTTTTGGATTCAACTATGGCGCGAAACGGTATGACCGGGTGAAAGAAACATATTGGAAGGCGCTTTCTGCCGCACTGGTGGTCTCATTCATTGCGTTCATAGTTTTTCAAGTATTTCCCCGCCAAATTCTCAGTATAGGGCGCCTCTGGAAACTATGTTTTTGAAGTATATTTCTACCTTGTTTTATTTTGTGGTCTAATGAAATATTGATTTTATCAAAAATGTATGGGATGGGTGTTGGTAATCCACTCCAT
>JAITJS010000128.1 GCA_031278815.1 Treponema sp.
CGTAAAAATCATCCGGGCCGTGGTAGTCCTTCAGGATTTCATCCAGCATCTCTTTTGAAAAGGCCATACTTTCTCCTTAGTGTAGTATAGCCGTTTACACAAAATTTGTTACAAGTTCCTTTATAGACAGACACTATATAATCAAATGGTTCTACCCCTTCAATGTCTTCATCTGATCTATCTGCCTTAACAGGGGCAAGAGATTCTTCCGGCAAGTCAACAAACACACCGCCTGATCGCGTTGTCAGCTTAACAGGTTCCAATAAATCACTGACTGCGCCGCTATTTTCCACCTGTACCGCGAAATAGTAGGTGGTACTGTATTTCAGCCCGGAAATGACAAACCTTGTCTCCGTTGTTGTATTAGAAAAACCGTAAGAACTAGTGGCGCCATAATTTACCTTATATCCACTGGCTCCGTCTACAACATCCCAAGACAATATGGCTTGATTGCCGTTAAGAAGCACGTCAAAGTTTTGCGGTGCGGCGCCTAACGTGGAAGTTGTGGGTTGTTTTTTTCGATATCCTTATCCAATGGTAAAGCACACGATACGAACAATATGCCTGCCAAGAATATGAATATTCCAGAAATACGAATAACCTTTTTCATGCCGACCTCCAAAATAAAGGCCTAATTGTTATTCAGTATAGCATTTTTCATAGAAATGTAAAGATATTTTTTGAAAGATATCAAATTTACCGCCATGGATGGCGGCAATCCGTTTTTTCAAGAATTTTTGATTTTCGTTTCGCCAACTGCACAATAAACGCACATTGCCATACTTTCAGAGACTTTAGAATATTTTCAAAAGACGTAATTCCTTAAATTTAAGGAATTACCTTCGCGACACGAGGGACTCGAACCCCCTACCTGCTGCTTAGAAGGCAGCTGCTCTATCCAGGTGAGCTAGTGTCGCATAAAACCCAGGAACCGCGTATCAATCAAAGCTCTTTAACTATACCATACGCGCGGGAATTAGGGAAGTCCTTTTCTAGGGGGGACCGAAAAGACCCCCCCGACATTGCGCTCCCGTAAGCCCGGTAAAAATTTGCGTCTATGATCGATTCTAGGGTCGCTTCATGTCCCCCATCACTGCGTAACCGGGAAACTACCTGGAGTATGACGGGAAGATCCTGACCGCTGGAAAAAGGGCGGCCCTTAAGCGGCTGATAGGGGGCATCGGTTTCCAGAAGGACCCGGTTTAAAGGAAGCCCGGCACAGGCACGGATGCTTTCCTTACGACCCCATACCAGGGCGCTTCCAAAGGAGAAATACCCATTGATCCCCTGCCTCAAGAGGGCTTCCCCTTCCCCCAAGGTCCCTGAATAGGCATGGAAGATAAGGGCAGGAAGCTTTTTCAAAGCCTGCTTGTGGGCAAACACCTTGTGCATGGCCTTGCGTACATGGAGCACCAGGGGAAGCTGCCGGCTCAGGGCCAGTTCCAGATGGACGGCGAACAGCTCATCCTGGAGGGCTTCAGTATCCCGAAAGGCCGGATTGTACAGGTCAAACCCGGTTTCCCCAATGGCGTGGACCCGACCTTCTGCGGCCAGGGTTTCCATGAAGCTGAGGAGCGCAGAAAAGGCTGGAATTGCCCCACTACCCTGCCCTGCGGCTACTGCGGGAAGCTGGGGGTGGAGGGCAAAACACAGGAATATCCTGGGGGCCTTATCCTGCTGGGCATGGCGGGCAAGTTCCTCATGGCAGGTAAAATCCTCCACGTTCCAGGCGCTGGCTGCGCAGGCAAACCCCAGACGCCGTCGCTCTTGTTCTGCCTGGGGAAGGTGTTTCAGGAGATCCCCCAGGTGACAGTGGGCATCCGTAGCCACCGGTCCTCCTTATGCATAAGCCTTAAGCTACCCCAAATCCTTATGTAATACCCGTATTCCCAAAGGAAGGGCTACCATAAAGGTACAGATATCCGCAATAGGAATACAAAGCTGTATGCCCCACACCCCCAGGATGGGTACCAAGATAAAAATCAGGGGAATGAGAAACAGTCCATGCCGGGCCAAGGCCAACAGGCTCGCAGGAACCGCCTTACCCATCGTCTGAAGCATCATGTTATTCAGCACAATCCACCCTGCCACGGGAAAGATAAAACACTGGATCCGCAGGGCCTGGGCGCCTATCCGTATGACTGCAGGATCATCTTTGCGAAAGAGGCCGATAATATTCGGCGCTTTTATGAAACAGACTATGCCCAGAACCGTGAAAACCACCGTGGAGAGCCGAACACAAAACCAAAACGCGCTTTTTACCCGGTGGTACTGTTTAGCTCCGTAGTTAAACCCGCATACCGGCTGAAATCCTTGGCCAAAGCCGATCAGCGCGGAACTAGCCATGAAGAAAACCCGCTGCACAATGGAAATAGCCGCGATCACCCCATCCCCATAGGGACCTGCCGCTTGATTAAGGAGCATCGTGGAGAGGCTCAATAAACCTTGTCGTAACAGGGAAGGAATACCCCCTCGTACGATTTCCTTGTAATTTCCCAAGGTCAAGGCACAATTGCGGGGCAGCACCGGGACCCGGTCTTTACCGGTATCGCAGATGATAAACAGAACGACACAACTGAGGATCTGGCTTATCATCGTGGCTAAAGATGCCCCTTTCACGCCCAGATGCAAGACAAAGATAAATAAGGAATCCAGGGCGATGTTTACCGCCGCGCCGCAGGTCATACCGATCATGCCCAACAGGGCCCGCCCTTGAAAACGCAGGAGGTTATTGAGCATCAGGGAACTGACCATGAACGGAGCCGCTAAGAGAATACAACTCAAGTAGTCCCGGGCATAGGGTAAGATGGTATCGGTGGCCCCTAATAAACGGGCCAGGGGTAATAAAAACACCCTGCCGCTTATGGCGATTACCAGGCCGATGCCGAAAGCGGTAAAAAAGCCGGTGGCGGCCATTTTCTCTGCATCCTGGGGTTTTTGAGCACCCAAGGACCGGGAGATAGCGTTCCCAGCACCGTGTCCAAAGAAAAATCCCACTGCCTGAATAATGGCCATCAGGGAAAAACTCACCCCCACCGCGGCAGTGGCGCTCGTCCCCAAGGAACCGACAAAATAGGTATCCGCCAGGTTATACAGGGCCGATACCATCATAATGGTGATGGAGGGAAGGGCCATCTGACAAACCAGTTGCTTTATCGGCTCCTGAGTCATCCGTTCAAACGTATCTGCCACGGGTATGCTCCTTGTATCTCAGTAAAACAAAAACCCCCAAAAAAGGATAGCCCCATCCCCGCAGCCATATACTTCTTGAATTGCTTAGAATAAGGATTTATCTTGATACGGACCCGGACTACGGTCCAGGTAGGGAGGGGCCTAAAAATTTGTTTACGCTTCTTGACTTTTGGCAAGGGATTACCTATAATAAATAACAAATTTTTAGGTAAAATAAAAAATTTATACCCAGAAAGTAGGTGTATAGAGGTGGTAGGTCCCCCGTTTTCAATACGCTAAAGGTTATTTTTTGTAAAATGCATATGTTATAAACCCCCCCCCCCCCCCCCCCATTTTTAAGCTATAGTTTTACCGTTTTTTATTTTTATATTCTTTCTCTTTCCCCGATGAAGAACAGCAAAACTGCACGGCAGTCTTTCTGCTGCTTGTTTTCATGTCTCATAAAGCGCTTCCGGCGCTGATCCGGAATGATGAAGGTGGTACACCGCGTCGCGGTATCCTATAAGATGCGGGAAAAGCCCCTCCATCCACCCCGGCGGTATACCGGGGGCTTTCCCGGACAACACTTTTTAATGAGGAAAATTATGCGGAGAAAAACATGGTTTTTTAAGACGGGAATACCCGCCGCGCTCACAGCTCCGGCGCTGGTATTCATGCTATTGGTTACGGCTTGTCCCACGGGCAACGAAGACACCGCCACCACAACCTGTACGGTGAGCTATAGCGCCGGAGAAGGGAGCGGCGCCGCGCCGGCAAATCAAACGGTTGCGGCGGGAACGAGTATTACCCTGCCCAATCAAGGAAACATGACCGCGCCTGGAGGGAAGGCTTTTGCGGGCTGGAAGGCCGGGGACCAAACCTACGCGGCGGGAGACAGCTTTACCGTCAACGCAGACGCCAGTTTTGTGGCCCAATGGGACAAGGGCGGCACCCTGTATGAAGGGTTCCACAACTACCCCACGGGCCGGGTTGACCCAAACGGC
>JAITJS010000131.1 GCA_031278815.1 Treponema sp.
CTTTTTCCAACAGGTCTCGAACTGCTTCAAAACAAGTTTTTTCCCCATGATACCCTCCCCTTTCCGGTTTACCACGGCTTCGGGAGGGTGTCTAGCCCTTAACTTGTTGACAGTGGGAAAACCGCCCCCAAAAGCGTATTATTCAGGAAAAAAAGGACACACACTGAAGACGCGGGTGTTCATTGAGCGGAACAGTCTGCAAAGTATCGATGTACCGGAAGCCAGAGGCAGCGAGCATGATTTCAAGGTATATAAAGAAACGATAGGAAAAGACATCAGCACTTCGATTCCGGTTAACGCCGACCTTGGCTACCAGGGAATAAAAGAATACCATCAAAACTGTTTTATTCCAATAAAGAGAAGTAAGAAGCAGCAACTGACCTAAGAGGAGAACGCATATAATACAGATCTTGCGTGCAGAGGTATTGTGATTAAACATAGCAATGGCAGGATAAAAACATTCAAGAGTATGTCATATTCTTAGCGGGGCCATTGGCATAATTGACATTTTCTGAGGATGACTTTGATGTGTGGCCTCATAAACTATTACAGGCTGGTTTAGATGGTTATTAAACAAGTCTAGTATTGTAAAGTAAACACGTTGCCGCATAAAAAATGTTACCGAAAACTACCTGTATCTCAAATAGAACAGGTTACCCAAATTACAATAAGGACGCTCGAAGGAGGGCGTCCGAATAGGGTTAAACATGCAAGGGAAAAAGGCGGTAACAAGGGAATACCGGTACTGTTACCGGAAGGCATCGAAAAAGGGAAAGCGGAATTATGACGATGAGGTCATCGCCTCCCTGCGCCTTATCGGGACATTTTTCGGGGGCACGTACGGGAAAATACTCGCGTCCTTCATGAGGCAGCAGATGAAGTATATTCAGCAGTGGACGGCGTTTCAGCTTACGGAGGGGAGCGGAAATGCTTGCAAAGATAAGCCCTGCGGCCATAGACCGGTATCCAAAAACAGACCGAGTCGCGTTCAGGCTTACGGGGAAAAGCCTCACCAAACCCCTTACGTCACTAAAAAGCCGCATCCTGATACGCACTTTTTATTCAGATGAGGAACGCCCGGGGTTTGGCAGACCGACACGGTTCACCACTGCGGGCAGGCTGGTACGGACATCGCGTCGGGCTAGATTTGCCTGTATTCCCTCCTCAACAAGGCCCATAAGTGAACCTTCGAGTCCCTGACGGGCATCAAAGCCTCCGTCCCCCTCCGGGTTTGGGAAATAGGCCGCCCGTCCAGCCGGGCCGGGCGGTGGAAGGATCAGTCGCCGCTCAGGCCCGCTTTGGCGCGGAGGGATTCAAGCATTGTGCAGGTTGCCTCGTCGAGGGTTATGCCGTTTGTGAGGGCCCGGGCCCGGGACTCCGCTTCTTTTTCGCCGTGGAGGTAGATCCGGCCCTGGCCTTCCGCCTTGGCGCCGTTTTTGATGTGGTCTAAAATGCCGCGGATATGGGCTTTGAGGGCCTGGGCGTCGCCAAAAAGGTCAAGCCGGATGGCGCCGAAAAAGTGGGTAATGCCCGAACCCTTGCCTTTCTGGAAGGTATCGTAACTTGCCACCCCCAGGGAAAGCCCCGAACAGAGAAGTTCCACCAGGAGGCCGAGGCCGAAGCCCTTATGTCCACCGCTTTCTTCACCTTCGCCGCCAAGGTAGAGGTGCCCGCCGAATTGGGGGTTTGCCCAGAAGAGTTTTTCAAAGGCGGTGGCGTCGTGCATCACCACGCCCTTGTCGTCCACCGCCCAGCCCGCGGGCATAGTTTGCTTGCGGCGGTCGTACACTTCAACCTTGCCGTGGGCCACGGTGGTGGTGGCCATGTCCAGCATGAAGATCCAGGGGCTGTCCCCGCCGCAGGGAATGGCGGCGCATATCGGGTTGGTGCCGAGGACCCGCTCCCGACCGAAGGTGGGAATGCCGCAGGGTCGGGTGTTGGTAAAGGCAAGGCCTATCATGTCCTTGTACGCGGCTTTTTCCGCCCAAAAACCGGCGATGCCGAAATGATTGGAGTTACGGACGCTGCAAAAGGCGCTTCCCTGTTTTTCGGCCTTTTCCAGTATCCGCCGGACGCTGAAATCGGCGATATAAGGCCCCACGCCGTCATGGCCGTCCACCACCAGGGAGGAGGGCGTTTCGTAGCGGATATCCGGTTCGGCCCCCGGCTTGGCGAAGCCCCCCTTCAGGTTCTCCCAGTAGAAGTCAAGCCGGGACACTCCGTGGGAAGGGATGTTCCGGGCGTCCGCTTCAACCAGAACTTCCGCGGTGATACGGGCCTCCGCCGGGGAATACCCGTATAAGGCGGTGAGCAGGGTTTCCGTCAGTTTTGCCAATTCGCCGTAGGTATAGGTAGCTTTCATTATGAACCCCCTCACTTATCTTCCTGGGGTACCAGCTCGTAGGTCCGCTTCTTGCCGAAGATCCCGCAGAGCACGAAGATCACCACGCAGAAGATCCATTCGGGATAGACTAGCTGCCCCTTGAAGAAGGCTTTGATGTTCAGGGCTTTGAGGGCTGATGAGGCGTTTTCCATGACCGAAAGAAAGGTCCAGATAAGCCAGAGGACGAGGGAGGCGAGCATGATGGGGAAGCCGGCGATCTTCTTGCAGAATTTCGGTACATAGATATTGGCCAGGATCAGGAGGGTGAAGGAGGTGGTGATTGCCAGGGCCGTGGTGATCGTGGCGATGATGCTGCTTGAGGTGAGGGCCAGAAAGAACGAAAAGAGGCTCACCAAAAGCACCGTAATCCGGGACACAACGAGTTGGTTTTTACCCTGGATGGGCTTTTTGTAGAATTTCTTAACGATGTCTTCCACCACCAGGGTCGAACAGCCCATGAGGAGCCCCACGGCGGTGGAGATGTCCGCAGCCCAGAGCGCGGCCAGGAAGATGCCCCCGACAAAGGGCGAAAGCTGGGCCGCCACGGTGGGGAGGGCCATCTGGGGGGAAATGCCGGGGAATTTCGCCGCCGCGACGATGCCGAAGAGGGCGCACAAAAACCCGGCGGGCAGGATCAGGATGCCCCCCAAGAGGAAACCCTTTTGGGCAACCTGTTCGTTCTTGGCGGCAAAGCCGATCTGAGCGACCGCCTGGGTGCTTACCGCCATGGTGATCATCACGGTCATGAAGCCCGCCACAGCCCAGCCGCCCATGGCCCCTTCGGAGGCCTTGCCTATCCAGGCAAACCAGTGATCGCCGGGGGGAAGGCTCTGCCCGATGCTCCCCAGGCCGCCGAATTTTCCGAGGGTTTGGAAGAGGGCGGCAATAATGCCGATGTAAATGACGATAACATTGACAAAATTGGTCAGGCCGCTGGCCCAATAGCCGCCGGTCACGGTGATAAGGATAAAAATCGCCGCCGAAGCAAACATGCCGCTGTTTTCCGTAAAAATATCCGGCAAAAGGGCCTTGAGGATCGTGCCCCCCGCCACATACTGCATGGACGTGATGGTGATCATGATCAGAAGCTGATTGATAACGCCCAAAAACCGCGTCCTGGGGCCGTACATGAGGCCCATCATCTCGGGAATGGTCTTGACCTTCATCCTCCGCAGGTATTTGACCGTGAAAAAGCCCACAAAGATGCCCCCGGCCCCCCAGGCCGCGTTGTACCAACCTGCGGAAAGGCCGTTCCTATAGGCATTCTGGGCCACACCGACGGTGGAAGCGCCACCGACGGCAAGCCCGGTCAGCATAACCGCCACAATGACCCAGGGCATATCGCGGCCGGCAAGCAGATAACTTAACATCTTATTGCTGGTGGACCGTTTCTGAATCCGCGTGGCCCATGCCGCCAGCACCAGCAATCCTATGATATACACAATGAGAATAGCCAGTTGAATACTCATAAATACTCCTTGGGGTCTCGTTTGATCTGCACGTTCGTCTTTTTATATCAGCCCCGGCGATAAAAAGCAAGCAAATTCTTGCATATTCATACAGAAATTCCAGCGCTTTTTAAAAGACGCGCTGAAAAAATATACGGTTTTGGGGCAAGGCCCTGCAGCCCCCTTAGGGATGGCGGCCAGGAAAATCCTGCTCCCGGGGCCTTGCCTTACCGCGCCGGACTCCAGCCCATGTGCGTTTACTGAGGGATAGGATGTAGCGGACGGAACAAGGCCGGAAGTCTGTGCCGTTTGGAATCGGCACAGGCAAAAGGAAGCGTAGCTTGAATAGCGCCTCATCATACGTTGTGGATCACCACCACTTTAGGATAGGCTCGAACCGGTAGCGGAAATAAGGCGGCGGATAGTACCGATACGGCCAAACCGCGAAGTATCAAGAAAAGCCTATTTAAAAAAAACGCATTTTCATCACAATCACCAATCAAACGGTTGATTGGGTGGCGGGAGGGGAACAAGCCCCCGCTATCCTTGTTTCTTAACTTGTTGACAGTCCTAGGGCCCCCCTGTGCCTTCTCGGATACCTTACCACTGGTTCCGCTATTTTCCTGTCTCCCTCCCGCTGACCGCTCGGTTCTGATGATACCCTGAAAAAGTACATACTCCTGTCCTACCTAGGTCATTGCGTGAAAAGGCTCAGATGTATACACTTGAGATATGACCAGGGGTATCTTACTAGCAGGAAATGAATCAACTTTGTCCGCTGCAGTGGCAGTGGAAGCGGCTAAACGGGTTGAATATTTTGCCGCAGCTTTTATTCCCAATCGACTTGCAGATCCTATAGAGGCTAGGACCCTTCCTGCCGAAGAATCCCTGATCCCCCTCCATTGGAACCCAGGAAGCCCGGTTTCGGCCCGGACCCTGATCTTGGCAGCGGAAAACCGACTGGAGCATATCAATGAGGCTCTTCTTATCTGTGTGCCCCCTTCAGTACGCAAACATCCAGGAGAGCTGGTGGCCACGGAAATCGAAATCATGGTAAACGATCATATCAAGGGTTGGTTTTTTTTGGTAAAGGAATTAACCGCCCTCTTTAGGGTAAAGAAAACAGGAACCTTAGCCCTGGTCCTATCTGAACTTGATCCTGGAGGAGGAAAAGATGAAGCCCCGGATCTTATGGGGGTTTGTGCGGTAGAGTCATTCCGGGCCTTTACCCAGGGCTTATTGTATTCGTCCCTGGAGGAACCTTTTAGAATCCTTGGTTTTTCCGCTCCTGAATCCAGTAATGATCCTGAATTTGCCGCTTTTATCTTTAAATTCCTGGAAGAAGGGACGAAACGGAATAACGGCAAGTGGCTTAAGTTTGGTAAAGGGCGAAGCCTCTTCGGGAGATAGGAGGATGCTTACGGAATCCCCCTCGGGAAGTTTTTAGGTAAAATATCTCACCCCTGCCTCAAAAATACGTTGGTCTTTGTTTCCCGGAATGTTGATGTGGATGTATGCTCCAGAACGCTCACTATGGCCCATTTTTCCCAGGATCCTACCGTCAGGACTGGTGAGTCCTTCGATTCCAAATGCAGAGCCATTGGGATTATCCGGTTCCGCCCCGGTGGGTATCCCTGCAGCATTCACATAACAGAAGGGAACCTGCCCTGTCCTGAAAAGGGCTTCTCCCTGAGCTGTGTCTATGACCAGGCGTCCTTCTCCGTGACTTACGGGGATCACATGGATGGTCCCAGGGGCTTCGTGGGAAAGCCAGGGAGAACGGTTAGACATCACCTTAGTACGGACCATCCGGGAGACATGGCGGCCAATCCGGTTGAAGGTCAGGGTCGGCATGGCGGGGTCCGCTTCACGGTAGGCTCCGTAAGGCACCAGTCCTAGCTTGATGAGGGCCTGGAACCCGTTACATATCCCCAGGATGAGGCCGTCTCGTGCTTCCAAAAGTCGGGTTACCCCTTCCATGATCAGAGGCGCCCGGAACACGTTGGCGATAAATTTCCCGGATCCTTCAGGTTCATCTCCTGCGCTGAATCCTCCTGGGAACGCGAGGATCTGGGCTTCTCCAATAGCTGCGGCCAATTCCTTGATGGATGCTTGAATGCTATTCTGGTTTTGGTTTCTGAAGATGAGCAACCGAGTGTCCCCACCTGCCCTGTGAAAGGCCCGTTCCATATCCCATTCACCGTTGGTCCCGGGAAATACCGGCAGCACTACCAGGGGCCCCTTGTGATTTGAGATAGAAAAAGGGGTAATCGGTTGAGGGCCGGTGGGGAGCTCGGTATTTCGCCAATCCTGCGGTTCAAAGGCAAAGGTTTCCTCCTGGCTCTGGTCCTGCTCAGCTACGGTCCTTCCCTGAGCAGTCTGAGGATATACCCTATTGAGGGGGTATTCATAGGCCGTGCGGAGCAGCGACAAGGGAAGTTCCTCAGCTTCGCATTGGAGCCGTATCCGGAAAAAGGGTTCTTGGAGGGTCTTTGCGGCAATCACCCATGCACCGGCTCCTTCCAAGCTTTGGGGCAGCCCATCCGGTGAACAGGCACCTCCGTCGAGTTCTACCAACACCGCACCCTGGTAGTTTGTATGGTCAACTAAGGAGAAGGTTTGTGCTTCTGCTTCTAGGCCCACGGTATTGCCAAAGGCCATTACCGCCAGGGTTGCACCTATTCCCCCAGGACCGACAGGGTATGCCGCATGGACCAGCCCCGCGCGGTGTAGCGCCATGAGGGTCTCCATAGTAGCCTTAAAGCTGTCCCATGCATCCTGCTTTGGATCCTGATACAGCAGGAGTATGGGGTTTCCCGGCCCTCCCCGTAAAGCGCCTGAACAGATCGAAGCTGCCGGGGCAGTACCCACGGCAAAGGCCACCAGGGTTGGGGGAACGGTAATATGGATCCCTCTCTCCTTATCTTGATAGGTTCCCGACATGGAATCCTTGCCTCCAATGGCAGGAACCTGCAAAGCGAGCTGGGCTTCCAAAGCGCCTAAGAGGGCAGCCATAGGTTTTCCCCAGGATACCGGATCGTCAGGGCGTTCAAAGTATTCCTGCAAGGAAAGCCTGCTGGTCCAGGGATTCCCCCCAAGGCAGGCGAATTTGGCGAGGGCTTCTTTGATAGCGCCCTTTGCTCCGGCATAGGGGTTGTGACTGCTCAGATCCGGATTGTACCCAAAGCTCATAAGACTTGCGGTACAACTGGGCTTGTCTATCGTGGAAAGGAGGCTTGCCATTCCACATTCAGGGGTCCCCTGTTCTTTACCGCCCCAAGGGAAGAGTACTGAGGAGGCACCAACAGAGCCATCGAACCGTTCTTGGAGTCCCCGCCTGCTTCCTGAACGGAGGGAACCGAGTTCCTGTTTCAGTAGTTCCAATACGCGCCCCGGCGAACAGGGAGGCTCCTTCTGGGTGCTGCCGCTTGGAACCGGAACCTCCAGGGATCGGGTGGGAAGGAGTACCCGGGCAGATCGGGCCGCACCGCCTGAGTTGAGGAACTGCCGTGACAGGTCTACGATGGTTTTACCCTGCCAGCGCATACGAAACCACGGACCAGACTCTTCCTCAGGCATAGAGGCAGTATCTTGGTCACCGGCAAGGACTTCAGCGATGACACAGGCATCAAGGTTTTCCCCGTGGGCATAGCGGATGAAGGTGTCCACATCATCTGGGGCAAGGACCACGGCCATCCGTTCCTGAGATTCGGAAATGGCCAGTTCCACCCCATCCAGGCCGGTATATTTCTTGGGGATCTGGTCCAAATCTATCGTAAGTCCTGGAGCCAATTCTCCCACCGCTACAGAAACTCCTCCGGCTCCAAAGTCATTACACCGTTTGATAAGACCGGTTACCTGGGGATTACGGAAGAGGCGCTGGATCTTCCGTTCTTCCAGGGCATTACCTTTCTGTACTTCCGCACCGGAACTGGCCACGGATGCCCCGGTGTGGGCCTTAGAAGCACCAGTGGCCCCTCCAATACCATCCCTGCCGGTTTTACCCCCCAGGAGGATCACCAGATCCCCCTTTTTCGGTTCCTCCCGCCTCACCCAGGCTGCAGGTACTGCGCCAATCACCGCCCCCAGTTCCATCCGTTTAGCTAGAAACCCAGGATGGTACCATTCCGTCACCTGTCCGGTGGCAAGCCCTATCTGATTCCCATAGGAAGCGTAGCCCGCTGCAGCTTCCCGGGCGATCTTGATTTGGGGTAACTTCCCAGGGAGCGTTTCAGCAAGCCGGGCCCGGGGATCCCCGCCTCCGGTAATACGCATAGCCTGATGTACATAAGCCCTCCCGGCAAGGGGGTCCCGGATGGCCCCTCCTAAACAGGTGGCAGCTCCCCCAAAAGGTTCAATCTCCGTGGGATGGTTATGGGTCTCATTTTTAAACAGGAGGAGCCATGGGTCTCGTACTTTTTTACATCCATCCCTGAATTCGACCTGTACCTTGATGGTACAGGCATTAATTTCCTTAGATGCATCCACATCCTCTAGGAGCCCTTGTTTTTTGAGTACCTTGGCCCCAATGGTGGCTAGGTCCATAAGGGTCTGTTGAGGGGCTTCTCCCGTATCAGCATACACATACTTCCGGGCAGCTTCGTATAGAGCCAAGGCATGTTTGAGGGCCGGATCAGGGCTGTTTTCATCCGCGTTAAGGATATGCAATGCTGTGGTAAAGGTGGTATGCCGGCAATGATCGGACCAGTAGGTATCCAGCAGGCGAAGCTCTGCCAGGCTCGGATCCCGGGATACCGATGCAAAATAGAATTGGCAGCACCGCAAATCTGCTTCGGACATGACTAAAGCGTAGTGCTCTCTCAGCTCGGCAAGGGCTGTCGTCTGGGAAAATCCGGTCAGTATCGGAATATCCTGGACTTCTGCTTCCTCTTCCTCAAGGAACGTATAAGGCGAGGCTTCCCGGGAATCCACCGGATTGATCAGG
Source organism: Treponema sp. (assembly GCA_031278815.1). Classification (GTDB taxonomy): domain Bacteria; phylum Spirochaetota; class Spirochaetia; order Treponematales; family Breznakiellaceae; genus JAIRLU01. The sequence goes on from JAITJS010000131.1 coordinate 8,777, forward strand.
TACTGTTTCACCCCTTCCAGGGTTACATCCGATAGGGGAGTTGGGGACAGTAACATATAAAACCGGGCGGTCCTCACCAAGGGTTTAAGCCCGGTTACCAACTCAATACATTGTGCTGCTGAATCAGCTCGTTGATCGTATTGGCCCGGTAGATATTCGATCCCAAAATACCGGTCTTTCGGGTCGGCAGGAATCGCAGGACCGTAAAACACCGTATCGCATGGGGCTTCAGAAAGAACCAAGGCTACTGCCTGCCTAAACTGGTCTTCGCTGAGACCGGCCATATCGTAGCGCTGGAGGATCCGGATACCTTGTAAGGAGGCAAGTTCCGGGTAGCGACTCCCCAAGAACCGGGTGAGATCTTGGCGTAAATCCTCAGCTTCACGGTTAAAGCCGACTCTCTTTTCTATATATACCCGTTGGATAGTCTCCTGTATTGCTGCCATAGTACTCCTTCAGTAGGTTACGGTACGAGTTCGATACCCATAAAACCCTTGTGCGCTGGGCTTACCCACGCCATAGCCACTGCTTGTTGATTATCTTGCAAAGCCATAGGCTTGACAAGAACCGCCAAAGACAGTATATCTAACCCAAGGTCCAGTAGCTCAGGGGATAGAGCGGCCGCCTCCTAAGCGGCAGGTCGGCCGTTCGATTCGGCCCTGGATCAAAGGCTTATCCCGCAATTCCCACTGCCCGGCGTAGTCGGTTTAAGGTGGCTTGCGCGAGGGGCCTGGCCTTGGCAGCGCCTTGGGCAAGAATCGTATCCAGGGCAGCAGGATCTGCTATGAGTGCCTCAAAGCGGGTTCGCAAGGGGCTCAGTTCTCGGTGTACCACCTGGAATAGCGCTTCCTTGGCATCTCCCCATCCCATCCCCCCTTCACGATAGTGTTTCGCCAAAGCCCTTTGTTCTTCCGCTGAGGCAAAGAGTTTATAGAGCAGGTATATCTGGGAAGTCTCCGGGTCTTTAGGCTCCTGTACCCCTTGCGAGTTGGTTACGATCCGCATGATGCGTTTGCGAAGCTCTTTTTCCGGTGCGAACAGGGGGATGGTATTCCCGTAACTCTTGCTCATCTTCCGTCCGTCCAGACCAGGCACCACTGCCACTGCTGCTTGAACCGCTGCCCGGGGTACTTTGAGGATCTCGCCTTTATAGTTGAAATTGATCCCTTGGGCAATGTCCTGGGCCATTTCTACATGCTGGACCTGATCCTTGCCCACAGGGACCACATCCGGGTTAAAAAGGAGGATATCCGCAGCCATGAGCACCGGGTAGGTAAAAAGCCCCATATTGATCCCCGCATCAGGATCCTCATGCTTCTCCAGGTTTTCCTGTACCGCTGCCTTGTACGCGTGGGCTCGGTTCATGAGTCCTTTGCCGGTGAAGGCCATGAGTATCGTGGTAAGCTCAAAGGTTTCAGGGATAGAACTTTGACGGTAGAAGATAACCTCTTCTGGATCCAGTCCTGCGGCAAGCCAGCCTGCGGCCACTTCCCGAATATGGGCGGACAGTACCTGGGGGTCTTTGACCGTATTGAGGGCATGGTAATCCGCGATGAAATACCGGGCATCGTACTCCTTGGCCAAGTGCAGAGCCGGCTTGATGGCCCCAAAATAGTTACCGATATGGAGAACTCCTGTGGGTTTAATGCCGGTAAGGGCGATTTTCTTCATATATATTCCCATAGCATAAGTTGGAAACACTGTACCGGGAAATTGACCGGCTGTAAAGGTAGGAAAGGAACCTTATGACGCCCATATATACCATTGGCCATCGTATGATTATACTCATAACATGTGTACCATTACTCAGGAAGAACAGAACTTCCTACTCCGAGCGGCCCGGGAAACCATTGTCGCCAAACTCGAAGGGAGGACGCCCCGCTACCCCGAGGATGGGGTAGGTAAAGTCCTGGGGGAGTCGGCTTTGACCCAATCCAGGGGAGCCTTCGTTACCCTGCATATCGGGAATCAGCTCCGGGGCTGTATCGGAAGGATGAGCGCCACCGCACCTTTGGAAAAAACCGTCTGTACCATGGCCATAGAAGCGGCCTTTGGAGACCCTCGGTTCTCTCCCCTCACTAAGGATGAACTGTCCCAGTGCCACCTGGAAATATCCGTGCTTTCTCCCCTGGAGCTCTGCTCGGATCCCCGGTCAATTCAGGTAGGGGTCCACGGCCTCTACCTTGTACACCAAGGGCGGTCCGGGGTCCTGCTTCCCCAGGTCCCCCTGGAACAGGGTTGGAATTTGGATGCATACCTGGATTACATCTGCGTCAAGGCAGGACTGCCTCCCCATGCGTACGAGGCCCCGGGCGCCAGGCTCTATACCTTTACCGCAGTGGTTTTTGGGGAGCCGCGGTGAACCGGTTTACATAAGCGGCTCTGCCGATCTGGTAAAGGTTATTTCCCTGGCTGTCTATGATCACCACTGTGGGGAAGTCCTGTACGGTGAGGCAATGGACCGCTTCTGTGCCCAGATCCGCAAAGGCGATGATCTGCACTGCTTTGATGCAGTCTGCTAAGAGCGCGCCTGCCCCCCCTATGGCGCCTAGGTACAGGGCGCCGGTTTCCTGCATCTTTTGGACTACTGCCTGTGAACGGGTACCCTTACCGATCATTCCCCGCAGGCCCAAGGATAGTAAGGGAGGAGTATAGGTATCCATCCGGGAACTGGTGGTAGGACCTGCAGCACCGATGATCCTGCCCGGTCGTGCAGGGCTTGGTCCTACATAGTAGATAATCCCGTCCTTCAGGGGGAAAGGCAAGGGTTCACCCCTTTCCAGTAAGCGGATCAGCCGTTGGTGTGCCGCATCCCGGGCGGTGTAGATTGTACCGTGTAGGAAGAGGAGATCCCCTGCATGGAGGAGCGCTGCCTTCTCCCTGGTCAGGGGTAGGGTAATTCGATGTTCCATACTACTCCCCCTTACAGGACCATGCTGGCATGGCGGTTCACATGGCAGTTCAGGTTAACCGCACAGGGGAGTCCGGCAATATGGGTAGGCATGGTTTCCACTGCCACTGCTAGGGCGGTGGTGGCCCCTCCAAAGCCTTGCGGGCCAATGCCCAAAGCATTGATCCGCCTAAGGAGCTGCGCTTCCAGATCCGCGTAATAGGGATTCGGGTGATGGGTTCCCAGGGGACGGAGCAGGGCTTTCTTGGCTAAGTATGTGGCCTTGTCAAAGCTGCCTCCAATGCCCAGTCCTACGACCACCGGCGGGCAAGGGTTGGGACCTGCGGTTTCCACAACCTGCAAAACAAAATCCATAAGCCCCTGGACCCCATCAGCAGGGTGGAGCATCTTAATCTGGCTCATATTCTCGCTTCCAAAGCCCTTGGGGGCTACGGTAATGGTGAGGGCATCACCGGCCACAAACTCAATGTAGCAGAGGGCTGGGGTATTGTCCCCAGTGTTTACCCGGTCCAAGGGATCCCTCACCACTGAAGCTCGAAGAAACCCTTCCCGGTACCCCTGACGCACCCCCGCATCCACCGCAGCAGTGATATCCCCTTCAACACGCAGGTCCCTGCCGATTTCTAGAAACACGCAGGCCATCCCTGTATCTTGACAGATGGGTACCTCTCGGGAAGGGGCCATTTCAAAATTAGCGATGATCTGGTCCAGTACTTCCTGGGCCAGAGGCCAGGGTTCTTGGTCCCGGCAGGTTCGGATACATGCCCGAACATCTTGAGGCAAATTACAGTTGGCTTCGATGCACAGGTGCTTGACTGCTGCGCTTACCGCTGCACTGGGTATGATTCTCATAATACGATACTCTCCATATCTCCATAAACGAGCGATGCAGGGAACCTGCATACCCTGCCCGAGCTTCTGCCTGTAGCAAGATCCCTCGTCTACTGACGCACTGTTTCTCACTGAAGGCCATCATGGATCCTATTGACGAATTCATAATAAACTGCTATTTTCCATAGTAATGACAAGTACGGAGTGGCCCCAGCGACAAATATCCTCTATGTAAGCTACCGTGCAGGCTATCCTGGATTCACTTGTTTTGTCAAAAAATTTCGCTCATCATAGAGAATAGTATGTGATACTACCCTATTATAGAACAAGGCCCCCAGCCGGTGCTTCCCTGGGGCTGCCTGATTTATGTGTGAAAAGACCTTCGTTATAAAGAGGAATCAGAGTGACCATATCTAAAGAAATAACCCGACTTGAACATTCTGCAATACAATTAACCATCACGGTAGGCAAAGAGGATCTTAATGCTGAGTATGATCAAATAGTAGCCGATTACCGTAAGACCCTCCAGGTTCCTGGGTTTCGTAAAGGGAAGGTCCCCAAAACCGTGCTGGAACGAAAATTTGGGGATTCCCTTAAAGTAGAAACCTTGGGCAGGATCCTGGATCGGGCGGTTACTCACGTCTTTGAGGATCCCGCGTTTCCTGAGGTAGATCGCCCCCTGCCCTATTCTACTCCCGAGGTACAGGGTGAACCGAAACTGGATTTGGAGACAGACCTGGTTTTTTCGGTGGTCTATGAGGTCTTGCCTCAGATTACCTTGGGAACCTGGCAGGGACTTGAAATTGAGGTTCCTGATGTGCACATTACCGATGAAGATATAAACCGGGAACTGGAAGTCATTCGGGAACGGAATGCCATTGTATTTGACAAGGATGATAAGGCCGAAGCCGCAGTGGGTGATATGGTTACCATCCAGTACAGTGAGTTAAGCGATACGGGAGATCCTATACCCGGTACGGAACGGCAGGATTTTGCTTTTACCCTGGGTTCAGGGCAAAATATCTATCAGGTGGACGATGCTATGATTGGTATGAAGCGCGGTGAAACCAGGGATATTGAAAAGACCTATCCTGAAGATTTTTATGATAGGGATCTGGCGGGAAATACCAAGAAAATCCGGGTAAGCCTGACTGCCCTTAAGGAAAAAGATCTTCCTGAACTCAATGACGATCTGGCCCAGGATGTGGATGAAAAGTACAAGACCCTGGAGGATCTCAAAGCGAGTATCCGAGCCTCCCTTACTGAAGACCTGGAGCGGCGGCTGCAAACGAGTAAGATCAACAAACTCCTAGAAAGCATCATGGAGGGTAGTCCGGTGGATATTCCTGAATCCATGATTCGCTTTGAGCTTGATGCCCGGTGGCGGAATGTAGTTCGCAGTATGCAACTCCCGGTAGAAGGGCTGCCGAATATTACAGAAAGAAGGGATGGCAGTTTCAACACCTTGGTAGAGGCATGGCGGCCAGAGGTAATCAAGGCCCTGCACAGTCGGCTCATTATAGAAGCCATCATGAAAGATCGGGGTATTGGGGCCTCTGATGAAGAAATGGAACAGGAATATGCCCACATTGCAACCAAGGCAAAAACTCCGGTGGAAGAGATTCGATCCTATTATGAAGCCCAAGGAGAGCGGAAGGACCTGCTTATAGATGCCATTAAAGATCGGAAAGTGAACGCATTGTTGCTGGCAGAAAATACCATCACGATCGGTAATTCCCTGTCATATCATGATCTGGTAAACCATAAGGATAGCAAGGATCTATGAACGAAAAAATGAACAGCCTGGTGCCCATCGTAGTGGAGCAAACCGGTATGGGGGAGCGTTCCTACGATATCTATTCCCGTTTATTAAAAGATCGCATCGTTTTTTTGGATGGAGAAATCAATGATCTCACCGCGGACTTGGTGGTGGCGGAACTGCTTTTTTTAGACGGACAAGATACGGATAAGGATATAAACCTCTACATCAATACCCCTGGCGGTTCAGTTACCGCAGGACTGGCTATCTACGATACTATCCAGTATGTAAAGTCCGAGGTACAGACCATTTGCGTAGGTCAGGCAGCCAGTATGGGGGCGCTTATTCTTACCGCAGGGGCCCGGGGTAAGCGTTATGTGCTGCCTTCTTCTCGAGTGCTCATCCATCAGCCCTGGGGAGGCGCCCAAGGACAAGCCCGGGACATCGGGATTCAAGCAAAAGAGATCCTGCGCTTAAAAAAGATCCTGGTAGAGTATTTTGCCAAGCATACCGGTAAAGATGTCCAACAGATCACGGTGGATATGGAAAGGGATTTTTATATGTCTGCTCCTGATGCGGTTGCCTATGGAGTGGCTGATTTGATCTTAATGAGGGAAAAACATGGCAAGAATTCGTAATGGTTCCGGTGGATTTGAGCGCTCTTGTTCCTTTTGTGGAAAAAGTGCGGATATAGCCAGGCGTCTCATCGCTGGGCCTAACGATGTATTTATCTGTGATGAATGTGTGGAGGTTTGCCGTAAGATCCTTTCCGAAGAGGATCACGAGTTTTCCACTCAGTTTACCGGTGAGATTCCGACCCCTCGGGAGATAAAGAGCTACCTGGATCTCTTTATCATCGGACAGGATATGGCGAAACGGGCCCTCTCCGTAGCGGTGTATAACCATTATAAACGGATAGCCAATCCTACCAAAGGGCAGGATGAGGTAGAGATCGAGAAGTCCAATGTCTTGCTCATTGGGCCTACGGGCACGGGAAAAACCCTCCTTGCCAAAACCTTAGCAAAGAAGTTGAAAGTTCCTTTTGCTATTGTGGATGCTACTACCCTTACTGAGGCGGGGTATGTAGGGGAGGATGTGGAGAACATCCTCCTCAAACTGATTCAGAGTGCCGGGGGAAACATCTCGGCAGCGGAACGGGGGATCGTCTACATCGACGAGATCGACAAGATCGCCCGGAAAGGAGAGAATATTTCCATTACCCGGGATGTATCCGGGGAAGGGGTTCAGCAGGCCCTGCTTAAGATCATCGAAGGAACCGTTGCATCGGTGCCTCCCCAGGGAGGGCGTAAACACCCGAATCAGGAAATGTTGCGGATTGATACCACGGATATACTCTTCATCTGCGGCGGGGCTTTTGTAGGCTTGGAAAAATTAATTGAACGACGGGTGGTACAGCACCCGCTGGGCTTTGGCGCGGAGGTGAGAGAAAAAAACAGTAAAAATCTGAAAGAACTCTACGATGCCCTCCACCCGGATGATCTCATCCATTTTGGGATGATTCCTGAATTCATAGGGAGACTCCCCATCACCGTGAGTCTGGAAGAGCTGAAACGGGAGGAGCTTAAGCGTATCATCACCGAGCCCCGGAATGCCATTGTCAAGCAGTATCAGGCATCCCTGGCTATTGATGAGGTCAAGCTGGAATTTACCGAAGGGGCCATCAACGCCATTGCAGATACCGCGATCAAGCAGAAAACCGGTGCTCGAGGACTGCGGGCCATTGTGGAGAAACTCATGACCGATATCATGTTTGAAATTCCTTCTATGGAGGGAAGTAAGCAGGTGGTCATTACCCAGGAGGTGGTGGAGAAATCCGAGCCCCCTGAAATCTTGCCGCTCCAAAAAAGCGCATGAATTTCCTTTCAGTGTTGAAAGGGAACTGGAACGAAAAATCGAAAAACGAGATTCCGAGGGAATTTCCGTTGCTTCCCTTGCGGGACTTGGTTTTATTCCCCCATACCATGATACCGGTGTTTATTACCTACAAAATGGGTATGGTTGCGGTAAGCGAGGCCCTGCAGCGGGATATGCGTCTTTTTGCAGCCTGCCTTAAAGTCCAAGACGCAGGAGAGACCTACCCTTCAGGGAGTGTGATGCGTATTGTCCAGCATTTACGCCTTCCAGACAATACCTTCCGGGTCGTGCTTCAGGGAGAATACCGTGCGGTCATCGCCTCATCAGTAAAACAAAAAGATCTCGCCCTGGTCAAAGTTGAACCCATTATGGGGGCTTTAATGGAACCGCTGAGTGTTGAAATCATCGCACTGATGCGAACCCTGCAAAAATCTTTTAGGCAGTATGCAGAACTCTCCAAAAAGGTAAGTATCGAAACCTTGGCTACCATAGAAAAGGTGGAAAACCCTGAACACCTTGCTAACCTCATCTGTAATGCCTTGATAGTCAAAGCGGAACGGAAAATTGCCTTATTGGGCATTGGGGATCCCCTGAAGCGACTGGAAGCCCTGTTAGAAACCCTAGAAATGGAAAATGAAATTTTCGGTATTCAACGGAACATCAGCGCTCAGGTAAAAAGCCGTATGGAGAAAACCCAGCGGGAATACTTACTCAATGAACAACTCAAGGAGATCCACAAGGAACTGGGGCAGGACGCAGGGGAGGATGAATTCCTCGAGCTTGAGCGGGCCATTGAACGGAAGCGACCCCGAGGAGAGGTGCTCCTCAAGGCTCGAAAGGAGCTTGCCCGTTTACGAAGGCTCCAGCCGCTTGCTCCTGAAGCAGGGGTACTGCGGGGCTATCTGGAATGGATTGCAGCGCTTCCCTGGAGTGATTGCAGCGCAGATGCCGGGGATTTGAAGGAGGCCGCCCATATCTTGGATGCCAACCACTTAGCCCTGCATAAACCCAAGGAACGAATCATGGAATTTATCGCCGTGCACCACCTCTTCTCATTAGGGCAGACCCCAGGAGCCGGGTATGAGCGCAGCAAAGGACCCATTCTCTGTTTTGTGGGGCCTCCGGGAACCGGGAAAACCAGCCTGGGTAAATCCGTTGCCCAGACTTTGGGGCGGCAGTTTGTGCGGATTTCCCTGGGGGGCTTGCGGGACGAAGCGGAAATCCGAGGGCATCGGAAGACCTATGTGGCTGCGCTCCCCGGGAAGATTCTGCAAGCCATGCGTAAGGCCGGTACCATCAATCCGGTCTTGCTCTTGGACGAGATCGATAAGGTAGCCAGTGACTTCCGGGGAGATCCGGCTGCGGCTTTGCTGGAAGTGTTGGATCCAGAACAGAACGCTGCGTTCACGGATCATTACCTGGAGTTGAGCTATGACCTTTCCCAGGTTCTCTTCATTACCACGGCCAATTCCCTGCATACCCTGCCTTACCCCTTGCTGGATAGGATGGAGATCATTGAAATCCCGGGGTACGGGGAACACGAAAAGCTTGCCATTGCTCAGCACTTCCTGGTCCCCAAGGTGCGCGCTGAAAACGGCCTGGGAAGCGCGGCGGTAGGTTTTACCGATCAGGCCATCCGGGACATCATCCGGTACTGGACTATGGAATCCGGGGTCCGGGGGCTTGAACGGGAACTGGCCCGGTGTCTCCGCCGGGTTGCCCGGGAAGCCTTGGAACAGGAGTACGGTACCAAGGCCAAGCCCCTGCACAGCTTTGAGAAGACCCTGGACCGGGAAGAAGTGGAAAAACTGCTGGGCCAGCGGAAATACAAACATGAGCTCTTGTTCAAAGAGGCCCGTATCGGGGTCTCCTATGGTCTTGCCTGGACTGAAACCGGGGGAGCCCTGCTGCCGGTGGAAACCAGCCGTTTTGAGGGAACCGGAGAACTCCTCATTACCGGAAACATCGGCGAGGTGATGAAAGAAAGCGGCAGCATTGCCTTGTCCTACCTAAGGAGCGTACAGGACCAGTACGCGTTTGGGGAGGACCTGGGAAAGAGCAATTTCCACGTCCATGTTCCTGAAGGGGCCATCCCTAAGGACGGCCCTTCCGCGGGGATAGCCTTGGCGGTTTCCCTGTTTTCTACCCTCTGCCAAAGCCCCCCGCACCCAGGGCTGGCCATGACCGGAGAACTCACCCTCACCGGCCGGTTGCTGCCCATTGGCGGGCTCAAAGAAAAGCTCCTTGCGGCCATACGAAACCACATGACCGCAGTGATCCTTCCCCGGGATAATGAGGAGGATTGGGCTGCATTGGACGAGGAAATCAAGAGCGCCCTAGCGGTGCATTTTGTGGAAAGTGCCAGAGAAGCCTTTACCGTGCTTTTTGGGGCTTTTCTCCACAACTCTAAAGACCCCACGGCTCAAGAACCCTAAAATCCGGCTGTGGCTCTAGAAAGCCGGTCATTGATAGCCGTGCCAAGGCCATATCCAGGAGCCCATTGGGCCCGTATCACCGAAACCCCCAGCTTGTCCATGTCGTGAAGCAGCTCAAAGAGCCGGGCCGCAGCTTCACCCAGGTTCCCTTCTGGTGAAAGAACTCGGATCCGCCCAGTCCCCCGTTCCCTGAGTTCAAGGACCGGTACCCCTGCTACACTCAGTTCCTGAGTCCAGGCATCATAGGAAGGCCGGTCAAAAAACAGATAGGCAGCGGAAGCCTCATAGGGCAGGCGGATCATGTCTTCCCGGGAATACAGGGTAATGCCGGTATGGGGGGCGTAATGGCTCTGGAGTTGCCCTGGGGAACGCAGTACCTCCCCAGGATCCTTCGGGGGGCCTTCCACAGGGCCGAGGATTCCTTCAATCAGTTCCCGGGGAATGCCTCCAGGACGAAGTATCCGGGGAGAACCGGTGAGGTCCAAGACTGTGGACTCAAGCCCAATAGGGCAAGGCCCTCCATCAAGAATACACTGCACCTGGTCTCCCAATTGCTCTTGAACGTGCGCTGCCCTGGTGGGGGACAGGTAGCCGAAGGGATTAGCGCTGGGGGCAGCTACAACCCCGGTAGAAAGACGGATAAGTTCTTGGGCCACCGGATGAGCGGGGAAGCGGACCCCTACGGTGGGCAGACCGCTGGTGGCCAGGTCCGGGACCCTAGGCTGTTTGGGGAGGATCAAGGTCAAGGGGCCGGGCCATAAACGAGCACACAGGGCATCCAGCTTGTTCCGCAGGGCCCGGTCCATTGAAGATAGGGCCGCAACCACTGCAAGGCTGTCCAAGGTGGCGATGTGGAGAATCAGGGGATCAAACCGGGGCCGGCCTTTTACCGCAAAGATCCGGGCCAGGGCCTGGAGGTTAAACCCATCCCCTCCAAGGCCGTACACGGTTTCCGTGGGAAACGCCACGAGCCCCCCTGAAACGAGGGCCGCGGCAGCGCTCCGCAGTGCTTCCTGAGAGGGAGCCAGGATAGGCATAGCATGACTCCCTATAACCAGTGCCGGCGTTTGAAGAACCAGAGCATCCCTACGGCGATGAGAACCATCACGCCCCAGGTAAGCGGATAGGCGTAGGGGAAGGCCAATTCAGGCATATAAGCGAAGTTCATGCCGTAGACTCCCACGATAAAGGTGAGGGGGATGAAGATGGTAGAGATGATGGTTAAGACCTTCATTACTTTGTTCATCCGGTTGGAGAGGGCCGATAGATTCACCTCCATCACCCCGGTCAAGAGTTCCCGGTAGGTCTCCAGGGTTTCCACCACTTGAATCACATTATCCTGGAGGTCTTTGAGGAAGGGTTCTAGGTCAAGGTTAATCAGAGTGGAATCCATGTGCAAAAGGCTGGTGAGGCTTTCCCTAAGGGGCCAGATGATCCGCCGGATCCGGATAAGGGTCTGCTTGACCTTTTGGAGATCCGCAATCAGGGAGATGTCGTTTTCGTCCAGGGCCCGTGCTTCAAAGTCCTCAATGCGGTTACCCAGGACATCCAGGGCGAAGAAATACTCGTCCACCACCGAATCCAGGATTCCGTAGGCCAGGTAATCTGCGCCCATTCGGCGAATCCTACCGATGTTATCCAAGATCCGCCGGCGGATCCCTTTGAAGAAATCCCCCGGTCTTTCCTGGAAGGTGATCACCGTATCTTGCGTGAGGATGAGGCTTATCTGATCGAAGCTGATTTCCTCTGCTTGCGGGAGGATGGCCTTCAGGATGATAAAAAGATAGCCGGTGAATTCTTCAGCCTTGGGCCGCTGTTCTGTGTCCAGGATATCTTCTACGGTCAAGGGGTGAATAGCGAAGGTTTCCGACAAGGGCTGGAGGGCTGCGGAATCGGTGAGACCGTTGATATGTATCCAGGTAAGGCCACCGGTATTCCGGTAGGCGAGTACGTCCTCTACCCTATCGGTAGTTTTCGTCCATGCCCCTACTGGATCATATCCTATGATAGAGCAATCCATATCTTCACCATACTATACTGAGGAGCACCTAACAAGTACACTTGAAGTACCGCCTGTTTCAGAGACGCAAACCGAACAAAAGCTTACCCTGACCCAAAAACAAGGGTATGGTACGAAGCAGGGGGACATTACTCGTGGTCGTTGACACCTACAGCAGGGCTCTCCGCGCTCTTGCATTGGGATTAAAAAATCTGATACCCTATAGGTAGCTTAGGTCTTGGACCAGCAGCAGTATCAAGGAGGTAGGGCAGTGCAGCACCGTATCCTTTTTTCCCCCCTGGCAGTGGGTATCATCTTGCTGGGTTCTTGTTCAATCAACCGCATGGCTATAAATGCGATTTCTAATGCCTTGACCGGGGAGGGCAGTAGCACGGTCTTTACTGGAGAGGAGGATCCTGAACTGGTAGGAAACGCCCTCCCTTTTGCCATCAAGATGTATGAATCTCTTCTGGCGGCTAATCCCCACCATGAGGGCCTCATCCTGACGACGGGTTCCCTTTTTGTCATGTATGCCAATGCCTTTGTCCAGGAGCCGGCCCAGATTCTCCCCCGAAATGAGTATGCTGAACGGGACCGGCAGTATGTCCGGGCGAAAAAGTTTTACCTCCGGGGAGGGGCCATACTCTATTCCGGCTTAAATAAAAAATATCCGGGATTCAGCACTGCTTCAGGGCCTGACCAATTAGCGGGGTATCTGGAAAAGATGAAAAAGGAGGATGTTCCCTTCCTCTACTGGACCGCGGCAGGGTTTCTCTCGGCCTATTCCCTGAATCCCTTTGATCTGGAACTGGGCCGTAAGGTTCCGGAACTGCGCGCTTATATCGACCGGGCCTATGCTTTAGACCCGGATTTTAATCAGGGGGCCTTGGACGAATTCTATCTGCTGTTCTATGCTTCCATGCCGGAGGGTATGGGGGGCAATAAATCCTTGGTAGATACCTATTTCAAGCGGGCCTGGGAAAAATCCGGGGGCCGCTCCCCAGGCCCCTATATAGCCTATGCAGAGGCGGTTTGTATTCCTGCTCAGGATTATGATACCTTTAAGGCTTATTTGGAGCTTGCTTTGGCCATAGATCCGGATGCAGATCCGGCAAATCGGCTGGTTACCATTCTTTCCCAGCGCAAAGCCCGGTATCTGCTGGAAGAAGCGGAAAATTTCTTTCTTGATGCAGAAACCGATATGGATTGGGATGCTGTTATCCAGGAAGCACCTTAAAAAACAGCGGAGTTTCCCATAGATTCCGCTCATACGAGGAGGTTGTACCATGAAAAAGGGAAAAACGATGCAAAAAACAGAGGCATCAAAAGGAATCTTCTGTTTTATAGGTAGTATAGCAGTGTTGCTGTTGCTTGGTATAGGGAATCCGATGGTGCTTTTTGCCCAACGAAAGGTTACCATCAAACTGGCCTCCATGGCTCCTGAAAGCACCCCCTGGGGAGCGGCATTGAACCGTATGTCCCAGGAATGGGCCAGGGTAAGTAACGGGCAAGTAGAACTACGGGTCTACCATAACGGGGTCGCCGGTGGAGAGGAAGATGTACTGCGGAAACTCAGGCTGAATCAGATTCAGGGGGCGGTCTTCACCTCTGCAGGACTCAACCTCATCACCCCGGAAATCATGACCTTGAGCGTCCCCTTTTTTATCCGAAACGATGCTGAATTGGCGCGGGTACTGCGAGACATAAAACCGGATATGGAAGGCAAGATCAACGAGAAAGGGTTTTTTACCTTGGCTTGGGCTAAATCCGGCTGGGTTAAGATATTTTCCCGCAGGGAAGTCTTTGTTCCCCAGGACTTGAAACGGCAAAAATTGGCCACCAGCCCCGACACCCCTGAAATAAGCCAGGCTTTTAAGGTCATGGGCTATCAAATGGTGCCGGTTATGATAAGCGATCTCTTGGTCTCCCTCAACAGCGGTATGATCGATGCAGTGTATCAAAGCCCGGTCTTGGTGGGAGGTATGCAGCTTTTCGGGATAACCAAACACATGGCCTCCATCAACATCGCCCCCTTTATGGGGGGGATTATTTTAAATCAGCGGGCCTGGACTAGGGTTCCCGAAGCCTACAAACCCGAGATTATAGCAGTTTCCCGGCGTATCGCTGAAGAGATCGGCGATTCCATCACCCAACTGGAAAGCAATGTGGTAAACACCATGACCGGCTATGGACTTAAGGTAAACCAGATAAGCCCTGAACAAGAACAAGCCTGGTATGTTGATGTGGAACGGGCCATGCCCGAGCTGCTGGGTACTACCTTTAACCGGGACCTGTATCAAAAAATAAACGGTATATTACAGCAGTACCGGAGCGGACGCTAAAGGCGCTGGGTAAATGGATACGGAACTAAAGGCCGAAAAATGCTTCCCCTGGGGGGTGCTCCATCGCCTTGAACAAGGACTGGGGTATGTTTCCCTGATCTGTCTTGCCTTGCTTCCGGTGGCGGATGCGGCTGCTCGGATTATATTCAAAACTGGCATACCTGCTTCCAACGGCCTTATGGTCCATTGCCTCTTGGTGGTGGGACTGGTATCAGGGATGCTTGCCACTAAGACCGAAGAGCACCTTTCCATTGCTTTGGTAGCTAATTTTGGAAATCCCCAGATAAAACAGGGGTTTGCGATAGCCCATAAGCTCTTATCCGCCTTTATCCTAACCTTGGTTGCCTGGTGTGGCGGTTCCTTTGTCTTAATCGGCCTTTCCCCGTGGCGAATGATCGGCTTTATCCCGAATCAGATCTTTGGCCTGATCATTCCCATCGGATATGGGGTGATGGCTTTTCGGTTTGCCCGGAACGTGCCGGTCCGGGGGAAAGGAAAGATCCTCCCGGTTTTGGCCTTATTTCTGGGAACCCTGTGCTCTGCACCGATGTTGGCCAAGATCCTCTGGGGCTTTGATGTTCCTGATGGGCTCTATCCCTTCATCGACTTCTGGTATACCCTGGCCTTTTACCTGAGAATCCCGGGAGTGTTCCTACTCGTGCTTGCGGCCTTGGCCGGGACCCCGCTGTTTGTCATCATGGGGGGAGTGGCCCTCTTACTGATCCAAGCGGCAGGGGGTGAAATTGATGTGGTGGCGAATCAGGTATATACCACCCTCACCAAGGACAGTTTCATTGCGATTCCCCTTTTTACCCTGGTAGGCTTCTTCTTATCGGAAAGTAAGGCAGGGGAACGGCTGGTCCATACTTTTCGCAGCCTCTTTTCCTGGCTACCCGGAGGTATGATCATCGCCACGGTGCTTATCTGCGCCTTCTTTGCCTCTTTCACCGGGGCCTCGGGGGTTACGATTCTAGCCTTAGGGGGGATCCTCTATACGGTTTTAACCAGCCATGTCCAGTATCCGCAACCCTTTTCCATTGGCCTTTTAACCTCCGTAGGGAGCATCGGCCTACTTTTTCCTCCCAGTATCCCCATCATCTTGGTGGGGACTGCCACCATGACCAATGTGTTCCATGTGTTTATGGGAGGGATTATCCCCGGCCTGATTCTGGTTATAGGGGTCATTATCTTCGGCATCATCGCATCGGTAAAAACACGAATTCCCGTAGAACCCTTTAATCCTTCCAGGGCACTCTCGGCATTACGAGGATCCGCCTTTGAGATCCTGCTCCCGGTGCTGCTTATCAGCGGGTATTTTTCCGGCCTTTTGTCTCTGATTGAAATCGGAGGGGTGGCAGTGCTGTATATCTTCATCGTGGAGGTCCT
Source organism: Treponema sp. (assembly GCA_031278815.1). Lineage (GTDB taxonomy): Bacteria > Spirochaetota > Spirochaetia > Treponematales > Breznakiellaceae > JAIRLU01. The sequence continues at coordinate 24,315 of JAITJS010000131.1, forward strand.
CATCCACCGGGATATCCCCTTACGGGACCTGGGCCGGGTGTTTTCCAAGGCCATTCCCATCATCGGAGGGGTGCTGTCGATTCTGGCCTTAGCCCAGGCCTTATCCTATTACATCGTGGATACCCAGACCCCTGAAGTCCTGGTCCGCTGGATGCAGAGGGCCATCACATCCAAGTACCTTTTTCTCCTGGTCCTCAACCTCAGCCTGCTCGTGGTGGGTTGCTTGATGGATATTTTCTCGGCTATCCTGATCGTATTACCCCTGATCGTTCCCCTGGGTACGGCCTATGGGATTGATCCGGTTCATTTGGGGATTATTTTCATTACCAACCTGGAAGTGGGTTTCCTCACCCCTCCGGTGGGCATGAACCTCTTCCTGGCCGCGTACCGGTTCAATAAACCCTTTGCGGCTATTTGCCGGCATGTGTTCCCCTTCTTGATTATCCAATTAGCGGTGGTCCTCCTGGTAACCTATATACCGGGGTTCTCCACGTTTCTGCCGGGTCTCTTATCCACGCCGTGACGGCGTCCTATCTGTAAAGTCCCCTAGGGGGATGCTTCCTAAGCAGAAAACCGGTAAACCGGCTTCATGACGCAATCAACAATGTATTAAAGGAAAGTGACATCAGAAAAGAAAAGATTGAGGACATAAAAACCGCTTTAAGATTATCGGGCGCAATACCGGCATAAAAAATATTAAACTCGGTCATTACAATTCATTAAGCCGGTATATCGAAGAACTTGAAAAAAAGATAAAATCGATGATGGACTCTGCGAACAATACGATTGACACATTAGGTATTTTCTATCACGAGTTTGTAAAATATTCCGAAGGAGACGGAAGCGGTTTATGGATTGTTCTACTCCGCAGCACCTGACGGAGTTTATGTTCGATTTTGCTGAAGTCAACAAAAACAGTAAAATTATTGATATTTGTTGCACTTCGGGGACGTTTCTTGTAACCGCCATGAATAAAATGTTCATGGGCGTAAGCGATAAGGATATAGAAAAAATCCGCAAAAGCTCTTTGTTTGGCGTTGAAAGACAGGACGAAATCTATACGCTTGCCGTCGCGAACATGATAATACGGGGAGACGGCGTGGTTGTTGTGTCTATGTTCTACGCTATAAGAAATCAGTATCCCCATGGTACCTGAAGAATTACGCTCTTAACTATCTTATATTAAGCGTACCCCAGGTAAATTTGAGGGTTCTGCAAGGGAGGCCGTCCCGGAGACATATTACCGATATTTCTGCTTTAATTCTTCAAGAGATATGGTTCCGCTTATTTCCTCAATGACCATCGATCCATTAAGAATCTTAAAGAAAAAATCAGCTATCTTGTTTACCGTCAAATCTGCGCTGTTGCCGTCTTCTTTTTGAAGCGAATAGGTCTTCAATATCTGAGAACCAAGGCTTGCGGATATGACAAGAAAATGATTTTCCAGTTTGTCAATATCAATGAGATCACCTACCAGTATCCTTGAGGCAACGGAATAACTGTTAAGTAAGATATTTGTATCCGAATCATCGACCAGGACCGTTCTCTGGACATCGGCGTTTATATCCAGTCGGATTTTTCCGGTATTCGGCATAGCGGTAGAGCCTTTGTACAAAGAACCCAAATCCGCCAGGGTGATATTATAGAATTCAGTACCCGGCAGCGGAGCAATAGGTTCAACGGAAAATGCGGTAGGATACAACAGGTAGTTAATTCCTCCTGCCATCACCGCCGGGGCATTAAAGGTACCGGTTATCACGTTTTGCAGGGTAAGTTTCTTTGAAGCAAAGCATCCACCAAGGATTACGGTGTTTTCCAGTTGAATTTCATTCGCGAAAATACTGCCTGCCACAAAACAATTCTTTAATTTTATAGTTTTACCGTTAATGTCCGAGCCGAATATGCAACGACCTGAAATCAAAAGCGCGACAATGGAATCATTGGTAGCCACCGCTTTTTTAAAGAAAATAGTCTCCTTGGAATCGTTTTTTATATGCAGTTCGTTATGGGCATAGACTGCGCCGTTGAATTCGGCAGGACCGGAATCCACCAAAAAATTTCTGGCGTAAACCGCGCCTTCTACCACTACATTCCCCTGGATCGATAGATCCCGGTCCAGTTCGCCGCTGGTTTTTGGCAATATATTTGTCTTAACCAGATTATCTTTTAAGCCAACAACGGATTCACCTATCAAAATCTCATGCAATTCTTTCATGTCCGGCTCCTGTCATTTTACAAAATTAGAAAACTGCGATCCTGCCATAGTTTCATAAGTTCGTCATACACACGGCGTTTAGATGCCCCATCCTCTGAGGGATCCCCCCTTTCAGCGAATTCCGCCTCGACCAGAATCTTAAATTCCTTGTCGAGTAATAGCATGCTCTGTTCTTCCGGTTCTTTCCACTGAGCAGCCGTATCATTTCGGCAGTACTCGTCAATAGGCCGGCTGATTTTCGACCTTTCTTCAGAGGAGAGGGTATCGGGAAGAAAACAAGTATAATCTTTCCCGGAGATCCCGCCCCTGTCTCCTTCAAGCGTATCACTTTCGGTAAAAATAACCGGTAACAATAACGGTGCCGTCTTTTCAACCGGTTCACTTACAAGAAATGAATCAATAAGCGCAGTGATCCGGGTTTCCTGGCTTATATAAGCGCCCAGGGTTTTTATAAGATCCCGAACCTTTCGTAAAAGGCGCGAAGTAAGGAGCATCATTTTCGTGGACGCTTCTTCATTAAGAACAATAAAATTGTTAGCCCCTTCGCCGCTTATCGCTTCACGTATCAGTTTATTTTGAATGTTTTCAGAAAGCTGAAAAGCAGGTTTGTCCAATTCGTATATTCTTTTATAACATTCGGTATCCAGATCGCGGAACAGGGTAACATACCGGGATCTGATACGGTTAAAATCCCCTTCCATCTGAAGGGTTTTCTGGCTTACCCCTTTTCCCTGTTCCAGAATCAGGCCGAAGATCGCTTTTATGGCGCTGTCCAAGGCTTGAAGCTGCTGGGATAACTCGGCTTTTATGGTTCCAAAAAAACCGTTAAGCAGAGACGCAGAGACCTCCCCCGTAGTTTGGTTGATCGCGGCAACTTGGGCAGCGTTCATGGCGATAACCGCGCCGGTCAACATGTCGATATGACCGTTAACTCTGGATACGCTGCTGTCAAAAGGATCGGTGTCAACGTGGATGACGATCTGCGCCGGAGCGGTCCCGCTGTAGGAGACATTCAGGGTTCCCCCGCTGTCACTCTTGGGATAACTAACCGACCTTGAGCCGCTGTAGGGGACCTGTATGGTATAGGGCTGACTATAGCTCATTTTTCAGCACCTCCCAGGAATTTTCCTCAAATAGGCGCATTATTTCCTTACCGGTACGTTCATCGGGATTATCCTGTTCGCAAAACCGCAGGAATTCTTTTTTTACCGTTTCCTTTTCGTCAGCACTTAAGGATGTCCACTTCAGGTTGTTTTGTATATCCCTTATTTCGGCTATAATGGGACCGGAATCCTGCCATTTGTCCGTTTGGGCAGTATAGATATTTTCAATAAGGTCATGGCAGTTCAGAAAACTTTCTGTTAAAGAACATATAACCGGCAAATACAATTTATTATCCCGAAAAGGAAGGGACTCAGCAGTTCCGGACTTTTCCGTCCCGGTTTGTTCTGTGGCAGATTCTTGCAAGACTATGCTTTTCAGCTTATTATGGTAGGAACGCTTTTCCACGGTGGACTCATAAAGGGTTTTTATAGCATCCCTGGTTTTCTGTTTGAGCTTTCCACTTATCGCGGTTTGAGAAACAGAAAGCGTTTCCTCTGCGGCGCTGAACACCAGGGAACTGTCATTTTTCAGCCTGTCAAAAACAAGATTTTTCTTTATTTCCGCGATCTTCATGGCTGGGCGATCCAGTTCCTTGACCCTGGTTTCAAGAGCTTTATTTAGGGACTGGAATAATTTATGGTACCGCCGGCAAATCATATTATAATCATCCTGCATTTGCCCCCGTACATTATCCAAAGCCTTGGCAAGCTGAAAGAGAATCCCCTCCTTGCTTATCATTTCAGTATAAGCTGCCACCGCCTTCTGGCTTAACTGGGACTTCATAAGTACGTAAAATCCCTTATCCACATTATCGCAGATGGTTTTGGACGCGCTCCGTTCAGCGGCAATAACCGCAGCTTCCATGGTAGTTACCGCAACAGTTACCCCGTTTACATGCCCTTTTACCGTATCGACCATTTTTGCCATGGGGGAGGTATCAATGGTAAAATCATATCGTTCCATGATTATGTCTCCACGCCGTCTTCTGTGGGCGGCTCGTTTTGCATTCCCCCACGGGGAGTTTCCTGTTCACAGTTATCTTCAGCAGCTTCCGTTTCCGCGGCTTCTCTAATAAGATCTATCGAAAAATCATCATACATCTGTTGTTCAACCCGCGGCGCAGGGGGAAGCCGGGCGAATTGAGCCACATAAGGACTGATGGCTATAAGTTTTTTACGACGGGAATCCAATTCCTGCAACTGCTCGGGAACAGTGGACCGGGCGATGTCCCGGTATTCCTGATCCCGCAAGGTCGCTTCGTAGTAGGGTATATAGCCGAATTCAGCAGCCTTTTGATCGATGTCTTCTTTCAATCGATCCATATAATCGCTGAATTCCCTTTGTTTCTGATTAAATTGTGCTGCTTGCATCTCGAAGCCGGCAATTACTTCCGCGTTTTTGTTCTGCTCATGCACCTCAGCGCTGTCAAGGGAATGGGTCCTGTTCATGGCCTTCTGGGTTTCCTGCAAAGCCTTGTAGGTATTAAACGAACGGATGTAATCGGCGTATGCTTCCCGCATACGATTGATAAGATCCGCCGACTCGGCACGGTTCCTGCCGTAAAAGTCCTCGGTATCCCGGTGCCATTGGTTAAGATAATCGAGCTTTTGATCTTTTATATTGTTGTATATCTTCAGCCGTTCAACCCGATTCTCCGCCATAAGGTTCTGAATAACCGGTGCAAGTACCTCTTCCTGTATCTGGTGCATCCCAAAAGGCATGGATGTCCGGGATTGATCTTCCGCAATCCACGCAGTGGACAGCAAATCGTATTTAACCCGGGAACTGGACTTTAACGAGAAGGGCGTATAATCATCGACAGAATCCTGGTAGTCAAAACTGGCCGAGCGAATCCGCTCAATCTCTTCCGCTTCCAGGGCTGGCGAATACTGGTTAAAGGCCGATTTTAATACGATGGAAAATATCATGTTGGCGTAATCAAGTACCTTGTTTGATCCGCTGATCTTTGTACGGCTTACAATTTGGACTGATTCGGCAAGGCGCCTTATCAGTTTCTTGAAATACTCGATCTGGTTTTCATTGATATTTTTTTCAAAATTATTCTTTACTTCATTGAGGGTATAAAAGGTGTCAATCTTTTCTTTAAAGCCGTCAATATTATACACCGGGATAACCGGTTTATCTTCGGGATCAGAAGCAGCGTATTCTTTAATGAATTCGGCCCTTTGGCTTTGGGGCAGTACAACCGGTAAAGAGAGGGCCACCGTATCATTATCATTCAAAAGATAACGGATGTTGCGTACCTGGCGGTCAATATTCCCCATGTAATCGTACAAGGTAACACGCTGCATGGATGTAGAATAATCGGCGGTATCTATTTCTTCCGGCGTGGATGCCTGTTCGATAACCGGCGCTTCTTTAATGCCTTTTTCCAGTCCGGAGAGGGACGCCAACAGATCCTCCGGTTTTCTTACCACAGACATGGAAAAATCAGTATCCTGAACAGCGCCGGTATGATCCACCATAAAACTTTTGTTTTCAAAGGGTACTTTTGTCGCAATGGGAACATACAGGACGCCTACTTTTTTTACCCGGTAATGCCTGCGTATATCCCGGTGGGCTTCTTCAAAACCCGTTATTTTCGACTCATTTTCCTTGATGGATTTACGGGCATTTACAAGGCTTATAATGCCCCCTATACTACCAACAACCAAAAAATAACCAATAAATCCATAATCGCCGAACAAGCCGGTGGCGACCGGTAGCACAAGGCCGAATATCAGCGCAAGAACCGGAAAAACCGCAATTATAACTATTCCCTTCTTTTTAGTTTTCCGGGCAAGGCTTATTTCGGATCTGGCCTTTCCAATGGATTTTTCCAGTTCCATCTCTTCTTTAACGATCTTTTCAGCCGCTTTTTTATAATAATTAAAAAGAATTTTGGCCTTATCTTGATACAAATTCATCGACTCGGCAAATATTTTTCCCTGCATTATAGTCCCCCTGGAATGTACGTTAGCAAAACTACCCTGATTGCCCTAAAGCAACGTTAATTTTTAACCGATCTAGTTTCTCAACAATTTGCGTTCTTTTATAAGCACCTGAAGCTGTTTCACTTCCCTTTCAAAATAGACCACATGCCCGCCTTCAGCTGGGGTATCGCAAAATTCGAGTAAATTTCCAACCACATCAAGGATTCTGAAATCTATCTCGGTACTCCTGTTCTGATCTACCGGAGAAAAATACCGTATATCATCAGCAGACTGCTTAATCAGTTTTTGTATCCCTTCATAGTCATTGGATAAAGAGCCGGCTTTAAGGGCTAGTGAAGCGGCCATGTTTTTCATTTCCGTAAGGTACCGTGATGTATTCTTTTCTTCGGCGGCAACATTACCCGCATGGGAAGAAGCGAAATAACCGAAATAGACCGCCATCAGGAAGGCGAAAAGCACAATGGATTGGACTACCAGCGCCACATTCAAAGAAATAACAAAAAATCGCAACAGCCCTATTACCACAACCGAAGCCGGAATATATACAAAAATCCCGCTCCAGATAATAACGACGGAAGGGATTTTTCTTGAAAAAGTGCCGATCGGGAGGACTGAAAAAAAGAAGGGCGTAAAAAAGACAAGGTACATTATTCCTATGGATATCCACATAAACATATCTTTGCTGGAAAGTTCCCTGCCCCTAGTAAAAAGGGAAAAAGCCAGCAAAACGATTCCTGCTCCAAAAAGAAAAAGCATAAACCTGAAAAATGATGACTGGATTCTGGTCATGTTTTATTCCTTAACTGATTTTATTGCCGCAGCTTGGGCAGAATTGTACTCCCGGCTGTACCGCTTGTCCGCACCGGGAACAGGCATTACCCAGACCGCTGCCGGGAGCGCCCTGCTGCACAAGCCCGGTACCGCAGGAAACACAACGCCGGGAGTTTTCCAGGTTATCGCTGCCGCAGCGGGGGCAGGGATGGTATTTATGTCCGCAGAAAGGACAAAAATTTGCGGTAACAGGGAATTTTTTGGCGCATTTGGCACAGAACACCTCTTGGCGCCCGCCTACCGGCCCATCGTGGCTGACGCGGGGAAATCCTCCACCGGCACCCTGCTGGAACGGCTGCATCATGGCTTGTCCCCCACCAATCATGCCGGTCATGGCCACGGCTCCAAGAATACCCATATCGCCACTACCGGACAAAGCGTTGTGAGCGACATTGAAGCCCTGCTTTTGCTGCCAGGTATACCCCGCGATATTCTGTGCCGAGCGATCGCTCAAGGCAGCGGCTATTTTCTTACCATCCTCGGTTGCAGTATCAATATCCACAGCAGTGATGAAAAAACCGGTGAGCATCATACCGTAGGCTTCCCAAAATTCCTTAAGGGGCTGTCCGATAAATCGTTGCAGATCCTCCAAATGCTCGGATACGGTCATGATCCCAATCCTGTTATTGCGCATAAAGGAGGTAATAACACTTTTTGTTTTTGAGATAAGTTCGCCCAGAAAATGGTTGGTGAGTTCGGCTGCGGTAAACCGGGTAAGGGTTCCTACCAATTGAACCAGAAAACGCTCCGCATCCTCTACTTTAAGACCGTACCTGCCGACCGCAGCAAGGGGAATCATCTGACCATAATCCGGGTCTTGGTAACGCATGGCATCGGTTCTCCAGTTAATGGTGAGGGGAGCAGCCTTGTTGACAAACCAAATTTCGGCGGTAAAAGGGTTTTTCTTCCCAAAGGGAATCCCGAACAAATTGCGAAGCAGGGGTAAATTTTCCGTATTCAAGGTATGTTTTCCAGGACCAAATTTTCCAAGAATCTGTCCCTTGGAAAACAATATCGCTTCCTGGGATTCTCGGACCACAAGCTGAGTAAAGGTACTTACATTATTGTTGCTATTCTGTCCGAATTTCCATGCAAAAATATCGTTTTTGGCATCGTTCCATTCAACAAAATCTATAAATGCCATACCATCCTTTTTTTAACCTTAATAAGTATTTGTCCAAAATCAACTCTTTGCGGACAAAACACAGACATCTAGTCTTATGTCTTGGCATCATTGAGAGATACTAACTTATAGATACCAGTTTTTTGTTGGCAATAGGCTACATAGAGTTATAATAAAATAAGCTGCGTCCTTTTGTCAACATAAAAAAAACAGCGCCGGGCATGATCTTCTATAATCAGGGGAAGGGGGTGAATGGTTTTGGGGAACAAATGAACCGGTGCATACTGCCCAAGAATCCTATGAGCAGCAGGCCGGGAGCTTTCTATTTTCCCGGCGGGAAGGAAGCGCTTACGGCGGCAGTACCGGCCGCCCCGGTCCGAGTGGAGACGGCCAGTTCCACCGGGGCGGCCCCTCCTATTATGGCGGAACTGGGGACGGTAGCGGTGAGTTCTGGAATGGCAGGGATGGTGGTTCTGGAGGGCAAGGACAGTGGCGTCCTTAGGTATAGTAATAATCCTCATGGTAATTCGTCAATATTCATTGGCAGGGCGGTGTCATTTGCTTTTTGAATTCCTTGTAATATAAGGAAATAGGTTCCCACAGATCTCATGTAGGTCAAGCGGTAAATCCTTATTATATAAAGAAATATACTTTTAAATGACCTGATTCACAGGGACCTTAAGCGTTCGATCCCTCAAGGGTATATACAAAAGGCGTAAATCCTACTAGAGTTAAGGTATTATTTTATCTATGATAAGGAGTAGTATACTCAGTATGAACGATCGGCGATTTTTTTTTACTTCCGAATCCGTGGGAGAGGGTCATCCAGACAAACTTTGTGACCAAATCTCAGATGCTATCTTAGATGCCTGCTTACAAGACGACCCTCAAAGCCGGGTGGCCTGCGAGACCTTCGCCTCTACTTCCCTGGTGCTCATTGGGGGAGAAATAACCACAAAAACCTTCGTGGACTTTCAGCATGTGGTTCGGGATGTGGCCAAAGATGTGGGATACACCGATCCGGCCTATGGCTTGGATTACCAGTCCATGGCGGTCTTAGATATGATCCACAACCAGTCTCCTGATATAAGCCAAGGGGTTTCCGGTGTTGGCCTTGAGGAGTACCAAGGCCAGCAGGGGGCCGGGGATCAAGGGATGATGTTTGGGTTCGCCTGTAACGAGACCAAGGAGTTCATGCCCTTGCCCATTACCCTGGCTCACCAGATCCTGATCCGGGCTACGGAGCAACGGAAGACCCGGACTATTCCCTGGTTGCGGCCGGATGCAAAAACTCAAGTAACCGTTGAATATGAGGGGTATAAGCCCATACGGATTGATACGGTGGTCCTGTCCCACCAGCATGATGAGGGTATTGCCTACAAAACCATCAAAGAAACCATCATCGACCAGATCATCCGACCCATCCTAGAACCTACCGGCCTCTTAGACAAGGCAACCAAGTATTTCATCAATCCCACCGGTCGTTTTGTGGTGGGGGGCCCCTTCGGTGATACCGGTCTTACCGGCAGGAAGATCATCGTCGATACCTACGGCGGTATGGGCCGGCATGGAGGGGGCGCTTTTTCCGGCAAGGACCCGACTAAAGTGGACCGTTCTGGGGCCTACATGGCCCGGTATGTGGCAAAGAACATTTTAGCCGCACAACTGGCAGAACGTTGTGAAGTTGAATTGGCCTATGCCATTGGAGTTCCCTTCCCGGTTTCGGTCATGGTGGATACCTTCGGTACTGCCGTGGTTCCTGAGAACCAGATAGAAGCAGCGGTTACCCGGGTATTTGACTTAAGCCCCGCAGGGATCATCACGGCCCTGGATTTGCGGCGTCCTGTGTATCGAAAAACCGCTACCTACGGTCATTTTGGCCGAGAGGAATTCCCGTGGGAAAAAACCGATAAAGCCGCGGACCTTGCCCGTGGGCTGCGGTGATTGCACCGGCTGCTTAAGGGGTTCCTCATGAGGAGCAGGGGGAATTTATGAACCATGGGCTTCTTCATAGGTCCCTCTATGCTGCGGCAGACCTTACCTATTCCCGATCCCGCGGTCCAGGGGGTCAGAACGTAAACAAGGTCAACACCAAAGTTACCGTGCGGATCCGTCTGGAGGACCTAGACGGACTTTCCGCAGGGGAAAGGGGGCGCCTGCGGGAAACCTTAGCTTCCCGGATCACCAGAGATGATGCCCTGGTTATCACCGCTGATGGGGAACGCGCTCAAAAGATCAACCAGGCCCGGGCCTTTTCCCGGCTGGAAGCACTCATAGTTGCTTCCGCCGGGCTTCCGCGATACCGTAAACCTACCAAGCCTTCCAGGCAAAAACGAGAACAGCGGTTCCAGGCCAAGCGGATTCAGGGTATGAAAAAGTCGGCTCGACATCTTACTTCAGAGGATTTTTGAAGGGCGTGAACCTATGTATCATTGGCTTCCCTGTCTTTTTGGAGAACATCACCGGAGGGATCGGTCAGATGTTCCTTCGTCTTTTGTCTTGCCTCCTTTTTGAGATCCTCTTCGAAAAGAGTAAAAACCGGCATTGGGTAAGAAACCCTGGCCAGGTCAGGAAAAATCCCAGGGGGCCTCAATACGGACCATGAGGCCGCGCCGGTTCACTAGTGATGTTTCACGGTGTATATACTATTGCTAAAATGTAGAACTGCCATCCACCTATGAACAGGATGGCAAGTTTTTAACCGGCTACCTTGATGAAGCGAGGAATCCCTTTTTAAGAAAAATATGCATAAATATACAAATATCCCTCTTGATTATTCTGGGCTTTCTCTTTATAAAAAGAAGCATCATACTACCATTAAAGGTCTGTCTTTAATGGCGCGAGGAGGAGAACAGAATGAGAACATCAGGGAAAAAACTGTGGGCGTTTTTGCTGGCTTTAGGACTGGTCGTTTCCGCATTTGCCGGAGGCGGCAAGGATGCGGGAAAAGCATCCGCCGCTACGGGGAAACCTGCGGGGGATACCCTCAAGGTGGGTTTCGTGTATATCGGCGCGATTAACGATGAAGGCTATACCCAGGCCCATGACAAGGGACGCTTGGCCATAGAAGCCTTGGGAATTAAGACCGCGTATATCGAAAATGTAGCGGAAAATGCGGACTGTGAAAAGGCCATCCGGGACTTAATCGATCAGGGGTGTACCGTGATTTACACCAACAGCTTCGGCTTCATGGACTGGACCATAAAAGTCGCTGCGGACAACCCGCAGGTCTATTTCGGCCATTGTTCCGGGTATAAGCGGGCCCCCAATGTGTCTACCTATTTCGGCAAAATATACCAGGCCCGGTATCTGTCGGGGATTGCCGCGGGTCTCAAAACCACGGCCAACCAAATCGGCTATGTGGCTGCCATGCCTATACCCGAGGTGATCCGGGGGATTAACGCCTTTACCCTGGGGGTTCAGTCGGTCAACCCCAATGCCACGGTCGAGGTCATCTGGACCAATACCTGGTACGATCCCAGCGTGGAAAAGCAAGCGGCCCTGGAACTCCTAAACAAGGGCTGTGATGTCATAGCCCAGCACCAGGATACCACCGCGCCCCAGATTGCCGCGCAGGAACGGGGGGCTTTTGCGGTAGGGTACAATGTGGCCACTGCCAGCGCCGCGCCCCGAGCCTACCTGACCGCGCCCTTGTTCCACTGGGAGGTCTTTTATGTGGATGATGTGAAAAGCATCCAAGCGGGAACCTGGAAATCCCGGGCCTACTGGGAGGGCTTTAGCAACGGAACCGTAAGCCTGGATACCCTCACCGGGAACAACGTACCAGAAGCCACGGAAAAAGTAGCCGAAGCCCAGGCCAAGATTACCGCGGGGGCCTTTGATCCCTTTACCGGACCCTTGACGGATCAGAGCGGCACGGTTAAGGTTCCTGCGGGGGTCAAAATGACGGATGATGAAATCTGGAATATGGGCTGGTTTGTCCAGGGGATAATCGGTACCATTCCGCAGTAAAGCCATGCCCGGATCCTGGATGCTCCCTGTTTGTACTGAAACTGGGGCATCCTTGAGGGTCCTCAAGGAGGGCTTCGTAGTAACGATAAGGAAAGATAATGCCCCAGGCCTATGTAGCGATGCACCATATTTCCAAACGATTCGGGACCGTACAGGCCAATGACGATGTGAGTATGACCGTAGATCGAGGTGAAATCCTGGCCATCTTGGGGGAAAATGGTTCCGGGAAGAGTACCCTGGTAAATATGCTCTCCGGGATCTATGTCCCGGATTCGGGTTCGCTGTGTATTAACGGGGAGAAGCGGTTTTTCAAATCCCCCCAGGATGCTATTGTCGCGGGGGTAGGCATGGTGCATCAACATTTTAAGCTCATACCGGTGATGAACGGGTGGGAGAACATCAGCCTGGGGGAGCACGAGAGCACCCCTTTTTTACCAAAGAAAAAAATCATTGCAAAAATTAAGGCCCTGGAAGAACGCTTCGGCCTTTGTATCCCGCTTACGAAGAAAATCTACGATATGTCGGTGAGTGAAAAACAGACCGTGGAAATTCTCAAGGTCCTCTACCGGGGAGCTTCGGTCTTGGTCCTGGACGAACCGACTGCGGTCTTGACTCCCCAAGAAACGACCCGGCTTTTTTCCATGATGCGGGCCATGAAAGCCGGAGGCTGTGCGATTATCATCATTACCCATAAACTGCAGGAAGTTATGGAAATCAGCGACCGGGTAACGGTGTTGCGTAAAGGCAAAAGTCTGGGTACGGTGCATACCAAGGATACCAATCCCCGGGAATTAACCGAATGGATGGTGGGAGGGAGTATTTCCTTGGAGATACACCGAGAAAAGCCCCTGCCTCGGGAGCGCCCCCTGCTGGAGGTCCGATCCTTAAGCCTGAAGGATCCCCAAGGGGTACAGATCCTGAACTCGTTGTCCTTTGATGTTTTTGCCGGGGAAATCCTCGGGGTTGCGGGTATCGCGGGGAGCGGGCAGAAAGAACTCTGCGAAATTATCACCGGATTGAGACATCCTGATGCGGGATCTATCCGGTTTTTTGGGGAAAACCTGGGGAGTCTTTCCCCGCGGAGTATCAAGAAAAAGGGGATCCGCCTGAGCTTTATCCCCGAAGACCGGCTCGGCATGGGACTCGCAGCAGGGATGAGTATTACCGATAATATCCTCTTGAGCTCCTACGACAGTACCCCAGGGCCCCTGATTAATCGCTTCAAAGGACGGATACAGGCTGAAACCATAGTAAGCCGTTATGCTATTTCCACCCCTTCGGTGCAGCATATCGTGAAGAAGCTATCCGGCGGGAATATCCAGAAAGTCCTTTTGGGCAGGGAACTGGAACAGGAGCCCCGGCTTCTGATTACCGCGTATCCAGTGCGGGGTCTTGATATAGGGGCCTCTTATAGTATTTACGATATGCTCAATGCCCAGAAAAAGCGGGGAGTGGGGGTTCTTTTTATAGGAGAAGATCTGGATGTGTTGCAGGAACTCTGCGATCGCATTATGGTTATCCACCGGGGGCGGGTGATGGATATCCTCTATCCTTCAGGGGCATTAGGAGGGTCCGGGGTTTCCAAGGAAGATATCGGGCTTTTAATGCTCGGCCATACATCGGAGCTATACCGTGCTACGCATACTAACCCGGTCTGAGACTTCGGCCTGGAGGGAACGGATATTGCGTTTTGCCGCAGTCCTGACCGCGCTCCTGGCATCCGCGCTTATCATGGCCTGTATGGGCTATAATCCCCTGGACATATACGGCAAAATCATAGCCGGCTCCTTGGGTTCCGCCTATCGTTTCAAAGAAACCGTGCATAAGGCGATTCCTTTGGCCACTCTTTCCTTGGGTATCGCCATAGCATTCCGCATGAAGTTCTGGAATATCGGGGCAGAAGGACAGTTTTACCTGGGCGCTTATGGAGCCTCCCTGATAGCCTTTGGGTTTCCTGATTTACCGGCTTGGTTACTGCTCCCCCTGATGTTCCTCCTTGCCCTGGTTCTTGGCGGCCTGTGGGCACTCATTCCTGGGATATTGAAGGCTCGGTTTTCTACCAATGAAACCCTGGTTACCCTGATGCTGAATTACGTGGCAGCCAAATGGATTTCCTATTTGCAATACGGCCCGTGGAAAGATCCTCGGGCCAGCGGCTTTCCCAAAATAGCCCCCTTCAGTGAGCATGCGATACTCCCGTCGGTCCTGGGTCTCCATGCGGGGTGGATCATCACCTTGGGCCTTGCGCTGCTGGTCTATGGTCTTATGAAACGGACCAAGTTGGGTTTTGAGATTGATGTCCTGGGTGAAAGCGAGGCCACTGCCCGGTATGCGGGAATGCCGGTGCTACGGACCATGATCATTGCCATCATGTTGAGCGGGGGCTTGTGCGGCATTGCCGGGATGATGCAGGCCTCTGCGGTGGAGCGTTCCCTTTCAGAGCAGCTTTCTGGAGGCCTGGGTTTTACCGCGGTGATTACCTCCTGGCTTGCCCGGCTCAGTCCTCCGGGGATCCTGGTGGTTTCCTTTTTGTTTTCCCTGCTCATCCAGGGGGGGAATTTCCTGCAAAGTTCCCTGCAAATTCCTGCATCTATTTCCCTGGTCTTACAGGGGATTATTATTTTTTTTGTGCTGGGAAGCGAATTTTTTACCCGCTACCGGTTTGTCTGGACCCGGCCAGCAGCATAAAGCCCTTGCCGGTCCCAGGAGGTATGGTTATGTGTGCTTTCGTTGAAGGGTTCACCCTGTTTCTGCAGACCGCAGTACAGATGGGTACCCATATCCTGTTTGCGGTGCTGGGGGGAATCGTCTGTGAGAAAGTAGGCAACCTGAACCTGGGTATCGAAGGGATGATGCTCCTGGGCGCTTCCGTAGGGTATTCCGCAGCCTTGGGAACCGGAAACCCTGGGGCAGCCATAGCTGCGGCAGGGCTTGCCGGAGCTGCCGGGGCGTGCATCTACGCCCTGATCACCGTTACCCTCCGGGGCAACCAGGTCGTTACCGGGCTTATTCTGACCATCTTCGGCACCGGGGTTTCTGGTTTTCTGGGGAAGAGCCTCTCAGGGAAGCCCCTCCCTGAAGCCTTATCCCGGGCTTTCGCGCCGGTGTCCGTGCCCTTCCTCTACCGGCTCCCCCTCATCGGGAGGGTGTTCTTCGAACAAAGCCCCTATGTGCTGGCAGGCATGGTTCTGTCGCTGCTGCTCTACGGGTATTTTCAGTATACCCGGTTGGGCCTGAACGCTCGGGCAGTTGGAGAAAGTCCCGGGGTAGCGGATGCTTCGGGTATTCCGGTAGACCTGTATAAGTACCTGCATATTGTGGCCGGAGGTTTTTTATGCGGCCTGGGAGGGGCCTATTTATCCCTGGTCTTTGTGCCGCGCTGGCAGGAAAATATCACTGCAGGGGCGGGTTGGATCGCGGTGGCCCTGGTTATCTTCAGCACCTGGAATCCCTTGAAAGGGATCTTTGCCGCGTACCTTTTCGGCGCCCTCAAAGGGGTGGGTTTCAAGTTTCAGAACAGCAACCTGATGCTTTTCGGGAAGAAACTGGTCTTTTACCCCCAATTACTGGATATGCTGCCCTATCTGGCCACCATCGTGATGCTCCTGGTGATTACTGGGAGAAAGAAGCAAG
>JAITJS010000066.1 GCA_031278815.1 Treponema sp.
CGAATTTGCTCGCCTCAATTTTGTTTATATCCAGAATATCGTTTATAACGCCCAAGAGGTGCCTTGAGGCAATCCCGATCTGGTCAAAGGCGTGATCTTTCTTCTCTATGCCGCAAGCGACTTTACCGATGGCGGTCATGCCGATGACCGCGTTGAGGGGCGTCCGTATCTCATGGGACATGTGGGACAAAAACTCGCTCTTACTGATGTTTGCCTTGTCCGCGTGTATTTTGACTCTACTCAGATGGATAATCAAAAAAAACATGAGCGCAACTACGGCGGCGCTCCCTGCGATGACTGCAAGCAGTTTCTTCATGACCACGTCGTATTGCTCAATGGAAACGTCCGCTCCCACTAATCCGATGAACTCTCCGGTATTGGCGTCGAACACCGGTGCGTAGGCCGACATAAGGGTGCCCCATATAGTGGTGACAAAGTCGCCTAAACAGGGGCTCTGAGTGTCATAGGCGCGTCGCCGGGTGTCCGTGAGAGGCTCCCGAAGGCCGGGGCAGGCGAAGGTGGATGACTCTTCTTTTTCTCCGTCAAATAGATACATCATCCTATCTTCTGAAACACGAATTTCCGTATATAAAAAGGCGATGTTGTCTATGTTGTCAAAGCGGATTTTTTCTATCAGCTTCTTGGTTTTAACATAGTACTCGCTCGTGGTGTCCAGGGTATGGATAAAATTCCGGTATTCCTTGGGGTATACCTCCAGGAGCGCCGCAACCGCAGAGGCAAGGCCGAGGCATTTGTTACCCATTTGCTGTTTCATTATATGAGCGGTGACAGAATAGATGACAACGCCAAACATGATCACCGCAAAAATCAGAAAAGTTACGGCGTAGGCATAGGTACGGACAGACGCGGCTTTTTTTGCAGTCATATTCTTTCCTTTCTTCTTTCGTTAATGATGAGTCTAGCAATACGGTAAATACAGGGTAGACAGACTTTAAGTTATAACCCTAGAGGCTCAGCATCCCCATACCCCTGACGCCTGACGCCTGCCCGCTATGCATGAGCAGCTAAAAGAGAAGGTACGGTCTTATAAGGATCTGATCCATGTTCTACGCTCATTTTTCCCGCAGCTCCCTTTATTGCTTCCTCACATAAGTCCATAAAGGGAGTATACCATAGCATAGCATCTATGTCCCAGGGCGCATGAGTGCGGACCGGGATGGTTTCTTAAGGATCGTCCCTGGGTTGGTGCGGTTTATTCCCTTGAGGGTCCGGTCGATGGTGGCCGGGCTTATCAGCGGATATGCCGGGATACTTCTATGGGTTGGGTATATGTGGGTTAGATTTTACGTGATACAAATGTAAGCGGGATATTGACATAAAATGCAGTTTTTGTTAAACTACATACACAAGGCCTTTTTAAACCGGCGATTTAAAAAGGCTGTTTTACAAGTAACTGAAGCGGTCTTTCAAAAAAGCGATGCTTGAAAGAGGCTTAAATACAGGTGATTGAGGAGCATTTTTAATGGCTGTACCTAGATTTAAAACGTCGAAGGCGAGGACCCGCCGTCGGCAGTCGATTAATATGAAGCTTACCGTTCCCACCTTGGTTGAATGTAGTACCTGTGGAAACATGGTCTTATTGCACCGGGTATGTCCAAAATGCGGTTTTTACCGGGGTAAACAGGCGATCCTTCCAGAATCGAAAGCATGAGAGGTGCTGGTACCATTCTGTAAGGTGGCAGAGAGGTTCCTACACAGCAATCTATATAAAAACCTTCACGCAGGTAACCGGTAAATATTATTTTTATTTAGAAGAAGAGGGATATTTCAGATGGATCCATTGTTTGATAAGATAAAAGCGCTCATTGCGGAAAAATTGGAGATTGATGCAGAAAAGATCACCATGGATGCCTCCTTCCGTCAGGATCTGGGGGCAGACAGTCTCGATACCTATGAGTTAGTCTATGCCATTGAAGAGCTCCTAGGTATTCAGATTCCCGATGAAAAGGCCAATGAATTTGAAACGGTCCGGGATGCCTATGATTTTATTAAATCTCAGCAGCAGTAGCGCTGGGTGATCCGTGAGGATTCCTAGGAACCACCGAGTCCTTAGGAATCCCTGGGGTCCCTTCCTTTCAAGTGTAATTACCCCGTTATGGACCGGTTCTCAATGAACCTAATGGCAGGTATGGTTAGTCACGTCGATGGTGAAGTATCATTTCAATCTTTTGGATCCTCTCGACGAGTAATTCCTGAAATAGATGCAGGAAGAAAAAAGGTATTAATGGCATTTCAAAAGGTTCTGATGATCAAGTTCAAAAGCCTGGGGCTTTTGAATCTTGCCTTAACCCATCGTTCGGTTTCCAATGAAGCAGGTCATAAATTCAACAATGAACGGCTTGAGTTTCTCGGTGATGCTATCCTAGGGGCGGTAACCGCTGCCTTGCTGTATGAAAAATTGACCGATAAAAACGAAGGGGAATTGGCCAAGATCAAGTCCGTGGTGGTTTCTGAGGATATCCTTTCTGGAGTTGCTCGGGAATTGCAGATCGATAGCCTCCTCTTATTGGGCCGCGGGGAAGACCTTTCTGGAGGAAGGACTAAAAAGACCATCCTCGCAGATGCCTTGGAAGCCCTGATCGGCGCCTTGTACCTGGATTCGGGGTATAAGGCGGTTCATACCTTTGTAAGCCGCCTTATGCTTCCTGAGATAAACCGGGTCTTGGATAACCGGCATTATCAGGACTATAAATCACTTTTACAAGAATTTACCCAGCGTTTACATAAGACCTATCCGGTTTACCGCCTGTTAAAACGTTCAGGCCCTGAACATGATCGGTTCTTTTGGATGGAAGTATCGGTTAATGGACAGGTTTTTGGACCGGGGACCGGACGGAACAAAAAAAGCGCGGAGCAGGAAGCTGCAAAGATTGCCTATGAGCATCTGGTTAACCAAGCAGGGTCAAACCAAACCCTTTGATCCTTACCCCAAATCCTGAGCCTTACCAGAGCCGGCTTACATCATTTCCAAAAAAGGAATGCCGATCAGATACAGGGCATCCCGAAGCACCCTAAGGACCCCTTGTGAAAGACCAAGCCGGGTAGCTGCCAGGTCGGGGGTAGCGCTGAGAATGGGGCAGTCGTGGTAGAAACGGCTGAAGGCTTTGGAAAGCTCGTAGAGGTAACTCGCCAGCAGGGAGGGGTCCATCCGTACTGCGGCTTCAGCCACTGCTTCGGGATACGCGCCCAAGGTCTTAAGGAGCTCCCACTCCGCATCCTCCGCAAGCAGTTCCGGCCTCAGGGTTCCGGTTTCCTCTCCTGCTTGCTGGCGTTGTGCATGCTTATGGAGTAAAGAAGAAATCCGGGCCCCCATGTACTGTAAATAGGGACCGGTGTTGCCGTTAAAAGCCAGGGATTCCTGAGGCTTAAAGAGCATATCCTTCACCGGAGCTACTTGGAGCAGGTAATAGTGCAGAGCCCCTAGCGCGATCTTTTCCGCGGTGGCAGCCGCATCTCCCAAGACTGCTTCCCGCTCCTTGTCCTTGATTTCCTTGAGGGCCAGGGCTTGGAGACGGTCCAAGAGGTCATCCGCATCTACCACCGTGCCTTCCCGGCTCTTCATCTTACCCTCTGGGAGATGCACCATGCCGTAAGAAAGATGATAGAGATTTTTTGCCCACTCAAACCCGAATTTTTCCAGGATGCTAAAAAGCACCTTGAAATGGTACTGCTGTTCAGAACCCACCACATAGACCAGCCGATCAAACGGCCAGTCCTGATGCCGGAAGATCGCGGTCCCGATGTCTTGGGTAATATACAGCGAGGTTCCGTCGTTACGGAGGAGCACTTTCTTGTCCAACTGTTCTGCCCGCAGATCCACCCAGACCGCCCCATCAGCCTCTTTATAGAAAAGGCCCGCTTCCAAGCCCTGGAGAACCTGGGCTTTTCCCTTGAGATAGGTTTGACTTTCAAAATAATACTGATCAAAGGATATGCCGGTACGCCGGTAGGTTTCCTTGATACCTTTCACGGCCCACTGGTTCATCAGCCTCCATAGCTCTACGGTCTCCGGATCACCTGCCTCCCATTGACGGAGCAGGTCCTGGGCCCGAACTTCTGCCTGGGGATCCTCCTGGCTCATCTGGTGAAATCTCACGTACCAATCCCCGACAAAGTGATCGCTTTTGATTCCTTCTGAGGCAGGGCTTGTACCCTTTCCCCCTTCTTTATAGGCCAGCATGGACTTGCAGATATGCACCCCTCGGTCGTTGATGATGCAGACCTTCCGTACCTCCGCTCCGCACGCTACGAGGATCCGGGAAATGCTCTCTCCCAGGATGTCGTTGCGAAGATGCCCCAAGTGGAGGGGCTTATTGGTATTAGGGCTTGAGAATTCCACCATGATCCGGGAGCCTTTTAGGGTTTCAGGTCTGCCGTAGGGAAGGGTCTCATCCAGGATGTGGGCAAACAAGCGGTGGGCAAGCCTTCCCCGGTGGAGGTGCACATTCACATAAGGGCCTTCTGCACCATAGCGGTCTCCCGATTCATCTTTCTCCTCTGCATCCAGAGCGCTCACCACTGCCTGAGCTATCTGGGAAGGGCTTTTCCTGAGGATTTTAGCAAAGGGAAACATGGGAAAACCCAGATCCCCCAGTTCCGACTGCGGGGGAACTTCGGCGATCACCTGGGATGCTTCAATACATCCCTGAACCGATGGGGGTAACAGAGTATGTAAAGCCTCGGCAATCCGGGCTTTCCAGGATTCTTTATAGATAAGCATAGGTGTTCCTTAAAAACAAATTTTTTCCTCTGGCGGATGCAAGGGCCCTACCAGGGCCGCCATAGCGGTGAAGGCAGGGCCTTCCCGTCGGAACGATCCTAGACGCTCATCCGTGAAGGTACAGTCCTTACATAAGGCAATATGCCGTACCCCGGCATTAACCAGCATCCGGGCATTGGCCGCCTGGAGATCTAAGGCAGCTCCCTTGACCACCGGCCCTAAAGGATAGGCCCCATCAGGACCGCCGAATTCCTGGTCAAAAGATTGGACCCGTACTGCATCAACCTGGTAACAGCAGGAACCGATACAGGGACCCAGTACCGCAGCCACCGCTTCAGGCCGGGTATGCCAGCGGGCTTGCATGAGTTGGAGCGCCTGGAGGGCAATACCCGTTCCCTTCCACCCAGAATGAACCAGCCCGAAACCGCAGCTTTCCGTATCGTATAAATACACCGGTAGACAATCCGCCACAGTTACGGCAAGGTAGGTCTGCGGATCCCCGCTTATCATACCATCTACTGGAGGCCCTTCACGAGGACTTTCCGGTTCAAGGACCAGCACCTCCCGGGAATGAACCTGAGTACAGGTAAAAACTTGCTCCGGATCCAGTCCCAGGGATGTATACAAGCGGCGCCGATGGAACTGGCCCTGTGGATCACGAAGGCTCATCGTACCGGCGGCTCGGGAAGAAATCCCGCAGCCTATACTGCCCTTCTTTCCCGTAAGGACCACGCCATCCATGATAAAGGGGAAATAGGCTACGGTTTCTCTTTGAAAGACAAGATGAAAAGGATACAGATGCACTGCTTCCTCATCTGCCCCAGCCTCAAGAGAATCAAGCTTATGCTGCGGTGTTGTCCAGTTCAGTAACATCAATATCTACCAAGATCTGCAGGGTCTGATGCAATTTCTGTATAACCTCAATTATACTCGTAATAAAAGCAGTCCCTTTTGGTTCAGATACGGCCGCCTGATTGAGCTGCTCTTCTTTTAAAACACTCTCACTACTGCGTTCTATAAAACGGGACATGTTTGCCAAGGTGCTATATTTCCCATCTATATCTTTGCGAATGATCGCTTCTAAAATAGTAAGGAGTCCTTCAATGGAGGCTTTCGCCCGGCTTATAATCTCTGCCGCCTCGGTAGAAGCATCTTCAAGGGCTACTTGCATTTTCCGTCGTTTCACGGGGATCGATACCTCATTACTTCCCTGCATATACCGCTTACCATAGGATCCAGAGGGAGCGAGGTTGGAATCAAATCGCTTGATACTATCTTCCAATTTAATCAGGGTGTTATAATGTTCTGTAAAGGCAGTGCGGTGTTCCCGTTTGTAAAAATCTCCGTTCAATAGAATATCCCGCAATACCCCGTTAATTTCGGTCATAAACACCAGGGAATAAAAGGTTAATAAAAAAGAGAGGCTAAAAATACCCTGTATGGGCATACCTTCTGGGTTGGATGCAGACTCCACATATTCGAGGATGTGTAAATTTTTACCTCGAAAAAAGTAGGTAAACGTTTCAAACAACTTCTGCCGCTGGCGATCCCGTTGGAAGTTCGTAAATTGTTCCTCAATATGCACCTTCCAATAGTCTTGGAATGCCACAAACCAGTCCTCACCACCAGATATTACCTTGGGTTCCAAGGTTACATCCCGACTGACACAGCGGAGTATGAGGGTCAGGGGAATCTGCCGGTTAAAGGCTCGGATAGCCGCCAGGGAATCTTCAGCTTTGGTCAGAATGTTCTGTAGTTCCACCGCATCATATTCCTGCTCGTTCAGGATAAACGCAAATAGGGATTCTATCAGTGCCATAGAGGGGGGATCCTTAAAGGAGTATAAAATATTATGTAAGATCAGTAACTGATCCTGTACCACCCGGACAGAACAGATTAAGCCGCCTACGGAAGGTTCAAATTCAAAGGCCAAGAGGAGCCTATCGTACAGAAAACTTGCCAATTCCCTGAGGCAATATAAGGAGCGGGCATGAGCATACATAGCTCCCCGCTGTTCTTCGGTAATTTGAGTGAGGATTTTCTCCATTGTGTGCAAGGCTAGAGACTGCCATTCCATTTCGATTGCCTCAGGATAGGCTTCGATGATATGCTGGGGGACCGTTTCAGTTTGCAACTGGCAGTGTATATCTTCCATTTCCAGAGAAACCAGGAAAGCATAGAAAGCCCCTTTATCCCGGTGTACGCTGGAATCCAGGGCAGTATAAAAAAAACGAGCCCCATTTTTTAAGTCTGTCAGGGCCTTATGAAACAGAGGAAGCAACCAATTCCGTTTATAGTCAAAGGAGTCTGGAAATCGGATCGCTATTTCTTTGCCTAATTTGATGATGCGATTTTCTTCAAATGCCTTTACCGGGGTGATGGGTTTAAAGAGACTCATAATGAAAAACCAGATATGTCGATACCAGGGCAGACGGGTGAATTGGTCTTCAATGGTTGTGGGTTTAGCTTTTGGATTATCCTGGGGGCTATCCTCATACAGGGGCTCTTTTGAAAAGGTATATCTTCCTGAAATGTTCGCTAAAAGATTGTTCCGCTCCTCCATCGACATTTCAGATACTAGATTATGGAACGTCCTATCTTCTTCCATACTTAGAACTATACGTTGTAAAAGGCTAGAGGTCAACTGGCATAGGGATAAAAACCAGGGCTTAGGATGCCTAAAATCCGGTGGATTTTTCATGTCTTGAACAAAATAAGTATTTATACTAACATTTAGTTATGCTTGTTCATGAATATATATTCATGGTTATCTGCATGATATATATGACCCTTCCTTTACTTGTCTTTTTCTTACACTTGAGGATTATGCTTTTATGAATAGGGGAAATCAGGGGACTGCTAACACAGAGCGGAAATGATGAGATCCTTTTGATGCAGTGAAAAGAAAGTAGGCAACAAGGGATAGCGATAGAGAGCAGTATGCAGTATATAGAGAAACAAATTGAGTAACGGAGGCAATGCGTAATGGTAAAGCAAAAACAGGTTTTTTTCTTTGGTGGAGGAAAAGCGGAAGGGGACGCGGGGATGCGGGATATCCTTGGCGGCAAGGGTGCAAATTTGGCGGAGATGACCAATCTGGGAATTCCCGTACCTCCAGGATTTACGATTTCTACGGAAGTCTGTGCGGCCTATTATGAAAACAAGGAACGCTATCCTGAGGGGCTTGAAGTCGCGGTGTTAAAGAACCTCAAAAAACTGGAAAAAATGATGGGAAAACATTTAGGGGATCCCGAAGATCCTCTTCTGGTTTCGGTCCGTTCCGGCGCTCCGGTATCCATGCCGGGGATGATGGATACGATTCTGAATTTGGGGATCAACGACGATGCGGTCTGCGGTCTGGCACAAAAGACCGGTAATCCCCGGTTTGCTTGGGATGCCTATCGCCGGTTTATTCAGATGTACGGGAATGTGGTCATGCAGGTACCGAGCGAGGCTTTTGAGCAAGCCCTCACCGGCATAAAACAAACGCGGCAGGTGCAGTTGGATACGGAATTGGACGAAAAGGATCTGGAAGAACTGGTAAGTAAATATAAGAAAATTGTTAAAAACCAGAGGAATACCGATTTTCCCCAAGATCCCCTGGAACAGCTGTGGGGTGCGATCAATGCGGTGTTTGGTTCCTGGATGAATGAGCGGGCCATTACCTATCGACAGCTCAATGGGATTAAAAACATCAAAGGTACTGCAGTCAATGTACAATCCATGGTGTTCGGTAATTTCGGCACTGATTCGGGAACCGGGGTATGCTTCAGCAGGGATCCTTCCACAGGAGAACGCGTTTTCTACGGAGAGTATCTTATGAACGCCCAAGGAGAAGATGTGGTGGCCGGTATCAGGACCCCAGAGTCCCTTTCTTCTTTGGAACAGGAAAACAAACCGATCTACGATCAGTTAGTGAAGATCAAGAACCGGTTGGAAAAACATTTTCGGGATATGCAGGATATCGAATTCACCATCCAGCAAGGGAAACTCTTCTTGCTCCAAACCAGGAACGCCAAACGAACCGGAGCAGCCGCAGTTAAATCCGCCCTGGACATGGTGGCGGAAAGACTCATCGATAAAAAGACCGCCATCTTCCGGGTAACTTCAGAACATCTGGACCAACTGCTCCATCCCATGATCAATCCAGAGACCCTCAAAAGCGCGATCATCCTCACCAAAGGGCTGAATGCCTCTCCTGGCGCGGCTGCGGGAAAAATCGTGTTCTCCGCCCAGGATGCCCAAGCCTGGCATGAAAGGGGAGAACCGGTCCTCCTGGTCCGGCAGGATACCAGCCCTGAAGATATTGGAGGCATGGTGGTTTCCCAGGGGATCCTCACCTCCACCGGAGGCAGGACCAGCCACGCAGCGGTGGTTGCCCGGGGTATGGGTACTCCTTGCGTGGCCGGGGCCAAAGGGGTTTCGGTGGAAGGCAATAAGGTGGTGATTGGGAACCGGACCTTTAACGAAGGGGACTGGATTACTATTGACGGTTCTACCGGAGCAGTCTATGCAGGAGCGCTCCCCTTGGTGAAGCCAGAAATGACCGAAGATATGCAGACCTTCCTTAAGTGGTGCGATGCTATTCGCGCTGCCTCGGTCCGGGGCACGCTCAAGGGCTTTGAGGTGCGCACCAATGCGGACCTGCCCGAAGATGCCCAGAAGGCCTTTAGCTTCGGCGCCCAGGGGGTGGGCCTGTGTCGTACGGAACATATGTTCTTTGGTGAAAAGAAGCTCATGCACTTCCGGTCCATGATTGTGGCGGATACGTTGGAGGATCGGAAAGAAGCCTTGAAACAGATTTTGCCCCTTCAACGGCAGGATTTCTTCGGTATCTTTAAGGCTATGGAAGGCCGTCCGGTAACTATCCGGCTCTTGGATCCTCCCCTGCATGAATTCGTTCCCCATACTGAGAAAGAGATCAAAGAACTGGCGGATTATCTAGCGGTGTCGGAGAAGCAATTAGAGCCTAAAATTGAAAGGCTCAAAGAAGCCAATCCCATGCTCGGTCACCGGGGTTGCCGTTTGGCGGTAAGTTACCCGGAAATCTACGATATGCAGGTTGAGGCCATTGCCTTGGCCGCGGTGGATTGCATCAAGGCGCAGATCCCCCTTGCTCCTGAGATCATGATCCCCATTGTCTGTGATGAGAAGGAACTGGCTCTGATCCGTCCTCGGGTAGAGCAGATTATCAAGGCGGTCTTCACCAGGGCAGAGGTAACCCTGCCGGTAAAGATCGGAACGATGATCGAGGTTCCCCGGGCAGCCCTACGGGCGGATAAGATCGCCGAATATGCGGACTTCTTCAGCTTTGGTACCAACGATCTCACCCAAATGACCTTTGCCTTTAGCCGGGACGATGTGGCTTCGTTCCTGCCGGCTTATCTGGAGAAAGGGATACTGCCGGAGGATCCCTTCAAATCCATTGATGAAGCCGGGGTGGGACTCCTCATTACCGTGGCAACGAAAAAAGGCCGGGCTATCCATGAAGGTCTGAAGATCGGCATCTGCGGCGAACACGGCGGTGATGCGGCAACCATTGACTTCTGTTACCGTTCAGGCTTAAGTTACGTATCTTGTTCTCCTTACCGGGTACCCATTGCTCGGCTTGCAGGGGCTCAAGCAGTGCTCAGAAATGCGGGCAGTGAACAAGAAGTGAAACGGAGCAGAGGCAGGCCGCCTAAGGCAGCAGCAGCGGATAAGCCTACTCCCGCAAGCACGAGCAAGTCCTCTCAGCCTGGGAAAGCTCCGAAAGAAGCGGCAAAACCCGGTAGGAAGCCCCGAAAGTAAGCCGTTCCTCAAAGCACCGGTAAGGGGTGTGGGGAGCCTAAGGCTCCCCACACCCTATTTTTCTAAAAGTGACCGTGGATCAGTCTGCTCCCTACCATTGGCCTGCGACTTTACAAGAAGGGGTTCTGTGAGTAGTATTAAAACCATTATGAAACATCCGCTTATCGCACCTTCCCTCCTTTCTGCAGATTTTTCTCATTTCGCCGAAGCAGTGGCGGCTATTGACGCCTCCGGGGCGGAATGGGTTCATCTGGACGTGATGGACGGCCACTTTGTTCCTAACCTTACCTTTGGTCCAAAACTTGCAGCAGACCTGCGGCCTCAAAGCAGAGGGGTTTTTGATGTACACCTGATGGTCTATGAGCCTGAAAACCTGGCACGAGCCTTTGCCCAGACTGGGGCTGATTATATTACCTTTCATGCCGAAGCTTTGGTTCATTCCCATAGGCTTCTCATGGTTATTCGGAAATTGGGAAAAAAAGGGGGGATTAGTGTGGTGCCCTCCACACCGGTGTCCGGCATAGCGGAACTGTTACCTTTTGTGGATCTGGTTTTAGTCATGACCGTGGATCCGGGATTCGGCGGTCAAGCGCTGATTCCTTCTTGCCTTGAGAAGATAAAAACCTTGGTGCAGATCCGGGAACAGAGGCAGTATGAATTTTTAATCTCTGTGGATGGAGGGGTTAATGAATCCACGGCCTCCCTGGTCCGGGAGGCTGGGGCTGATGTCTTAGTTACCGGATCGGCCTTTTTTAATGCTCAGGATAAGGCTGCTTTGGTACGGCGCTTAAAAGGTCTGGAAACGTGAAGGACCTGGGTTTGGGAGGTACCGTTCCTGTGAACTGGAGAAATGATAGATTGTAGAGCCAGAAGATGAGCAAAACTAACCTATCCTGTGGATATACCGGTAATTAATGAAGTCTGATCCTATCCTCACAAAGGCAATCCATTGGTTAAGGCGAAAGCATTACGATAGAGCCATAAAAGTACTCGAACCTGAGGTCAACCGGTACCGGGGTGTTTTCACCTATTACTATGTGTTGGCCATTGCTTATCTGCGTACTGGAGTGTTTAACCTGGCCTTTACCTATTTTAAACTCGCCCGGGATATAAAAATGCGGGACCCCTGGGTCTTACTCGGCTTAGCGGCTCTCTACCTGCGCCGAGGAGAAACTGACCGGGCAGTGGATTTTTACCTGGAAGTCCAGGATCAGGATGAGCGCAATAAAATCGCCACCCGGGCACTCAAGGTGATC
The DNA here is from genome assembly GCA_031278815.1 of Treponema sp. Lineage (GTDB taxonomy): Bacteria > Spirochaetota > Spirochaetia > Treponematales > Breznakiellaceae > JAIRLU01. The sequence continues at coordinate 11,788 of JAITJS010000066.1, forward strand.
CGTAAATACTCAGGCACTGAAGACCTGTCCGCATGGCTTGAGTCCGGGGGACTGACCAAGCTCTTCCCGCCGCCGCCAGCCCCTCCTCTGGCGCCTCCCAACAAGGCAGGTATACTGGTGCTCGTGCTGGGACTAGCCCTGGGGCTGATGATAGCCGGAGGGGTCCTCATCAAGGTTAAAGGGATTGTCCTCCCGATTCCCGTTTTTTCCCCAAAAAACGAACGGGAAGGGCTTATCACCAGCGCCTTGGATACTACGGAACGGGAGGAACCGGTACAAGTAGGGGGTAGTTATCGGTACATCTTAACCCGAAACCAGGTGTTTGATACCTACGAAAAGGCCCGGCAGCTTTTTACGAAATACCGGGACGAGGCGGCAAAAGTGGCCTTGAATCGAATCCTCGAATCCAATGCCTCGGAAGCCATTAAAACCAAGTCCCGGATCCTCATGGCATACATGGAAGTTCCGGGCTTTGATACCCTGAAGGATCGGTTTACCTATGGGGAGGTGTATGAGGACCCGGTGTTGTACCGGGATTGTCATGTGATATGGCGGGGCATGGCCACCAATGTGGAGGTCCTCCAAAATGCCACGGTCTTTAATTTTTTGGTAGGCTACGATACCCGGAGTATCCTGGAAGGTATTGTACCGGTACGGTTTAACTTTGCAGTTTCGGTAAATCCTGAACGGCCCTTGGAAGTTTTGGGCAAGATACTCCCGGTATCCGCCGAAAAAGGGCAGGGGGGTATCATACTGGAAGGGGTGGCCCTCCATCAAGCAGGGCTGCTCTTAGGGGGAAAGTAAATGCGCGCGGTAGTGCAGCGGGTTAGGGATGCCTCAGTTTCTGTGGAGGGGGTCATCCAGGGGAAAATCGCCGCAGGGCTTCTGGTATATCTAGGGGTGGCTCAAGGGGACACTGAAGCAGATGCCGTTTACCTGGCGGAGAAGATCCCTGCTTTGAGAATTTTTGAAGACCCTCAGGGAAAGATGAACCGTTCAGTCCGGGATACCGGGGGAGGTGTCCTTGTGGTATCCCAGTTCACCCTCTTAGGAGATGCCCGAAAGGGTAGGCGGCCTTCTTATTCGGGTGCGGCTGAGAGCCCGGTTGCCAAGGCTTTGTACGAATACTTCATGGAGCGGATCCGGGAACAGGGGCTTTTCTGTGCCAGCGGTATCTTCCAGACCCACATGGAGGTCCGTTCTGCCAATGATGGTCCGGTTACCCTCTTATTGGATTCCCGGAAAGGATTCTAAGGGTTATGTTTTGGAAACGTACCATAGGACCATGCAGGGTCTATATTGCTCGGTAATGAAGGAGGCAAGCAAATACCTTATTTGTGGTAGTAGTAATTTTGCATTACATCTTTAATCGGGTTTCCGAACGAATCTAATAATTAAACAGCATAGGGGAGCGGAGGTAGGTCTCCGCATTAAAGGGTTGCAAGAGCTTACTCATGGGGCTATTGTTTACAATGGCCATGATGATCTTGGCAGATAACTCCGTAGAAGAAACCACTTCCAAGTTGAGGATCCTTTCGGGTGTGGAATAGGGACAGTACACCGTGTCGGTTACGATGATACGGCGTAAGAGTCCTTGCTCTGAAAGCTGGTTCAAGCGTTGAGAAGCAGGGGGTGAAAAGATAGCGTGCACCGCGATGATGTTGATCTCCGCAGGCTTTAAGGGCGCTAAAGCCCCAATGAGGCTTGCCACGGATCCAGCGGTATCCACCATATCGTCCACGATCCACAATATCTTACCTTCTATCGGCTCTGCAGAGAGGATATTGATGGATTCAATGGTATTGGCCTGGGAATAATCCCGCTGTTTATGGGCCACCACTAAGGGGGCGCCAAAGGCATTGGCAAAATCCCGGGCAAGCTTTTCCCCCCCCGCATCAACCGAACAAAAGGCCCAGTGGGGACGGACCTCTTCTTCCAGGCTATTACTATTCCGAATATACACAGCACAGAGGTATCGTTTGAGCAGGGTCAGGGCAGGAATATCATCTACCTTACACAGGGTGGGATCTATCATGGATTTGGATTTATCTGAATGCAATTGGTAGGTTACGATATGCTGCGTTCCCAAGCTTACCAGGGTCTTGAAGTGGACCCACAATCCCACAGAACTGCGACGGGTGGTTCTATCGGACCGTGAACAGGAAACAAAAGGCTCAAACAGGATGATTCGGGTGGCCTGGCTACGTTTCAGGGCATCTACGGCGTGGTAGGCCTCAATCTTGGCCTCTTCCACGGCGATGTTTGCCTCATTGCGGGCACAACTGGTAAAGAGGATCACGTCTTTACCGCGTATGGAAGTATTGATCACCACTTCCATCTCCCCATCGCCAAAACGGTCGGTTTTTAAGGCATCAACTGCATTACAGGTCTCTGCTATTGATACAAAACTCGAAAACTTTGTCACCTGCTCAACCACCCGAGAAGCATATTCCTTCATGGATCGGGTAGCCATTATGACAAATTCATTCACCTTCTGTACCCCGTTTAGTTAATAAGCACGCTCAATCCTCAATAGTACCAGTACACGCTTGTAATCCGGTGGATGACGGGGTTTGAACCCGCGACAGCCAGATCCACAATCTGGAACTCTACCCCTGAGCTACATCCACCATACTAGGTATATTGTTGAATATGCCTAAAGTCTCTTAGTTTGTCAAGGGGTAAAACAGGGCTTGTGCATGTATAGTAAAAAATCCACGAATTACCCTGATTTTTCATACACAACTGCCTCACCAGTGAGAACCACTTCGCCGAATAGAGACATCTTCTACCCGTCCTATCCCGTACTGCTGCATATACCCGGCGATACCCTGAATGATTTCAGGCATAAGCGGGGGATGGGCAAAGGTGGCAGAACCGACTTGGATCGCTATAGCTCCGGCCAGGAGAAATTCCAAGGCATCTGCGGTATTGGCAATGCCCCCTAACCCAACCAAAGGAACCGTAACCGTTTCCCAGAGATCCCAGACCATGCGAAGTGCCAGGGGCCTGATGCCAGGGCCTGAAAGTCCCGCTGTGATATGCTGAAAAACCGGCTTTCGGCGATAAATATCAATGGCCATACCCTGAAAGGTATTCACCAAGGAAAGGGCATCAGCACCGGCAGTAACACAGGCCCTCGCCACTGCCCGGAGATCCGGAGCATTCGGAGAGAGTTTTACCATGAGGGGCTTATCCAAGACCTCCCGCACTGCCTGTACCACTGAAGATGCGAGCCTGGGATCAAGACCAAAAGCCATACCGCCCGCTTTGACATTGGGACAGGAGATGTTGAGTTCGATCATATCCACCGATGACCTGGTCAAGAGCCGAGCGCCCTCGGTATATTCCTCCATGGTTGAACCTGAAAGATTGGCGATTACCACGGGTCCCAATTCCCGAAGTGCAGGAAGTTCCCGTTCAATAAATGAGGGAATTCCGGGGTTTTCAAGGCCAATGGAATTTAAAAGCCCTGCCGGGGTTTCGTGGAGGCGAGGACCGGTATTTCCCTGCCGGGGATGGAGGGTAAGCCCCTTGGTACAAATCCCCCCCAGGCAGGCTATATCCAACAGACCCTGATATTCCTGACCATACCCGAAGGTCCCTGATGCAGCAATGACCGGATTACTGAAGCGGATTCCGGCAATACACACCGAGAGATCCGGGACCGCACCCTTGCCTTGCGAAGGGGCCTGTTCATGGGTATGGATCAAAGCGGACCTCCTGTGCCCTGAAGATAGGGCCGTCAACACAGCAGCGCCGATTCCCGTGGATTGTGCTCACCGTGCACCCTAAACAAGCCCCCACTCCACAGGCCATGTGCCGTTCCAGACTGATAAAACAAGGAACCCCCAGGGCTTTACACCGGTCGGCCAGGGCCTTGAGCATAGGTTCAGGGCCGCAGGCGTACACGCACCGGTAGCGTGCCGGTTCAAGGAAGTCCAGGATCCTGCCTTTGCGGCCGTGGCTGCCATCTTCAGTGGCGATGATGCAGGCATGGGGGGGAATATTTTCTAAGCCAAAAGGAAGGGACTTAAACCCCCCATAGAAGTCAAAGGTTCCCGTAGGGAGCTCTGCTGCAAGGGCAACACAGGGGGCAATACCTATACCTCCTCCCACCAGGGCAAGGTGCCCTGGTAGACCTTGCACATCAAAGGCTCCCCAGTAATTACCTAGAGGGCCGGTCAGTTCCACCAGTTCACCCCGCTGGATCCTGGCTAGTTCCTGGGTCCCTCTGCCGCGTTTGGCAATGGAGAAAGCGACTAAACCCCCGCTGCCCTGGTCGGAGGGCTTCCAACTGGTCACACTTACGGGCCGGCCCAAAAACACCGAAGTTCGCTGGGGCTTAAGCATAAAAAACTGCCCAGCCCGGGGACTCGGTCCTGGCCAGCTCAATTCAAGCTGGAATACTTCGGCAGTAAGGTCCTGATACCGACTGACCTTACAAAATAGGTTCTTTTTTGAAGAGCCCCAGGGTATACCCATCAGGAAACTCCTGCCGTGCCTGGACTATGGAGGGCGACCAAAAGGTCGTCCCGCATCTGGATTACCGCGCTACGGGCTGCTTGTGCGGCAGTGGCCATATCCACCTTTTCCGGGTCCAGCCCTGTCGCTTGAGTCCAGGCTTTGAGAATGGAACGGGAGGCGTTCACTACCCCACCGTTAGCATGCCTAAACAGTAAGGCCGCATCTTTCGCGTCCCCTCCTTGGGTACCATACCCGGGGATGAGGAAGAACAGCTGTTCCCGTTTTGCCCGGATGGAAGCAGCTTCCTCTGGTTCGGTACAACCTACCACTACTCCAAAGGCCCCGTACCCATAGACACCGAGGCGCAGCGCGGCTAAGGCGGCTAGTTTATCTCCTACCGCGTCATACAAACGGCCTCCGGCTTGCAGTTCCTGGTATTCAAAATCCCGCATTCCCGGGTTAGAGGTCCGCATGATCACAAAAGCCCCCTTTCCCTTACGGTCTGCATAGGAAAGCCAGGGCTCAATCGAATCCATCCCCATGTATGGGGACAGGGTAACAAAATCCGCTTCAAAGTCCCCTTCAAAATGGGCTTTGGCGTACTGGGCTGCGGTATCTGCGATATCCCCTCGTTTGATATCCGCGATAACTAAGCTTCCCTGTTCCCGAATATACCCTAGGGTGTGGGCATAGGCATCAAGGCCGGCCCGTCCCAAAGCCTCATAATAGGCGATCTGGACCTTGTAGCAAGCAGCAATGTCCACGGTACGGTCCACCAGAGCCCGGTTATAGGCAAGCACGGTTTCCGCATCAGAGGCCCGTTTCCGCCGTTCTTGAGGAGGAACATAGGCCGTGGCAGTATCAAGGCCCACACAGACCGGGCCTTTGGATGCCACTGCCTCATAGAGTTGATCCATACTATACATGAGGTCTATTATACACGGCTCTACTGGTTCAAATCCATGTCCTCCTTGGGCCGGAGAGACCAGGGCAGCAAGGAATTGAGGGTGCAGATACCGGTGGGGAAAGGGTATGGCGGGTTGTACCTTTTTGATAAGACAACGGATAGACTTGATACGCATTCCCCTCCTGGGTATTATTAAAGATATGCTCTTTCCTCTTATTAAAGATCTGATGCAAGTCCCCGCGGAATCCCAGGACCTTACCATCCGCGGTTGGGTCAGGACTAAACGAGAACTTAAAAACCTGACCTTTGTGGAAGTGAACGATGGGTCTTCCCCAGAAAGTATCCAATGTATTTTCGATCGGAGAAGGAGCGGACATACGCTGCTTCCCCCTTCGGCAGAAACGATTTTAGGGGCCTTGCCGACGGGGAGTTCCGTAGTAATTCAAGGACGCCTGGTACCCTCTCCTGGTTCAGGACAGGCAGTGGAAGTTGCAGCCTATGCTATTGAATGTATCGGGGATGCCCCCTCCGAAGCATATCCCCTGCAGAAAAAACGGCATTCCCTGGAATTCTTGCGGGAGATCGCCCACCTCCGAGCGCGAACCACCATCTTCGGCGCAGTGGCCCGGGTACGGAGTCGCCTGGCTTTCGGGGTGCATCAATTTTTTCAAGAACAGGGCTTTCACTACATCCATACCCCCATCATCACCGGGAACGATGCAGAAGGAGCTGGGGCGCTGTTTCAGGTTACTACGCTGGACCTCCCGGCTCTCGCCCAATCCGGTAAAGACCCGGACTATGGAGCGGATTTCTTCGGTAAGCCTGCGTATCTCACGGTCTCAGGTCAGCTTGAAGCGGAAACCTACGCTACCGCTCTGTCCCGAGTCTACACCTTTGGACCTACCTTCCGGGCAGAAAACTCAAATACCACCCGGCATTTAGCAGAATTCTGGATGATTGAACCGGAAATCGCTTTCGCCAATTTAGCAGACACCATGCAGTTGGCAGAAGCATTCCTCAAATTCCTCTTTACGGTGGTATTACGGGATTGTGCTGAAGACCTGGCCTTTATAGAAAAATTAGAAAAAATAGAAAAGAGTATTACCGCTAGATTGCAAAAAATACTTGATTCCCCGTTTGTCCATATAAGCTACACCGATGCAGTCGCTGCCCTAGAAAAGAAGGCCTCAAGCTTTACCTTTAAACCCTTCTGGGGCTGCGATCTCCAAAGTGAACATGAAAAATTCCTCACCGAAAAAGTCGTGGGCGGACCGGTGATTGTAACCGATTACCCTAAGGAAATAAAAGCCTTTTATATGAAGTTGAACGATGATGAAAAAAACGTCCGAGCCATGGATGTTTTGGTCCCGCGTCTTGGAGAGATTATCGGCGGCTCTCAACGGGAAGAAAACTACACCCGCCTTGAAAACCGGATGCGCGTAATGGGTATGCACGTCGAAGACTACGCTTGGTACTTAGACCTTCGCCGGTACGGCACGGTCCCTCACGCAGGTTTTGGCATGGGCTTTGAACGGCTCATCCAGTATATCACCGGCATGGTAAACATCAGGGATGTGATTCCCTTTCCTCGGGCAGTGGGCCAAGTGGAATTCTAATCTTGATGCTGAGTCGCCATGTACCCCCTCTAAACCCCATATCGTGAGATACCGCAGGATGCCCCCCCTTTTTGTGAGTCTCCTCCTCTGGCTCTTCCTCGTGGAGGCTCTACCCGCGCAAAATCCTGCCTTGAACATACCCGAGTTAGGTTCCCGTGCGGCGGTGCTTATGGATGCGACCACCGGTACTTTCCTCTATGTCAAGAATGGAGATGATGAGATTCCCCCTGCTTCATTGGCAAAACTCATAACCATCCATATAGCCCTCAGTGAAGTGGCCCAGGGTAATGCTGCTCTGGATGAGGTGGTAAGCCTCCCGAGAGAAAGTTGGGCAGTAAACCAGCCTCCCCGATCAAGCCTCATGTATCTGGCTCCTGGGCAAACCGTAACCCTGCGGGATCTGCTCCTGGGGCTTGCCATTCCTTCGGGCAACGATGCGGCTGTGGCAGTGGCCCTTAGGTTCGCTTCCACGATACCCGAATTCGCTGAACGGATGAACCAGGAAGCTCGCCGTTTTGGACTTTTAAAAACCCATTTTGTCGAGCCCTCGGGGGTCTCGGAAAATAACCGAACCACCGCAGTGGAGTTTGCCTTGTTTTGTAGGGAATACCTGCAGCTCCACCCGGAAACCTTAGCGGACTATCATTCAGTTACGGAATTCGCCTTTCCCCAGGCAGCGAATGTATCGGAACGGTACCGAAACAAACCAGGCACCATCATCCAGTACAACCACAACAGCTTTTTAAAAACTTTTGCAGGGACAGACGGCTTAAAAACCGGGTATATCGACGAAGCAGGCCACAATATCGCCATTACCACAGAACGAGCAGGGACCCGTTTTATCGTGGTCATCCTCGGTGCTCCTGCAGTGTACCGAGGAGATCGGATCCGAGACGAAGATGGGATGAAGTTACTCACCTGGGGCTTTGACCATTACAAAACCCTCAGACCCACCTTGAATAAACTTCCGCCTATACGGGTATGGAAAGGGAAAGAAGACTACGTTGAGATCACTCCCGGGGAAGCATTGGAATTTACCACCTTCCGGGATCGGGGGGAGCAGCTCCGCTGGGAAATGGACCTGACTCCTACCATCCTCGCACCCCTCCCGCAGGGTATCTTTGTGGGCACTCTGGTCCTTTATGATGCTCAGGGGGAACTACGACGGATTCCCCTCATTACCACCCATGAAATAGAAAGGGGAGGCTTTTTTAAACGGCTCTGGGATTCAATCACCCTGTTCTTTCGTTCTCTAGGGAACAGGAGAACCCCCTAACGTCCCAATCAAAAACCCTTAAGCCCCCGAGTAACCTTCTCCTTATGTGGTATGGAGGGTATGGGGAACTTTTTGGCTAAAAATGTATCTAATTCTTCTTCCATACTTCGCAAAGCCGCTTCCAGTTCCTGAATGCGCCGCAGGGCATATTGTACTTTTTTACCCCATAACCGTTCACAGGTTTGATCCAATAGGGCATCAAAAGATACACTATCGGAACGTAGCTCATATCTTGTATTAAAAATCATAGCATAACTATACTCCATCCTTCCGAGGAGCCACAAGATACAGGGGATCCTTGCTCTCTATAACCAAACCGTATCATTTTTTAGCTCTAGGCTCAGAAACCGTTATAGAATTCCTTCCACCGTCGTGCATTCCCGCTTCTGCCTTATCAAACGTCCTAATAAACGTAACCATCGCGATAAAGGCGATGAGGATCAATACCAACTTTTGCATATTCCTCCGCATGAGAGCACATCTTCACCCTTCGGGTATATCACCATCACCAAAATGATAATATACTTTTTTCTCTATGATACTATAAAAAATAAGTATCAGAGGATTTACTCCAATACCTTTGAATAAACTCTTTTTAATATAAGATTTATGATTTAAGAAAATCAAGGGGATTAACCGCCCGACCGTTCTTATAAATAGCAAAATGGAGATGGGGACCGGTACTGTACCCAGTACTACCCACTTCTCCAATCTTGGTCCCTTGTGATACCAGGGCTCCCTGGTTCACCGAGGTAGCGCTCATGTGGGCATACATAGTTTGATAGCCGTTGGCATGGGAAATGATGATATATTTACCGTACACCGAATTTACCCCCACCGTGGAAACCCGGCCATCCATAGCCGCTTTTATAGGCGTTCCCATAGCAGCGGCAAGATCCAAAGCCGCATGATACCGTCTCACCCCGCTGATAGGATCGTTCCGCCACCCAAAGGGGGAGGTAAGGCGTCCCCGGATAGGATAGATAAAAGAATCTCCCAGGATCACCTTGAGGTCTTCACTGCGCATCTTGGCACCAGGGATAAAGAGCACCTTCCCCGGGGTGAGGGTTTCACTCTGAATATCATTGGCGTCCAAAATGACTTCCAAGGGAACTCCCATGGCATTGGAAATTTTACTCAAGGCGTCTCCCTTTTTTACGGTATAGGGAATACCGTCCATATTGGGAATACGCAGAATATCTCCTTCCCGCAGGAGCTTGGCATTAGAAATATAATTAGAGGCAATAATCGCATCCATAGAAAGGGCATGATTCGCGGCGATCTTGGAGACTGAATCTCCCTTCTTCACCTTATAGGATTCCCATGCAAAGGTTTCTACCAAATTGAGGGGAATAATCTCATCCTGAACCGGCGAGGTCGGAACCGAGAGCCCGGCATAAGAGGCCAAATTTTGCCGTAACCCCCCATCTGCTCCTGGTTCTAAGTGATAGGCCCGCCCCCAAGGAAGGAAGGCCCCCAATCTAAGGGCAGGGTTCTCTGACCAATTTAATGAGAGTAGAATAAACAGTAAAAGTCCACTTATGGCAAGGATCGGTAAAAGCTTCACCACCACGGATCGATGGGCTCGGCCCGGTTCTTTCTGTACCGGCGAGGCCGATCCGGAATCCGAAAACAAGCCTTTTAAGGAAATACGGGGTAAAGAAAACTCCGGTAGAATAAAGGGCTCCTTTTTGTTATAATAACGTTGCACCGGGATGGGTTTTTGTTTAATTTGCTCTATTACTAATACATTGGCGCTATGGTTGGAAGGTACCGTATACCGCGGGGTATATGAGGAGGGCTTGGGAGTTTTATTCTGGACCCCAACAGTCGATGGTTTACGACGACTAATGTGTTGCTGAACGATTAAATCATTCGTCATGGTTTATTTATCGACAGGTGGATTAAGAATGATTATACTATTATAGACTATAGTATGGAAAATAATACATCCATCGAGACCGGTAGGGCAATTGGAGAAGCATTATTCCTTGCCTTATTATTGAAGCTTTTCGTGTTTGATTTTATGATTACTGAAGGACAATCTATGGTGCCGGCTATTAAACCGGGTTCCGTACTCGTGGTGAATAAACTGGCTTACGGTCTACGATTTCCTTGGTCCGAAGTCTATCTGGTGTGGTGGGCTGTACCTAAGCAGGGAGATGTGGTGGTCTTCTATACCCCCTACCGGGAAATTGCAGTAAAGCGGTATGCCGGGCTTGCCGAAAACCATGCCTTCTTGGCATTGGGGGATAATCGCCGCCAATCCTATGATTCTCGGGCCTACGGTCCTATTCCTCTGAACAATATCCTAGGTAAGGTATTATTACTTTAATGGCTACTACCACAGGAAGGAGCAGCAAAAGGGGCAGGGAACAGAAAGAGCCATTTCCTGCTCAAAACCGCTACAGGGAGCAGTATGATCAAGAGCGCATCATATACCAGCGGTTTTGGGTGGTTTTTTTTCTGTTTGCCCTGATAACCCTCACCTTAGTACTTCGGTATGCCATGCTGATGCTGAACGGGAATATTTCGGAACAACTAATAAACCCTAAACCCTTTGCCGAACGAGGTACCATCTTAGACAGAAACGGTCGTATTCTGGCCATGCAGACCAGACTGGCTAACATCAGCGTATGGCGTCCTGAAATAAACGACCTGGAAGCCTTGAGCAATACGCTCGGTCCGCTGCTTAACCTTTCCAGCGAAGAAATCGTCCGGCGGATCACCACTGCCTCCAGTGATTTTATATACCTTAAAAAACAGGTGGACCAGGCTACCATACAAAAAATCCAAACCCAGCGCTCCTTGGGGGGGGTCAATATTGAGCCTATTGTAGGCCGGATCTATCCAGAGAGCAGTCTGGCAAGTCAGATCGTCGGTTTTGTGGGGGATGAGGGGATCGGCCTTGAAGGAATTGAATATGCCTTTGAATCAGAACTCGCCCCAAATGAAGAGCGGAACGGTAATCAAGTAATCCTCACGATTGATGCCAATGTGCAGTATATCCTGGAAAAAATAGCTACCCAAACCTTAATCGAGAATAAGGCCGAAGCAGTGATGCTCATGGCTATGGATCCCCGGACCGGCGATATTCTCGGTTCTGCATCCGCACCGGGATTTAATCCCAATGCGCTCCATGATTCGGATGAAATGAGCCGGATGAACCGGCCCGCAATCTGGGCCTACGAACCTGGTTCAGTGTTCAAGATATTTTCCATTTCTGCGCTTATTGATTCCGGGGCCATCACGGGAAACAGCATCTTTATCTGTAATGGCCGCTATGAACGGGTTACGAACTTGGGGGAACGGATCCTCATTAATTGCCTGGGTACCCATGGAAGAGTGAGCGCCCGAGAAATCATCCGATACTCCTGCAATGCCGGGGCAGCCTATGCAGCGGACCGGTTGGGAGCAGATGTCTTTTATAGGACGATCCAAGATTTCGGATTCGGTTCTCGGGTAGGGACCGGAAATCCCGGGGAAACCACCGGGGTCTTCCGTTCTGTGGAACGATGGTCTGACCGGTCTAAACCGACCATCGCCATGGGTCAAGAGATATCCGTCTCTGCCTTACAGATGATCCAAGCGGCTTCTGCCATCGCTAACGACGGTATCCTGGTTCCTCCGAGGATGGTATCCCGGATCCGTTCAAGCGACGGAAGTACAGAACAGCCCTTTAATCCCGGTACTCCCCGGCGGATCCTAAAGCCTGAGACCGCCCAGCTTATGCGTTCTTATATGATAGATGTTACCTCCAGTACCGGCACGGGACGGCGGGCCAATGTGGAGGATCTATCCTTAGCCGTCAAAACCGGTACTGCCCAGTTCGTAGATCCTGCCACCGGTACCTATTCAAGTTCCGACTTTATTGCCAGTTGCATGGCCCTGCTCCCCTCAGAAGCCCCTTCCCTGGTTTTGTACATCGTCATCATTAAGCCCCAGGGAGAATCCTATCTGGGAGGCCGCATCGCAGCCCCGCCTATACGGGAAGCAGCAGAAGCCCTGGTGGATTACCTGGGGATTCCCCGGGGGAGAAACCCTCAGGTCAATCATTCCGGTTCTATTACCTTGCCTAATGAACAACTCCCCCTTATTGAAGGGAAAGTTCCCAATCTTATAGGGTATGCGAAACGGCAACTCCTTCCCCTGTTGCTGCGGGATGATCTACACCTGGAAATAAAGGGAGATGGCTGGGTCAAACGGCAAAGTCCGCCTCCAGGAACCGCCTTAACCGCAGATACCGCCATCATTTTGGAACTGGAATAGGAGGAACCCATGAGCAATAGCACCCCTTGGGAGACCAATAGCGCCATCATCAGGGAAAAGTTTCCCGGTCTCTTGGAGCAACTGAGCAACCCTGAGCCGGGGAATCCAGCATCTATCCGCATAGAAACCGCTGCATCCGGGGATCCGACCCTGATCATCCACGGCATCTCCATTCATTCTCGACGGGATCCCAGACGGGAAGGCCGGCGATTAGCAGAGACCCTGAAGGGTACGGGTCCCCTCATCATCTTGGGCTTTGGATTGGGGTATGGAGCAGAAGGGATCCTGGAAAAGACCGGGTTTTCCCCAAACCGTCCCATCATCCTAGTGGAGCGCCGGGCCGAGGTTTTGCGAAAGGCCCTGGAAACCAGAGACCTCAGTCCCCTCCTTTCTGCAGGTTCCCTGATCTTTGTTCTGGGAGGAGCAGAAGAGGGGATCACCGGAGCGCTCCACTTTTGCAAAACCCAGGTACCCGGTGGAAAGGGTGCTCCTGAGCTTATCCGCAACCGGGGCCTTATGCAGCTTGATGCGCCGTGGTACGCCGGGGTAGAACGGCATATCCATGCCTGGACCGCCCAGGATACGGTCAACCAGGCAACCCTCCGACGTTTTGGAAAACGCTGGGTCCGCAATGGCTTACGAAACTTGCAAGCCATCCGGGACCTGCCGGGGATTAGGCATCTTACCGGAATCCTGACCCCTGAGATCCCTACGTTTCTTGCTGCGGCAGGCCCATCCCTGGACCGGATCGCTCCCCTCTTGCCTGCCATCCAGCAGCGCTGTGTCATGGTGGCAGTGGATACGGCCCTGCGGTGCTTCGTCCGAGCAGGGGTGGAGCCGGATTTTGCGGTGGCGGTAGATCCCCAATACTGGAACTTCCGGCATTTGGACCGCCTTCCGTTACCGAAGACCCGGTTCATCCTGGAATCTGCGGTATACCCTCCGGTCCTTCGGCATCCCTGTGCGGGGCGCTTCCTCTGTGCCTCCCTGTACCCCATAGGCAAGTTTATCGAAGACCGGCTTGACCCCAAGGGGCGTCTCGGTGCAGGAGGCTCGGTGGCAACCACTGCCTGGGACTTTGCCCGGATGCTGGGTTCATCCTCCATCTGGATAGGGGGTTTGGATCTTGCCTTCCCAGGCCTGAAAACTCATTTTAAGGGGGCCCGTTTTGAGGAACAGGCCCTCTCAGAAGCGACCCGGTTTAGTCCTGGGGAAACCCGTACGTTCAGGGCCCTACGGGATGGGAACCCGTTCTGGGCGGCGGCTGCGGACGGAAGCCGGGTTCTGACGGATCAACGCTTATCCCTGTACGCGGCATGGTTTGAAAACCGGTTCCACGAAACTCCAGGACTCAGGAATCATCGCCTTTTTGGGGAAGGGCTTGCCCTATCCGGCTTGGGGACCGCTTCCCCAGAAGAAGTCCTGGCTCTGCCAATCCTACGGGAGAAAATAGACCAAACCCTGGGGAGGGCTTTTTCCCGGGTACACCAGGACTTTATGGGGCCAGCTCAGGTACAAGAACGAAGGGTCCGCTATGCTGCGGCCTTGGGGGAATTGGTCCAAGGGCTTAAAACGATCAAAGCCCTGGCGGATGCTGCAGCGGAGATAGCCCATTCCCAGGAACAGAAAGGAAAAGGCAATTTTTTCCTTAAACAACTGACGACCATTGATAGGGAGATTGCCGCAAATCCGGTAAAGGACATAGCAGGCTTCCTCCTGCCCCGAGGGAACCCTGCATCCGAGTCCTTTACCCAATATGGAGCATCTTCCTTGAAACAGTACCAAGCCCTTTCAGAAGCAGCAGAAGCACAGATTAACCAGATAGTACGGGGAAATTCCCTGCTTGCCGGGTAAGCACCAGATGGCAGTCTGAGTAATAGCAACGGGAAAAGAGCCCTTCTATTGCCGCTTGACCCGTTGGCATCACGGTCCCGAAATGCCTCATTGAGAAAAAAGGTAGCTATTCAGTCGAGGGGAAAGAGCGATAAGTTTGCATGCATTTATGACATATCGACAAAAACAGGGTAATCGATCAATCGAGAGGGGGATAAGCCCATTACCATACTAAGCAGACCACATTGGAGAAGTTCGGGAAAGAACCGCTCAAAACCACCGTTACGTGACGGGTATAAGCCTGATAAGGTATCCATCCGGTTCCCGCGTAAGGCCGTATGAGATATTATGAAGCACTTGCGCTCCGGCAATGATTTGGCTTATAGTTTTCATGGCCTGCCGCCGCCTGACATTCTGCGGCCTCCCAGTCATAAGCCGTCTGTTTTGCCGCATTCTGTAACGTGGCCGCCCAATCCTGTTCCCTCGTGGGTATCCAATCAGCCATATCAGACTATGTTTTCATTATCTTACCAAACCCAGGTTTAGCGGTTCAATACCCGCATTTGGACGTTCCAATATTCTTTTTAATTCTGCCTCTGCTTGGTTTTCATCATCAGCTTCTTTTGCCTTTATCCCATAACGCCATATTTGATGGCATTGTTCAGGATTAACTTTTTGGTCTCCCGCTATAATAGAAAACCCGCCAATTTAAATTACCCCCCACATTAAGCCTCTTGGAGCATCCTTTTTATATTGTGTCCGATATTATTGTAACGCTCTTGTAATTCATCGGTATTGCTTTTTTTATTATACCTATAAAGATGGTACTTCAAACCAGTCTCAACGGCATAAAAAAGGATTAATCTCCTCGTCATTTGGTGATCATGAGGTTGTAGAGCATTATAGAGTGCATAATGCTTCTTGAAAGCGCGTTTTAAGTCATTTTTCGGAGCACATAGCTGAGACACAACCACCATCCCCAAAATCAAACCTAATCTCTCTCCCCGCAGCCTCAAATAACATCTCTCTAGTATGTATACCCCGTCTTGAGTTTTACTTCAATCTCGTCGTACCCCGCGCGAGTTCGTAGATTGAAACCCTGGAACGGAGTACGCGGATATTCCCGAAGGAGGCCAAGCGATGGGCCTCCTAGAGATTGGTAGACTCCCTTCTTTAATTACGCTTTCGTAACTCCGGAGGTGAGCTTGCAGAAAAGGAAACGACCCGGTACCCTAGTATAAGACAAGTCCATACCCTTGGTATAGAGCAGGGTGTGGTTGCGGTTATATGGAGGTAGTGAATGATTGTATGTTGTGGTGAAGCCTTGATCGATATGGTTCCCGTACCCGTGCCTACCCAGGAAAGCCCGGAGAGGGAGACCGGGTTTCTTCCCTGTCCTGGAGGGAGCCCTTATAATACCGCCCTGGCCCTGGGAAGGCTCGGCGTACCGGTGCAGTTCCTGGGGCAGCTTTCCCGGGATTTCTTTGGGGAACGCCTGATCACCCGACTGAGGCAAAACAAGGTAGGGACCGATTTACTCGTCCGGTCTGAAGCGCCTTCCACCCTGGCCTTTGTACACATCGAGGCAGGTAAAGAACCGCAGTACCTCTTTTATACCAAAGGGACCGCAGGTCCCTCCCTTACACCGGCGGATATTCCCGAGTCCCTCCCTGAAGAGACCCAGGGCATTCTGTTCGGTTCTATTGCCATGACTATGGAACCGATAGCTTCGGCTATTGAGGCTCTGATCTTCCGGGAAGATACCCAGGCAAGGAAGCAGGGCAAAGAGCCGCCTCTTATCTCTCTGGATCCCAATATCAGGCCCTTCATGATCCCGCATCGGGAAGCCTATATACACCGGTTTGAAACATGGCTTAAAGCGGTGAGCATCTTGAAGATTTCCACAGAGGATCTGGCCTATATCTACCCGGATCAAGACCTGAAAGCAGCTATGGAAAGGACCTTGACCCTGGGCGTCCGTTTAGTGCTCCTTACCCAGGGTTCTGCCGGGGCCTTGGCCCTGTTACGGAAGGACCAGGGCGAAATTCTCCAGGTACACTTCCCAGGTTTCCCGGTTACCCTAGCAGATACCATCGGCGCAGGGGATACCTTTCACGGAGCCTTCCTCGCCTGGCTGGAACTTCACCGCCGCATGTCCCCTTCTCAGGTGGCCTCCCTGACCACCGAGGACCTCTCTCAAGCCCTGGGTTTTGCCAATAAAGCTGCGTCTTTGGTCTGCACCCGGCATGGGGCGAATCCTCCGACTCTGGCGGAAATGGAAGCCTTTAAGGATTAATCATGGGAGGAAACTATTTTGGCACTATCTTTAGGGTTACCACCTTTGGGGAATCCCATGGTCCTGCCTTGGGTTGCGTGGTGGATGGCTGTCCTGCAGGTATTCCCATGGATATGGATGCTCTCAGTGGGGAATTAAAGCGGCGCCGTCCAGGAGGTGGGGGCCCTGCTACCACTAGGATTGAGGAGGATATCCCCGAGATCCTCTCCGGGGTGTTTGAAGGGAAGACCTTGGGAACCCCTATTGCCATCATGGTTCGGAATACCAACCAGCGTTCCGGAGATTATGATGCCCTTAAGGATGTCTACCGGCCAGGTCATGCGGATTGGACCTGGGAAGCCAAGTACGGATTTCGGGATCACCGAGGAGGAGGACGAAGCTCAGGCAGGGAAACTCTGGGCCGGGTTGCGGCAGGATCCGTAGCTAAGGCGTTCCTGAGGGAATACGGTATTACGATCCGGGCCTGGACATCTTCGGTTGCCGGGATAGAGGTTCCTGGTCCTGAGGATCCGGGGTTTGATCTGGCGGAAGGAGAAAAAAATCCCCTCCGGATTCCCCACCGAGAAACCGCTGTGCAGGTCCTGGAAGTGATTGAACAGATCCGTGCTGACGGGGACAGCGCAGGAGGTACGGTTTCCTGTGTGGTTCACGGAGTTCCTCCAGGACTGGGGGAGCCGGTCTTTGGAAAGCTTGATGCCCGGCTTGCAGGAGCTATGCTTTCCTTAGGGGCAGCCAAGGGGATTGAATTCGGCACAGGCTTTGCCGCGGCGACTAGTCGAGGGTCAATCCAGAACGACCGGCCCATTCCAGCCGTGGTAAAGGCCTTGGGGCTTCCGCTCGAGGTGCCGGGTGCAGGGTATCAAAGCAACAAAGCCGGAGGAATCCTAGGAGGCATATCCACCGGGATGGCTTTGGAATTCCGGGTGGCTTTCAAACCGGTTCCTTCTATAACTAAACCCCAGCAAGCCATGGATCGCCGCGGCATGGTCCAGGAACTTATCATCCAGGGCCGGCATGATGTGTGCATGGTTCCCCGGGCGGTCCCGGTAGTAGAGGCCATGACCGCTTTGGTTCTGGCGGACCTCTTGCTCTTACACCGTGGGGCTAGGATAAGGACAGAGCAATAAGCGGTCATAAACACCGGAGGGAAGGACTCATCCACTTCCCTTTACGTAAGGCCCCTCGGTGAGGGGGAGAGCTTTTCCTGTATCTCCTTAAGCCGTTTGATGATCACCTCCCCGGCATAGGCGATGTCCTCGGCAGTAAAAGCAAAGGCTACATTATCATCAAACAATATCTGGGCTGAGGGCGGAAACTCCTCATCCCCTGCCCAGACTAAGAAACTTATGTGTAGGCCGGTCATGAATTCAAACCGGTACCCTGCATCCCCTTGGGTTAAGGGTTCTGCATGTAAGCCTGAGGTTTCTTCCATGATGCGCCTAAACCTGGGCAGATCCTTTCCAAAGGTATAGGCCAAACGGGTAATACACCGGCCTTTGAAGTTTTGGTAATACACTTCTCCCCAGGGGATCTCATGATAAGAACGCTGCTTTCCTTGAGACTCCACGTAGGTTCCTTCACAGAGATAATGCAAGAGGAGGATCTTTTCCGCAGGATTTTGTACCACCCTGCCTTGAGGGTCTTGCAGTGCAAAATCAGGAAAGGCCACAGTATAGGCTGTTCCCATAAAACCCAGGGCAAAGGCCGAAGCCGTAGGATCAAAGGGCAAGGCGCAACGGCGGGCGATTGTATAGGGATCCAAGGTTTTATAGATCCCCAGGTAATGGAAAAAGGGTACATCCTCTTTCTGATTGGTTCCTTTCTTTTCCGGAAGGTACAGGGAAGTAGTACGGGTAGTGCTGGTAGTATCCATAGGCTTATGTTTCAAGACTAAACAAGGCTCCATCGGTATGGGGGATAAAACAGGCGGCTACGAATTCGTCCATATAGGAAGGATGGGAGGAGAGTTCCAGATAGGTCATCCCCCGGCCTATTTCCAGCACTTTTTCAGTGGCTTTGCGGGACATCAGCATCCCGTAGGCCCCGGAAAGGGAACTGTTACCGATATAGTGGTACTGTTCCAAGGGAAGATTGGGGAACATACCGATACGGATGGCGTTTTTCACATTGATACCGCTGCCAATACCTCCTGAAACATAGACCGCTTCAACAGCATCTATGCTGAAGTCCAGCATGGTGAGCATGGTCCTGATAGCGGAGAAGATTGCCCCCTTAGCACGGATGAAGTTGTCAATGTCCGTTTCCGTCAATACGATGTCCCGGCCGCTTTCGCTCTGGTCTGCATAAGCCAGGATATAGCCGCCGATTCCCCATTCGTCTCGGAAGGTCCGTTTTCCTTCATGGGTGATGCGCCCTTTGGCGTTAATAACGCCGCATCGAAAGAGCTCTCCAATGGTATCAATGAGCCCAGAACCGCACAGACCTAGAGGCTTTTGCCCGGCAGGGCCGATGATCTTGAAGGTCGGCTCCAGGGTGTTCTGGTCAATGGTACAGGCTTCGATGGCCCCGTCGGTGGCCCGCATGCCGCAACTGATGTCCCCTCCTTCAAAGGCGGGCCCGGCAGAGCAGGCGCAGGCCATGAGGAATTCCCCGTTTCCAAATACCAATTCTCCATTGGTTCCCAGGTCAATAAGCAAGGACAGGGATTCTTTCTTGAAAATCATGGAGGAAAAGGCCCCGGCGGTAATATCCCCGCCCACATAGCTGCCGATACTGGGGGCAATCTCAACTTCCGCATCAGGATGCACCCCAAGACCGAGGTCCGTTCCTCGTAAGGTTCCGGTGGTAAAAAAAGCCGGTACATAGGGTTCAAGTCGCAGATGCTCTGCCGGAACCCCCAAAAACAGGTGGGTCATGGTGGTATTGGCCGCCACTACCACCCGGTACATACTTTCTTGCGGAAGTCCTGCGGTATGACATATCTGCTTGATCAAGAGCCCTATACACTCATCGGTTACCGCTTTATGCAGCCGTTCAAGTCCTCCAGGTCGGGTACTTTCGATGATACGGCTGATGACGTCGGCGCCGTAGCGGATCTGGCCATTACCGGCAGAGCCTACTGCTAAGAGTTCTCCGGTTTGGAGATTTACCAGCAAGATGGATACTGAAGTAGTGCCAATATCTATGGCAAGCCCTGCCAGCACCGGAGAGGGGTTTTCGCTTTCTGCTCCGGAGAACAGATCCAAAACGGTGTATTTCTGGTCAGCGTCCTGGCGAAGAACAGCGGTACCAGAAAAATCCGCACTCCGCAGGACCTGAGGCAGTTTCCGTAAGGCATGAAGGCTGAAGTGGATCGACTCACTGGTACTATTGATCTGTTCCGCCATAGCCCACAAAAGCCGCTCCCGGTCTGCCATAGCATCGTCTAAAGCAGGTTTTTGAAGCTGAACCCTTACCAGGCTAAGCCCATGATCTCCCCAGAAGCCCCTGTCCCGCAGTTCCTCTTGCAATGCCGCGAAGATCCCCTGCTCTCGGCTGGTACTCAGATCCGTTACTTTCATGCGGGTTTGATAGGCCAAGGCGCTGGCAGGTACAGAAACCGTGAGATCCGAACAAATGGTACTGGAACAGGCCAAACGATAGCCGCTGCTGTACTCTTCCGGGGAGATATGCCTGGTTTCCTTGCTTTCCACCTCTCCGGTAAGCACATGTACCCGGCATTTTCCGCAGGTACCATTCCCAGAACAAGGTGCGTCAATGGCTAGATTCGCCTTCTTCGCTCCTTCCAAAATAGATGTTCCCGATACAACAGGAACCATTAAATCCTTAGCCCCTTCAACTTTCAAGGTGAGGGTATAGGTAATTGCTTCCATGATGCTTTAGTTTATCATAGTCTTGGGGAATAGCAATACACAATGGAGCGCTTGAAGCAAGTCCTTACATCCCGGTTTATGCTCAGTATATTTATACACTAATACCCGGTGGATTCTGCATTTTTTTACATATAACCCTCTTGAAAAGGGATGGGGATTCTTATTATAGTACATACACCCTTGAGCATTATGGAGAAGGAGTTATGATGATGAAAAAGATATGTACGGTTATAGGATTGGGTATCACGGCGATGCTGTTTATGTCCGCTGGAGGAAGAGAGCAGCCTTCAGCGGAAAAGTCCCCGATCCGCATTGGTATTGCCAAGATCGTCCAACACGAAGCCCTGGATGCCTGTGAACAGGGTATCCAGGACAGCCTCAAGGCCCGAGGAATCAATGCCATCATTGATTTACAGAACGCCAACGGGGATATGAATACCGCCTCCCAGATTGCCGCCAAATTCAAGGCGGATAAGGTGGATGTGGCGGTGGGGATCGCCACCCCCATTGCGGTAGCCTTGGCCAACACCTTCAAGGACATCCCGGTGGTGTTCGCCGCAATAACCGACCCGGTAGGGGCGAACTTAGTTTCATCCCTAGCCAATGGTTCAGGAAACATTACCGGGCTTTCCGATGCCATACCCACGGGAGAGCATATCGCCCTTTTCAAAGAGATCGCGGGTATCGCCACCCTGGGTTATATTTACACCAGTTCCGAAGCCAACTCGATTTCTGCCCTCGCCCTGGTTGAAGAAGCATGTAAGGCTCAGGGGATCGGCCTGGTTACCCAGGCCATCAGCACCTCTGCGGAACTGCGCCAGGCAGCGGAGGCCATTGTGAATCGGGTGGATGGTGTTTATCTCACTACGGATAATACGGTGTACTCAGCCTTACCGGCTTTGGTACAGGTATTCAACGGGGCCAAGAAGCCCATCTTTTCCGGAGATGTAACCGGCGCCTTATCCGGAGGCTGTATGATAGCTTCGGGATTCAATTACTATAAGGCAGGGCTGGCCACCGGGAACATCGTGGCGGATATCCTTTCAGGTAAAAAACCAGGGGATATTCCGGTGAAATTCCTCACAGACCCTTCCGAATCAGACCTGCTCTTTGATCTAGATGAGGCAAATAACTGCGGGATTACCATCCCGGAATCGTATCTTTCGGTGGCGAACTATATTTTTCAGAATGGAACCCTGCGATCCCAGTAAGGTGCGGGTCTTTTATATTTGAGGATATGTGGTGATCGAAGGTATTCTGATCGAAGGACTCATTTACGGTATCATGGTTTGGGGGGTGTTTATTACCTTTAGGGTATTAAACTTTGCGGACATGACCGTGGATGGTTCCTTCCCCCTGGGAGCGGCTATCATGGCGGTGTTCTTAGTGAAAGGCGCACCCCCTGTGTTGGCTTTGGCCCTGGCCTTTGCCGGAGGCGCGGCGGCAGGGCTCCTCACCTCCCTCATTCATACCCGACTGAAAATTCCAGACCTCCTCTCGGGGATCCTCACCATGACCATGCTCTATTCGATAAACTTACGGATCATGTCCAATCGGGCGAATCTTTCCCTTCTGCGGGTTCCTACCCTCTTTACCCGGATAAGCGATTGGGCCGGAGGCTTTATGCCTCCTCAAGGGGCCATTGTGATCTACTGCGCCTTGGTGGTCCTGGGCAGCAAGATCATCCTGGATCTCTTTTTCCATACAGATTATGGCATATCTATGGGCGCGTTGGGGGCCAATCCCCAGCTTATCATCTCCCAAGGAATGAACCCGGATATGATTAAGATGAGCGGGATATGTCTTGCCAATGGTATGGTGGGGGTATCTGGTGCCTTTACCGCGATGTACCAGGGTTTCGCCGATGTGAACCTGGGGAGCGGCATGATCGTTTCAGGACTGGCTTCCCTCATGATCGGGGAATTCCTCATCCGTTCCAACAAGATTAGTTCCTTAACCCTTAGGGTCATGCTGGGTTCCATCCTCTACCGGGCCCTTATGTACCTGGCTCGGAACTACGGGTATTACTTACACATGACCGCTAATGACTTGAAGCTCATCACCGGGATCCTCATCATCCTCTGTATCATCGTTTCCAAGACCGGATTCCGCAGCAGGCCTCGGGTTACACGGAGTCGCCCATGATCCGCCTGGAAAACCTGGATATGGTGTTCGGTCTGGGAACCCTGGATGAACATATCGCCCTGAACCACCTCAACCTCACCGTAGCCCAGGGGGATTTTATCACCCTGATTGGTTCTAATGGAGCGGGTAAGACCACCCTGTACAATGTGATCGCCGGTTCTTGTATGCCCAGTGCAGGCCGGATCTTCATCTATGAAAAGGCCGAGAATCGGGAACGGGAGATTACCCGGGAAGCAGAATACCTGCGGGCCCGGTATATCGGCAGGATATTTCAAAATCCTCTGCTGGGAACTGCGGGAAAGATGAGCCTTGAGGACAATATGATGCTCTGCCATAAAAAAGGCTATAAGGGGCTGCGGATCAGCCTCACTAAAAGTATGCGGGAAACTTTCCGGGAGCAGCTTCGGGTCTTGGGCATGGGATTGGAGAACCGCTTAAACGACAATGTGGAGCTTTTTTCCGGAGGCCAGCGTCAAGCCCTGACCCTCCTTATGACGGTAATGTCTCGTCCAAGCCTGTTGCTCCTGGACGAGCATACCGCAGCCTTGGATCCCCGCAATGCCGAGCTGATCATGGATCTGACCCTCCGCTTTGCAAAGGAGTATCATTTGACCGTGCTGATGATCACCCACAACATGGGCCATGCTTTGGAATACGGGAACCGGCTGCTTATGATGGATCAGGGGGAAATCATCCTGGATATTGGGGCAACCGAAAAGGCCCGCCTCAGTGCAGAGGGGATTGTCCAACGTTTCCGGGATATTAAGAAACAGGAACTGACCAGCGACGAACTGCTCTTAAACTGAAACTGCTCCCCAGCGTCAGTCAGATACCCAAATCCCATCAACTTCTAGCGCTTGGAGAACTGGAAGCGCCTGCGGGCCCCGGCTTGTCCATATTTCTTCCGTTCCACCATCCGCGAATCCCGGGTTAAATACCCCTTGCTCCTCAAACTCGTGTAATGACCCTGATCCGCCTGACAAAGCGCCCGGGCAAGCCCATGCCGACACGCCTCTGCCTGGCCATGCACCCCACCTCCATACACGGTTATCACAATATCCACCTGCTTCTCTTGATCCGTAGCCACCAATGGCTGACGCACCATCAACGCATGTTCCCCCTGAGGAAAGTACTGGCTTAAGGCTTTCCCATTCACCACGATCTTCCCTTCCCCTTCCCTCACATAGACCCGGGCTACAGCGGTCTTCCTCCTTCCCGTTCCTATACCAAGATTCTTAATCACTTCCTTACGCTCCTTCCTGTGCTGCGTTATTACCCATATCCCCCTAGAGGGTAATAGGTTCCGGATGCTGGGCCGCATGGGGATGCACCCCGCCGGCATAGACTTTGACATTCTTCAAGAGCTTGCGCCCCAGCGGACCCTTGGGCAACATACCGTGGATTGCCTTTTCCAAGGGAGCCCGAGGATGCCGTGCAAGAAGCTGTTCAAAACTCACGGCTTTGAGTCCTCCGGCATACCCGGAGTGCCGATAATACTGTTTTTGCGTTGCTTTACGGCCGGTGACGAGGATTTTATCCGCATTGACCACGACCACAAAATCCCCCACTTCTTGATGAGGAGCAAACACCGCTTTTTCTTTTCCTCTGACCAGGGAAGCGGCCTTAGCCGCGACTCTGCCCAGGACTTTATCCTCGGCATCGATCACAAACCATTTCCGCTCCACTGAAGCGGGTTTTAGGAATACAGTTTTCATAGGATACCCTTCTCAATGATATAGGGTCTATATTGCCTCTAAGGGCGTTTGTATGTCAAGTGGGCATTGGTGGGACATCAGAACTACCGTCCCCTTCCCGATTCTGGCGTTCCACAGGTACTATGAAGCATGAACGCCCAATATATAAAATAGTATACACTCTGTAATGCTTTGTACTGTAAAGAGATAGCATTGTATATACCTGCCTTGACCTACTACATCCCTTGACTTTGTATGTCTACAAGTATATACTACCCCAATACTGCAAGGAGGCTCGTATGGTACCTAATCACCCCAGACGGGGTAACCCTTTACTTACCAGGCATATACCTGGGCAATATATGTCTACTTTATATATCTCAAACCTTATAAAAAAAGTCCACCACCTATCCCTCAGGGGTGTAGCTTATTCTGTTTTATGTTTTATATATACCCCCCCCCCCCCCCCTATAGCAGGCACCATCGTCCAGCGTACTATTTCAAGCAGCTTATTACACACTAGCCCAGAGGAAACCTATGGTTGATATTCCAGACAAAATGATGGCCTATCTCAAATATGAGGAATTGCTTAAACGGGTGGAGAGTATTTTTATGAAAATAGCCATGGATCTGGCAGATTATACGATGCATACCCTCCTCTTAGGTTCCTTGCTCCATGATGTGGGAATGTTCTGTATTCCCAAGACGATATTCACCACCAAAGATCTGGTAGAAGTGGAACAACGGTACATTCTGGCCCACCCGATTCATGGGTATAATGTGATTGTTAAAGAACTCCATTATCCTAACCAGATTGGGTTGATTGCCCTGCAGCATCATGAGTATTGGAACGGTACGGG
>JAITJS010000124.1 GCA_031278815.1 Treponema sp.
TATTGCCGGATTAATCCCATGCGTTTTACATGCTCATCAACTTGACGCATCTGATCCAGCCACCGTTTGACTTCCACCGCCATACAAACGGTGGTGTTGGAAAGCAGCAGATCGATCTCTGCGCGCAGGCGGTTTGTATCGTCATACAAGGGGAGTCGTTTATAGGTACGTCTGAGCTGATACTGGTAGGAATCAAACTTTTCCCCTAGGTGGGAGGCAAACAGGGTTTCTATCAATTCTCCCATAGACTGGTTGAGGCCGCCGACATTAGCGGTTACCCGATCGACTCGTTCCCCCAGTTTGTTGACCGTCTCTGCCGCTTTATCAACTTGTTCCGCCGTTTTATCAACTCGTTCTCCCAGTTTGTCAACTCGTTCTCCCATCTTGAGCAATACTGCCCAAACTTTCTCAAAGCTTAAGGTCTTTCCCCATTCAGCCGCTTCTTCCGCCGTCATTTCTGCCATAACGTCCCTCCTGTGGTACGATGGTTTTACTATAACCCCATAAGGGGTATTCCACCAGAGCACAAGCGGGAGTATGTTTCTCTCTTTAATCTTCAGGTAATGCTGCTTCTTTTCACCGGGCCCTTTCCTTTTTGGCCTCTGGCCGGTATAATACATGCTTTATGGATCAGGATATACGCAGCATCCTTAAGACCTATTTTGGATTTACCCGGTTCCGCCGGGGACAGGAGGAGATCATCCATGCCCTCTTGGAGCAGCGGGATGTCTTGGCAGTGATGCCCACCGGAGCGGGCAAGTCCCTCTGTTACCAGGTTCCGGCCCTGCTCCTGGAGGGGCTCACCCTGGTTATTTCCCCTTTGATTTCCTTGATGAAAGATCAGGTCAACGCACTCCAGGAGGGGGATGTCCCCGGGGCCTACCTAAACAGTTCCCTTTCCCCGGTGGAATACTACACCACTATAAGCCGGGCGGTCCAGGGGGATTATAAGATCCTTTACCTTGCCCCGGAAGGGCTCAAGCGGGAGCACATCCGGTCTCTGAGGGAACAGGTGCGTATCTCGATGGTGGTTATTGATGAAGCTCACTGTATTTCCCAGTGGGGCCACGATTTCCGTCCCAGCTACCTCTTAATTAGGGAATTTATCCAGAGCCTGGTCCAGCGGCCCATCACCGCGGCCTTTACCGCCACGGCTACGGACCAGGTCAAAGAGGACATAGCCTGCATACTGAACCTGGAAAATCCCTACATGCTTACCACGGGGTTTAATCGGGAAAACCTTTATTTTGGGGTGCAAAAGATTACCAAAGCCCAAGATAAAGTACAAGCCCTGCTGGATTACCTGAAAAATCACCAAGACAAAAGCGGGATCGTCTATTGCGCTACCCGGAAAACCGTGGAAGCCCTCAGCGCTGCCCTCAGCGCTGCCGGGTATGCCGCTACCCGGTATCATGCGGGCCTGGAGGATTGGGAACGGCAGAACAACCAAGATAATTTTATCTATGACCGGAAGCCCCTCATGGTGGCCACCAATGCCTTTGGCATGGGGATCGACAAGTCCAATGTATCCTTTGTCATTCATTACAACATACCCAAGAACATCGAAAGTTATTACCAGGAAGCAGGCCGGGCAGGCCGAGACGGGGGCCCTGCGGATTGCCTGCTCTTGTACAGTCCCCAAGATTTGCGGACTAATACCTACCTCATCACCCATAGCCAATCGGGGGAGTTGCCCAAAGATCCTGCCCTGATAAGCCATCAACTGGAAATGCTTAAAGCCATGACCTTCTATGCTACTACCACGGATTGCCTCCGGGCCCGGCTGCTGGCCTATTTTGGGGATAGGCCTGCCAACTATTGTGGAAACTGCTCCAATTGTAGCACCGGCTTTGAATCCATAGATATAAGTATTACCGCCCAGAAAATTATCTCCTGTGTGTACCGGATTGAACAGCGGGGGAAGCGGTTTGGAAAAACCATGGTGGTGGATATACTCCGGGGAAGCAAGAACCAGAAACTCCTCAGCCAGGGTCTGGACTCCCTGAGTACCTATGGCATCATGGCGGAAATGGACACCCATCGCATCAGGACCATCTTGGATTACCTCATCGCTCAGGAATACCTGACCCTGGAGGGGGATACCTATCCGGTAGTCTGTGCTGCTTCCCGGTCCAGGGAGATTATCTTTGAAAGAAAGCCCCTGGTGATGATGCTGCCTAAAGAGGCCGCTCCCCATACCCCGGCGCTCAAGATCGCGGAATTGGATGAACAGCTCTTTACCAAGCTCAAGAGCTTGCGGAACCGTTTGGCTCAAGAGGCCCATATACCGGCGTATATTATCTTTTCTGACGCTTCCCTTCGGGATATGTGCCGGAAAATGCCCCTGAATCCAGAACAATTCTTACGGGTTTCCGGTGTAGGAGAGGTCAAGATGAAGAAGTACGGTGCAGTTTTTACCCGCCTCATCCGGGAGCATACTATTGGGGGAGGATGATGGCATGAATTTTTATGTGTTTTTCCGCGGCACTTTGAAATACCATGTCTTTGTTTATCTTTCCTTTGGGCCGAGGATGAGGCGGGGCATCCCCAATAAGGATGATGAGCTTCGATTCTGCTTCCCAGGGAAACTGCTGGATCCCCTCGTACAGGGCCTCGTAGACTGCCTCGGGAATATCTCCGCCATTGCCCACTTGTACGCCGTTTAATGTTCTCTGAAACGCATCCAGGTCTTCAGTAAAGGGAATAATCTTGGTAAGGTAGAATGAATGGGTATAATCTTGGTACAACACCATCCCCACTCGAAACGCGGAAAATTCCCGGACCATTCCTTTCAGCAGCGCCGGCACCCGCCGCTTAATCGCCACTATATCTTCCTGCATACTTCTGGTGGTATCCAGGCAGAACACCACATCCAAGGTTTTCCGTCGTTCTTTATCCAGGATATCTTTAATCTTGTCCGCCAAATCCGCAGGTTCCCGAGACCACAAGAGATCCCCCTGGGTGACAGTGATTATCTCTGCAAACCTATTGATCGTATCCCGCATATAGTTCCTATCCGCAGGACCTTCCAAGGGCTTTTGGATAACTTCCAGGATAAAGGGATTATCCTGGAAATTCCCTCGATAATCAGCGTAGGGCAAGGTAAAGCTACGGATATTGAAATAGGTCCCGTCCTGTACATAAATTTCTCCATGCCGGGTATTTTCGTAGCCATAATAGAGGATATAGGGAATATAGATATGAAAGACTTCCCCTAAGGTAGGATGGCTCTCCGGGGTGGAATCAATGAGGGACCAAACCCTGCTGGTTCGGGTGATGGGAACTTCGTTGATGAGCCGGATTTCATCGCCGTTTATGGGATTCCAGTCAAGGGTGCGGTAGGCATAATTAGGTTCCCGCAGAGCAGGATCCCGGGTGGTCTCGGTAAGCAACACCGAGGCTATAGTCGCTTTCTTTCGGATAAACAGGTGAAATCCCCCATCAGCACCTTGTTCGATCCAGAGGTCTTCTTGGTTTATGGATAAATCCAGGTTTCTCGGTGGGATGAGGGGGACCGATTCCTGACCATAGGCATACGTTCCGGTAAGCAAGCACAAGGCCAGCCCCAAGGCTCTAAAGTTACGCATACTATACTTATCGGACACCCCCTGGGACATCGTAAGAATGCACCTTCATTTCCCGGGGTTTTATAAAAAGGGGGAACTGCCTATCTGGATAACTTGAGGAGTATGGCATATACTAAACGCCAAGTTACTATCCAGGCGCCCCATACAAGTTGAATAAGAGGTATACACGGTAATAAAGAGATCATAAGGAGAAAGCGAATGGAATGGGATAAATCAATCGATAAGACAGATATACCTGCGGCTATTGCCCCTATTATCCGAGGTTTATGTATCAACACCCTAGGCTATCCTTGGGTTGTCATGTATGACCCGGAAATGGAGGAGATTCTCTCTGAGGCCCTTATCGTGGACATTGAGCCGGCATTGACCGAGACGGATACCTTACACGAAGAATCCATGGTCAAGGTATTTCGGGAAGCCTATACTGCCTGGGAATTTGATAGAGCCCCCGCCGGGGTGGATGCAGCGATGCAAACCACCCGAGTGAGGAAGGGACCTTCCTGTGTGGTGGTCAAAAGAAAAGACACCCTGGAAGCCTGCTACTGGATAGATCAGAATCTGGATGCGGTGAAGCAGCGGATAGCAGAAAAGAACACGTCCCTGCTTAAAGAGAAGGCCCCTAAGGACCAGTCGGTACATAAGGAACGAATCCTAGCGTTTAGCGCTACTCAGCGGGTCGATGTGGTGAGGAACAAGGTGGCCCTGATAAGCGGCGGGATTTGCCGAAGCAGCGGTGTTGGGGAGGTCTTAGCCCGTAGCCTTGCCCGCTCAGGGGCCTTGGTTTTTATTGCGGATTACGACCTTGCGGAGACCCAGCGCTTGGCTGAACAGATCAATGCAGAGGAGAAGCGGACCGCAGCGGTCCCCTTATCGGTGCAGGTGGCGGATGAAGAGTCGGTACGGCATCTGTTCAAGACCATAGTGAAAACCACCGGTGGCCTTGATATCTGTATCAGCAATGGGGAACTGCTCACCGCAGAATCGGTACTGGACCAGTCCCTTAAGGATTTCCAAGCGGTTACGGATATCAATTATACCGGTTTTTTTCTCATGCTCAAATACGGCGGCCAGGTGTTCCGGCGGCAGCACCGGACCGCTCCGCAGTGGAAGACCGATATTATCCAGATCAACGCTAAGTGTGGCCTTGTGGGCTCCCAGATCCAAAGTGCCAATGCAGGCAGTAAATTCGGCGCCCTGGGGCTGGTAAGTAGCGCTGCCTTGGAACTGGTGGCCTATAACATCAAGGTCAATGCGATCTGTCCGGGAAACCTTTTCGATCATCCTTTGTGGTCTGATGCGGAACAGGGCTTTTTTGTGCGGTCCTTTAAAAGGGTTCAGGCGCCTGGGATAAAAAGCCCTGCTGAACTGCGGGCCCACTATGAAGCTGCCATACCTATGAAACGGGCTTGTACCGGGGATGATGTGGTCCGGGCCCTATATTACCTCATTGAACAGGCGTATGAAACCGGTCAAGCCATACCGGTTACCGGCGGAGAAGTGATGCTTCATTAAAGCGACTCGAACGTGGAGAGACATGAAGGGATAAAGGAGCGTATAGATGCGATCTCAAAAAGAAATAGTGTTGGATACAAAAATTATGGATACCCTTAAAGGTATGAACCTTTCAGGGAAGGCAGTAGTTGCGGGGAAATGTATTATCCAAGATGAAGAAATCCAGGCTATCCAAGAATATGCCAATATAGTTTCCATTAAGCGCTTGAACTATAATGATCATGGGCCGGTACACATGCGGACCGTGGCGCTCAATGGGCTTATTATGCTGAAGTTGATCCGGGAGGCAAACATTCAGACCAGTTTGGAACGGGAAGAGTCAGGCAGCTTCGAGGACAGCCTCATCGCTGTACTCATGGCCGCGTTTCTCCACGATATTGGTATGTCTGTGAGCCGGCATGACCATGAACTGCACAGCGCCTATATAGCCTACCCGATTTTGGATAGATTTCTCCAAGGGGTATATGGCACAGATATGCAGAAGCGGGTTACGGTCCGGTCCTTAGCTTTGGAGGGCATCAGCGGACACATGGGGAACCGGGTCGTTCATTCTCTGGAAGCAGGGATCCTGCTCGTCGCGGATGGTTGCGATATGACCAAAGGCAGGGCCCGTATTCCTATGGCCCTCTCAGAGGCTCCCAAGGTGGGGGACATCCATAAATACTCTGCAAGTTCCATAGAAGAAGTCCGTATTTCCCAGGGGATTGAGCAGCCGATTCGGATTGATATACTCATGTCCAGTGAAGTCGGCCTTTTCCAAGTTGAAGAAGTGCTCCTGGGGAAGATCGCCGCCAGTACAGCGAAGAAGTACATTGAATTATACGCCCGGGTACACCAGGGGGATACGAAACGGTATTTATGAGGGCTCCCTTCCTGACGGGTCTGGTGGGTTTCTATTTTTTATGCTTCATCTATAAATTAGGATGGTGTTATTATGGCTTTTGAAGATTGTGTCCTGGAACCAGGGAAAGCGCTGCCAGTGGGAGCCTCATTAACTGGCTGGGGGGTGAATTTTTCCGTGTTTTCCCGTAATGCTTACTCGGTTACCCTGGTGCTCTTTGCCACTCCTGCACCGGATAGTCCCTACAAGCAATGGAAGCTGGATAACGAGATAAACCGAACCGGGGATATGTGGCATTGCCACATCAAGTGGCTTAAGGCTGGGGCCCTTTACCTCTATCTGGTAGACGGCCCTTATATCCCGGAAAAGGGCTTTCGCTTTAACTGCCATAAATCCCTGTTGGATCCCTATGCCAAGGCCTTGACGGACTTGCGGGGCTGGGACCTGTGCTCATGTATGGGGTACAACCCCGAAGATCCCTGGGGGGATCTCGGTTTCTCTCAACGGGAAGACCTGCATACCCAACCGCGGTGCGTCGTGATCGATGACACCTTTGACTGGCAGGGAGATCGGCCCCTCAACTATCCCCTCCGGTTCAGTGTGCTCTACGAAACCCATGTCCGGGGCCTTACGAAACATCCGAATTCCGGGGCGGCCCATCCCGGTACCTATCGGGGGGTGATCGAAAAGATACCTTTTTTTAAGGACCTGGGCATCACCAGCCTGGAATTCCTGCCCATTCAGGAATTCAATGAACAGGAACAAACCCGGGTAAACCCCCGGACCGGGGAGCCTTTGGTTAATTATTGGGGCTATTCCACGGTGGCCTTCTTTGCCCCCAAGGGCTCGTATGCTTCGGATTCCAGTCTAGGAGGACAGGTCCGGGAATTCAAGGAGATGGTCCGGGAACTGCACAAGGCGGGCCTTGAGGTGATCCTGGACATCGTGTTTAACCATACCGCTGAAGGGAATGAGCGGGGCCCCACCTTCTCCTTCCGGGGCCTGGATAATAGTATCTATTATATCTTGGGTGAGAATAAACGGTACTATAAGAACTATTCCGGTTGCGGCAATACGCTCAACTGCAACAACCCGGTGGTAAGGACCTTCATCCTGGACTGTCTTCGCTACTGGGTTATGGAGATGCACGTAGACGGTTTCCGCTTTGACTTGGGTTCTATCCTGGGACGGGATCAGCAGGGGCGGCTCATGGAAAATCCCCCCACCCTGGAACGGATCGCCGAAGATCCAGTCCTGCGGCATACCAAGATAATCGCCGAAGCCTGGGACGCAGGTGGGGCTTATCAAGTGGGCTGGTTCCCAGGAGGCCGCTGGGCAGAATGGAACGACCGTTACCGGGATGATGTACGGAAATACTGGCGAGGGGAAGCCCACCAGACCCGGCACTTGGCCACTCGGCTGGCGGGGAGTTCGGATCTGTACCTGAGAGATGGGAGGAAGCCCTTTCATTCGATCAACTTTATCACCAGCCATGACGGTTTCACCCTGAAGGACCTGGTATCTTACTCGGTTAAGCACAATGAAGAAAACGGCGAGTATAACCGGGATGGGAATGATACGAATTACAGCGCCAACTATGGCTTTGAAGGCCCCTCATCGAACATCTTGATCGAATCGGTTCGGGAAAGGATCATAAAAAACTGCATTGCTACCTTAATGGTTTCGTTAGGGACCCCCATGATCCTGGGGGGGGATGAAATAGGGCGGACCCAAGGAGGCAACAACAACGCCTATTGTCAGGATAACGAGATCTCCTGGTATGACTGGTCCCTTTTGGAAAAGAACCAGGGCCTTTTCCGGTTTGTCAAGGAAATGATCGCCTTCCGGCTTCGGCATCCTGGGTTCATGCGCCCGGAATTTTACACCGGCAAGGACGGAAACTACAACGCGATTCCTGATATAAGCTGGTTCGATGAAACCGGGAAGGCCCCGGATTGGGAAGCCATAGGCCCATGTCTGGCCCTGCGCATGGATGGCAGCAAGGCGGATATCCTTGCAGACCGGGATGATAATGATTTCTTTATCATGTTCAACGCGGGGGAAACCAAGGTTTCCTTTAAGGTATGCCCTCCTTGGGAAGGGAAGCCCTGGGTTCGGGCCATTGATACGAGCCTTCCCACTCCAGAAGATATCTGTCCTCTAGGCAAGGAAGTGCCTCTGGCCTATCCTGATGTATACCTTACCCAGCCTCGAAGCATGGTGGTATTGCTTTCCAAGCAGTTCGACCTTAATACCTGAAGCACCTTGGGGAACCGGCCCATAAAAAGAGTACGCTTCAAGTAAAGGCCAGAGAGGGACTGTGCATATTTCCCGCAGGGCATCCGACTGAGCCACTAGCCTTGACCCCTGGGGATCCTGGTATACTAAAACCTGCCTCCAGGGTTCTCCCTACAGAGAGGTGTTTAGTGAACCCGAGTTCGGCGGGGACAAGATGCGCCTGGACACCGCGAGGGATCAAGGCTTATAGCGTTACCCTTTATACTTGTCGGGTATACGGGCGCGGACTGCTGTCGAACTCACGTTAGTTATTAAAGCATGAGGAAGGAGAAAAACTATGCAAAAGATTCCGGTGGGGGTCCTGGGAGCCACGGGCATGGTGGGGCAACAGTACATTGCCCTCTTAGCCCAACACCCCTGGTTTGAGGTGCGGTATGTGGCGGCCTCTCCTCGAAGCGCAGGTAAACCATATCAGGACGTGATGACCGGTCGTTGGCAGCTTGTCGGGGCCTGGGGGCCAGGAGTGGGGGACCTTATCCTGGAAGATGCCAATGATGTGGCTGCTGGGGTACGGGCCTTACAGCAAGGCAGGCTGAGGTTTGTGTTTTCCGCCCTGGAAATGGAGAAAGAGGCTATTCTCAGCCTGGAGGAGGCGTACGCTGCCCAGGGGATCCCGGTAATTTCCAATGCCTCCGCGAATCGCTGGACAGCGGATGTGCCCATGCTTATCGCGGAGGTGAATCCCCATCATGCGGATATCATCCCGGTCCAGCAAAAGGCCCGGAGTTGGAACCAGGGTTTCATCGCGGTAAAGCCAAACTGTTCCATTCAAAGTTACATGACCCCCCTCTACGCCCTGCTCAAGGCGGGCTACGAGGTAAACCGCCTTTTTATTACCACTTTACAGGCCGTCTCAGGCGCGGGGTATCCTGGCGTGCCCAGCCTGGACATCATCGACAATGTGGTTCCCTACATCGGCGGCGAAGAGGATAAGTCCGAGTTGGAGCCCCTGAAGATCCTGGGGACGATTCATAACGGCCAGATCAAACCGGCATCCACACCGAAAATCAGCGCCCACTGCAACCGGGTACCGGTGGTGAACGGGCATACTGCCTGTGTTAGCCTGGAATTTGGGGCCAAGAAGCCTTCTATCAAGGAAGTGAAGGCGATCTGGACCGGCTTTTCCGGTCTGCCCCAGGCATTGGACCTCCCTATGGCGCCGAAACAGCCTATCATACTCCGGGAAGAAGCAAACCGGCCCCAGCCCCGCAAAGACCGGGACGCGGACAAGGCCATGGCCGTTACCCTGGGCAGGATCCGGCCTTGCCCGATCTTTGACCTACGCTTTGTGGGACTTTCCCATAACACCATCCGAGGCGCGGCAGGGGGGGGTATTTTGAACGCGGAGCTACTCAAATCAAAAGGGTATCTGGGATAATGCATAAACCGGTTAAGTCCTTCCCTTTGAGTAAGGCCCAGCTTGAAACCCTGGTGCGGCAGCACCCCACCCCTTTCTATCTCTATGATGAGGCGGGGATCCGGCAAAATGCCCGGGCTATAGGCCGGGCATTTTCTATATTCCCGGTATTCAAAGAGCACTACGCGGTTAAGGCCCTGCCCAATCCCTTCATCTTGCAGATCCTTGCGGAAGAAGGGTTTGGAGCGGATTGTTCGAGCCTGCCGGAACTGCTCCTGGCAGCGCAGGCGGGGATTCGAGGGGAGGAGGTGATGTTCACCTCCAACGAAACCCCGGCCCAGGAATACCAGACTGCTCTGGACATGGGGGCGATTATCAATCTGGATGATTTCACCCATATTGCATTTCTTGAACAAAAGGCCCGGATTCCCGAGCTCATCTCCTGCCGTTACAATCCCGGTCCCCTCAAGGGAGGTAACGCCATTATCGGGAAGCCCGAAGAGGCCAAGTACGGCTTTACCTGGGAACAGATCCTCCAGGCCTTCCCCCTGCTCCGGGACAAGGGAGCCCGGCGTTTTGCCCTGCATACCATGGTGGCATCCAACGAGCTTAACCCCGACTATCATATCGAAACTGCCCGGCTCCTCTTTGAACTGACCGTGGAAGTGCGGGTAAAAACCGGGATCTCCTTGGAATTCGTCAACCTGGGCGGTGGGGTAGGGATCCCTTATAAGCCCGAACAGGTACCCTTCAATTACGCATACCTGGCTGCAGGTATCAGAAAGGTCTACGATGCCATCATTCTTCCAGCAGGGCTGGATCCTTTGGGGATACACACCGAATGGGCCCGAGTGGTAACCGGCCCCTACGGGTGGCTGGTTACCCGGGCCATGCACCGCAAGCACATATACCGGGAATACATTGGGCTGGATGCGTGTATGGCGGATCTCATGCGCCCTGCACTGTACGGAGCCTATCATCACATCACCATACCCGGTAAAGAGGAGACTCCCTGCACTGAAACCTACGATGTGGTGGGCAGCCTCTGCGAAAACAACGATAAATTTGCGGTTCAACGGCAGCTCCCCAGAATAGAGGTAGGGGAATCCACCGGCGATTTCGTGGTCATCCATGATGCAGGGGCTCACGGCAGGGCTATGGGCTTTAACTACAACGGGAAGCTCCGCTGCGGGGAACTGCTCTTGCGACCAGACGGGTCCCTTACCTTGATCCGGCGGAAGGAAACCCTGGAGGACTACTTTGCCACCTTACCTTCGAGCCCGGTTCCGCTGTGCAAGGGGCTTTAGGGAGGGTCTGTCTTTTTTTCCCGTTCCTTCATCGTTTACCAGTTGAGTGATGTGATCCTGGGGAATGCCCCATACCTGCCCGCTGGTCGCAAAGACCGTGTTCCATGTTTTTACCATGTGGAGTTGTTCGTCCCTTGAATTGGGATACCAGTCTGTCCCCATAAATAACATCTCCTTTGGCGGCTTTGCCGCCAATTTTAATCGAACATGAACATAAAATGTTTATGCTTTCTCCTATATTGCATTAAAATAGGGCAATTTTGCCTCGTTTTCCCTAATTTTAGCTTCAATCTCTAGCGATTGGCTCATCGCCAGAGATTTGCCTTCCAGCACCGGAGATTTGACCCCAATCGCCGGAGATTCACTTTCCAGCGCCAGAGATTGAAAGCTAATCTCCAGCGATTCAAGTCCAATCTCCGGAGATTCGTCTTCCAACTCCAGAGATTTAACTCTACGCGCTGGAGATTCACTTTCCAGTGCCAGAGAATGAAAGCGCATCGCCAGCGATTCAACTCCGCTCCCATAGCCGGGAGTAGTATCAATCATCGTTTTGTTCCTTCCGGTAGTTCTGCCCGTCCAACCGCAGGGTGTTCGCGTCAATGAGCTTCCAGCTCATGCGCACTTTGTGGGTTTTCCCGTCAACAACCATGAGCATCTCGATCCTGCTTCCATTAACCGTGTAGGTTCCGCTGACGCTGGCAGTCGCGCTTTCGCCCCGGCTGCGTTGTTCCTGTTCGATGGCCCGCCGTGCCGCCTCGCCTTCCTCGCCCATCGCAAACGTGCTGTCGGCCTTAAACTGAAACGTCAAGCCCTCTTTGTCGTGTTTCCACGATCGCACAATGCCGGCATTAGCCTGACTCTGCCCAAAAACATGAACAACCAACCCGGTAAATACCAAAACAAATAGAGTAATGTTACGCATACTATTCTTCTCCTTTATTTTTTGCGAAGTTAAAATACACCGGCGCTTTTACCGTTATGGTATGGACGGCGTAATTGTTTTTGCCGTAGAGCGGCAGGGTGTATTCAATCCCTATATCCACCGCGAAGGGGCGCGTTAATTTCAGCGTCAGCGCAGGACGGACGGTGAGCAAATACGAATACACGCCGTCAATCAATATCCCTTTGTCATTTTCCGGCGACACCTTCCAGTTGACTGGCAGCGCGAAAGCGATACGCGCCCGGCCAAGGGAAAGGCTGTACTGCGGACCGGCTTCCAGCGTAAATTCCCATTCGTTATTCGTTTTTGATTTGTTATCAATAGGAAACCAATAAACCTCGCTGAACACGTTTATAAAGAATGTATCGGTGATGAGCGTGTCAAGAGATACGTCGCTGCCTGCGCCCCAAGTGTGATTGCCGAGCGCGTCTTTGTCGTCAATGCCGGGAAACGGAATAATAATACCGGGTGTCAATCTCATTCTGAAACGTTCACTCGGTAACAACGCGCCTTCCCCGGCAATTTGAAATTGCGCCTTGACTGAGAAATCGCCCAAGCCCTCGTAGATTTCAGCCGCGCCGTCCCCATCGTTGCCAATGTCTATACCCGCGAGATCGGTGTCGGTAACGCCGGGCGACCAGCCAATGGCGGCGGTAAACCAGCCGGTAAAGCTGTAGGAAACGCCAAGCGATGCCCCGATAATCACCGCGTCAGGCACATCTATTTTCCCGCTGTCCGCGTCCCATCCTTCACGGACAAAGCCGGCAGACGCATCGACATCCACGCGCAGGGTTGCAGACTGGAGAACCGTCGCGTCTTCCGCGTAAACGGCGGCCCCAGCGAGAAGCGCCGCCATGAATAAAATAATTTTTTTCATTTCTCACTCCTCCTTACTTTATGTCCTGCCGATTGAACAGCATACAGCCTGTAGCAGCGGTAAGCGTGACGAAAACAACGCTCACCATAGCGCCCCTTGCCAAAAACAGCGGGTTATGCAATTCGCCGTTCAAGCGAGTTACATAGTACTGCGGAATAAACGGCGCGATGCCGTTCAGCGCGTCGAAAGCGCCGCATATTTCAACCAGCACGCCGGACGCGACAACGATGATGATGCCGATTGCCACGGTCATCACGATGTTCGGTATTAAAAAAGCAAGCAGACAACCGATCCCGGCATAGGTGAAGTG
>JAITJS010000139.1 GCA_031278815.1 Treponema sp.
TTGTTTTTATATTCTACCCCTTGGAGGAGTTGAAAGGTCTGTTCCGGCTGGGTAAACCGCAGTCCCGGCCACCAGAGATTTTCAAAGAGCAGCAGAGGTTCTCCCTGAATTCCCGGTGATAGGGGAGTTCAACAAAAAACCTATCAATTTTATATGATCAGAAGTAACGTAAAGTAAAGATTATACCTTGAGACCGTTGCAAAACTGGCTTCCTTATCTTTATTACAAATCCCTTTAGTTATATCAAAGCAGGAAGTCTGTTTTACAGATAAACCCACCGAATTTGCTAATATTCTTTTGGGGCTATACGGTCAAAGGGAAGGGAGCAGGGATTTTTACATTTTCCTTTATTTTCCTTATTTTGGGGCTTGACAATTTTTTTTAACGATTTTATAGTAAATCTGCTCCTACAAACATACAGGGTATGTGGAGGGGCCTTCGGTATTTCAAAGGAAGGAGGTGTAAGTCCTCCGCTATCCCGTAACTGTAATCGGGGCTTTGTCGTAAGCAAGCGATGCTGCCTGATGGGGACTCCTCATCTTGAAAGGTCACTGGTGGAAACACTGGGAAGACAGGCAGCATCAGAGGGAATATGAAAAACAGACCTGGGCTTAAGTCCGGCATTTCATACTCTGCCCCTAAGCCAGGAAACTTTGGTACCTGATGGATCGCCTGGGTGGCTTCGCGGAAAGCCGGAGGAATATGATGGCTGTCTATGTTACAGGTTTTCCCGCACTTTTTATCTTTTCCCCTCACGCCCGCATTACTGGTTTGCTTTCTTTTTTTTTTGCCCCCCCCCCCCCCCCCCCATACACTATTTTCCTTCTGGTATAGGGTATACTGCTGCCAGGATCCTTTTGGGGAACCGTTCTTTTTTCCTTATCAATGTAAAAGCCCTGAGTTCAAACCAGGATTGGCCTCCGTCGAACGTTGTTCGATTAGGGTTTGAACCAGGGCTCTTTTATTATATCCCACATTTAAGGAGGGATACAAGATGAAAACGAGACATCGTTTTTTTGATGGAATGGCGGGTAAGGTTCTCGCTATTATTGCACTAGCCGCAGTGGTAGGGTTTATGGGCTGTCCCACCACCACCGAGGAGGAAGATGAACCAGAAAACCTGGCTGGTATTGTACGGATCGATGGAGAGCCGTCAACAGGGAATAGCCTCACGGTAAACACCCAGTGGGTTATCAACAAGACCGGGGACCCCGCCTATCTGTGGAAACGAGGAGACCAGGCAAGCGGCCCCTTCACGGCGATTTCAGGGAGTACCGGGGCAAGCTATACCGTAGCAGCAGGGGATGATGGGAAGTATATCCAAGTTACGGTGAGTTACAGCGGAAACGAGGGGGACTTAAGCAGCGACCCCCTGGGGCCGGTGGGGCTTCCCCGGCTTGGAGGCACGGTAAGCATCACCGGAACCCTCAAGATAGGTGAAACCCTCACCGCAGATATCACGGGGTTGAGCGGTCAAAGCGGAGACCTTACCTATGTATGGGAGCGGGGGGATGGCAACTACCAGGCAATTACGGGAGCCGATGCCAATACCTACGTGATAACCGCTGAAGACGCCGGCACGTTTATCCGGGTCAAGGTGAGTTCCAGCGGAAACGCCGGGGACATCATCAGCGAGGCTCGTGGACAGATACCAGTTCCACTCACCGCGAACATCACCTTCGCACCAACCCAAAGCAATACCGCGAGTACCGCTCAAAGTGCCTGGGAAGGAGAGGGGGCAAGCCAAACCTGGACCCTGACCGCGATTGACCAGTCCCCGGTGTACTTCACGGTGCAGAAGACCGAGGAGCAGATCATTACGGTAAGCGGAACCGACGCCGCAAAGGTAAGCCAGGCAGCCATCGGCCAGACGGTGGACGGGTCCACTGCTGCTCATAACCTGGGGGTGTTTGGGGTAAACGTGGGGGACCTCCTCTTTGAAGGAACAGGAACCAAGGAATTTACCCTGCACATTTCCGAGCTGGGCAAGGCCTCCAGGGCCGTAGCAGTAAGCCTGAACATTATCCCCCTCCCCCAACTTAAGACCGGAGTGGCGGTGTTCAAGGTTCTGGAAGACCCCACTCCCAAAATAGCAGGGGATGAGATCCTGGAGCGGATCCAGGGGATCAAGCATTTCGACATGGACGCTATGGCTTTTGAGAGCGCTTCCACCTCTATCGCGACGAACCTCCTGGACGCGCTGGCCTGGATTGACCGGAACGCGGAAGCCCAGGGGGATTATTTGGTGCGGGTGGAACAGGACGAAGCCCTTCCCCTGATACGCTTGAGCTGCCTCTACCAGGAAGTAAAAATACGCTTACGGGGCGATAGTCAAGAACGGAAGGTTACCTATAACGACTTTCCAAACCAGGATAATCTCAACACCTATGCTCATAAGGGTTGGTATTACCATCATAGCATAGCCCAGACCGTCGCGAATCCGAGTAGTGATGCATTTATTACGATCGGCGCTTATGGACCGAGCCCTGACGCCCCGCCTCCGGTACGCATC
This sequence comes from Treponema sp., assembly GCA_031278815.1. GTDB lineage: Bacteria > Spirochaetota > Spirochaetia > Treponematales > Breznakiellaceae > JAIRLU01. Next base: position 2,513 of record JAITJS010000139.1, read on the forward strand.
ACCCTGCAACTGGAAGATAGGATTACCCTGCAAGGCAAGGACAAATCTGAATACTATAGGGAGATACTCTATGTTAATTCGAACTGCACCCTGATTATGCTGGATGGGTCCACCATAACCGGCCATATCAGCAGTAATCTCTACTCCCCGGTGATACACGTATTCGGTAAGTCCTCTAGTTCCCTGGGGGAGTCCGGCTATATATATATGTACGGAGGCGCCATAAAGGATAATAGCGTAATAGTGTACGATGGCAGCAATCCCACCGGTTATGGGCTTATTTATTATACTAGTGGTGCTCCTACCGCTGGGAACGGTGCGGCTGGGATGCGAAAGAACGGTACATTTGTCAAAGAGGGAGGTTCCATCACGGGAAATATTGATGACAATGGAGACCCATGTAATATGGTGAATCTCGGTGGGACAACAGTAACGATTAAAGAGGACAGGCAATATTCCCTGCCTCCCATCCCTGTGGAAGAATAAGGGCAGGGCTGCATGAAGCCTCTGGAGTAAGGTATACCCCTTGTAGGGTAGATATAGATTTTTTTGAGGAGCCTTATATGGCGAAACAGTTGTTATTAGGATACACCGTGTTGGATGCGGCGTATCAAAACGGCAGGTTCATGGAGGTCCTGGGAGAGAATCCCGGAACCAGCGGGAACCTTAGTGACATCGACAATCCGAAGAACGCCGGTATTAGCCTGGGGGCCACCACCTCAGATCCGGTCATCTTCAGCTATGCCTGGAATCCCAGTACGGTCCGGGTCCTCTTGGGAAAGATCACCACGAATGCGGGGACCGTCCCCTCCATGAGCTGCGCCTACAGCCTCCTGGAAAGCCCTGATCAGACCGCTGCGGTAGGGACCTGGAAGGCCCTGGGCACGGATGTGGAGCTCTTATACGGAGATACTAAAGTAGCCACCAATCCCCACGGGGTCGCGCATATCGGGAACACCCTCTACATCGGGGATTATGACGCCCAGAAGATCTACCTCCTGGGAGCGGACGCGCTGAACGGTCAGACAGGGGGATCCTATCCTCTGGGCAAAGCTCCTTATGATCTGAGTCAAGGTACAGATGCAGATTTGCCTCCTAATGCCAAGGGCCAGGCCATCATCGCTTTAGCTGATGAGGACAAGAACACCTACCTCTTTGTCTTGTATATCGTCGCTAACGATTCCGCCACAGAACATCAGGAGGGTATCTTGGTAAAGCTCTCGGTGGACCCCGATAATGGTTCCCTCAGCTATGTGGACCGGGTCGAAGTCGGTAAAAATCCCCAGGAGATCATCCCGGTTACCAATGGAGACAAGGATGTGTACCTCCTCGTCCCGGGCATCGGCGGATCGCAGGGGTCATCCACGAACGGAACCGAGTCCACCATCGTAAGCGTTCCCGCATTTGCTTCGTCTTTCACCGCGACGCCCTTGCTCACCGGGGATTCGGCATCCTACGACATCCGGGTCATTGGCGCATCTGCCCAAGCGAACAATAATTCCCTGGTGTTCATCCTCACTGCGAACTTCACCAGTGATTGGCTAGGGGTCAACTGGAAGCTCTACCAGACCACGGTCTCCAAGCTCCTCGGCACCGGGGGAATTACCCTCTCCGCGGCTGTAACTAACCAAACCCTGAGCGTTGCGGATCAAGGGACCACGGCTTTCAGCGACTACTCCGGGGTCTACTTCCTGGATCTCCTTTACGAGAATGCGGTACAGGCCAATGGGAAAGAGCGGCTCTGGTTTTTCCGAGGCTCACCGTTGGTGGTTACGGTGGCAGACGCCTATGGCTCTCCCACTCAAACGGGGAATGCCTACAATTTCTACACCGTGGGCAGTGAGTCCGGCCAGCTCGGCGGCAAGAATGTGAACTCTGCAGACCTCTTCGCGGAAACCATCCGCCAGGCTGCTGCAGGAGCCTCCTTGAAACGAGGCGTCCGGGCTACGAAAGCTCCGGCAGCGGCTCGCGCTGCTGCTCCTGCGGAGGAGGAAGAGAAATAAATCCCCAGGCAGGGGAGGAGGAAGCAAGGGAAAAACCTTCCCCCCTGGTTCCTTTACATCCTGACCCCGGTACGGGCTATAAACCTGTCACCGGGGTCAGCTTGTTTCCCTGGATCCCCTCGAAAGAACCCGGGTGGTATGCTTGGGAAAAGAAAAAAAGGAGTATATCCTGCGGGAGATAGTACCCCCATCCTTCAGTGTATGTCATACCTGAACCTTCAGTTCGACTCCATGATTCTCGCCCATAAAGAGGCCAGGAACCTTCCCGTACCAGTACAGGAAGGTTCCGCTTTTCACCTGGATCCCATCCATAAAAAAATCTATAGGAGATTGTTATGATCAAGAGACAAAGCCTATACCGAGGCTTCGCAACCTTGGGGCCGGTCCTCGCGCTCTTCCTGATCCTGGCTTGTGAACAGCCGGTGAATCACCCCGAAGAAGCCCCGGAAAACCCTACAAGCCCGGAGACCCCCACAAACCCGGAAAATCCCACAAACCCGGAGAACCCGGAAGTTCCCAAGATCATCCGGGGTATTGCCATTGCTTCCCCTCCGGCACTTACCTACTATGCAAGAAACCAGGCCTTTGACCCTACAGGGCTCACCGTGGTCTACGAGTACACGGACGATACGAAAAGCGAGGCCCTGCCCTCCTCGGCCTATACGGTGGATACCGTGGATACCTCCACTCCAGGGTTAAAACGGGTATACGTCCGCTTAGGAACCTATACCTCCGTTTATTTTACCATTCAGGTGGATCCTTCGGATCGGATTCTGCGAAGCCTGGAAATGACCAGTCTCCCCGCCAAAACGACCTATGAGCTAGGAGAGAATTTCAATCTGGAGGGCATGGTCATCACCGGAACCTATTCGGACGGCGTGGCTGAGCCCATGGACCACAATCTCATCTTCGTAAGCGGTTATGATAAAACACAACGGGGACCCCAAACCATAAGCCTCCGGCTGAACCAAGAAACCTTTGAGGTGCCGGTTACGGTGAAAGTCCCGGCCCACGCAACCGTAAGTCTGAACCCCTTTTATAGGGGGGCCTATCTCAACCATGAATTAACCTTCTATAAAGAGGTGTATATACAAGGAGTCCCCTTTGAGTTTGCCAAGTCTAACCTGAGAGCCATCGTGGAAGTGAACGGCGTTAAGGTGGAACTCTCGGTTAAAAAGGGCAGCATCTTTGAGGAAGATGTCCAGGGTTTCGACCCTACCAAAACCGGAGTGCAAACCCCCACCCTTACCCTGGATGATAAAGCCCCTCAGAAATTTGAGGTCTATGTGGCGGATATAGAACCCCAGGTGTATTTTGACTACGGCTATATGCGCCAAGCCTCAGACCCCACTGGGAGAGGCCCTGGGGCATCCACATACTACGCTCAGCCTCAAGAGACCCTAGTCCTGGCTCCGGTCCGTGTCCTCATAGGCTTTGATGAGGACCACCAAGACCAGGGAGCCAGCTACAGTTGGTCCGTGAGCGGCGGCGCGTACGATACCGCGGCGGCTACCAACCAAGAAACCTTTACCTTCACCCCTCAGGCAGCAGGAACCTACTCGGTTACGGTGCAGGTTACCGGCAGAAACTACGTTACCGGCCAAATGGATACCAAAACCGCGTCCACTGAGGTGGTCTGTTACACCGGACCCCTCCCCCAAGGATCCTTCACCTCTCCCTTGAGGAACTTTGCCTGTGGCCAGATGACCGAAGGCGGTACGGGTTACGGTTGGAGCCTCGGTTCGGTGGGGGGCTACGAAGTATGGGAGGTGGAACACCAGCCTTTCTATACTATCACCGGAAACCCTATGGGTAACTGGTCCGAGGCCGGGGTAGTCTGGCTTATGGAAGACAAGAACGGCAACCAGATCCCCGACGAGATGTGGTATGAACTCAAGGGCAGCGATGATGATCCTGGTTCCCGGTATGCCTCCCTCATCACCCGGCGCTACAACATCACCTATTTCCGCAGTAATGATACCGAAAATACAAACGAGTTCGGCCAGATCATCCGCCGGGTCTACTGGGTGGACAGTAAAGGCCGCACCGGGATCCTCCCCGGAGGCTGGCCCAGCCCCTGGGGGGTTTCCGGGGATTGGGTAAGCTACACCGGTACCCTCCTCAGAGATGACGGTAATATCGCCACCGGGGACTACAATGGCCTCTCTGATATAGGAGGCTATGTGGACTCCTTCGGCAACGCGGGTAAGTGGGCCTCCAACGATACCTGGGACAAGTTTTACGTGGAGGATGCGATCCGGGCGGACGGTACCTCGATAAGCCTCAATGCGGTTAAATTCATCAAAGTCCAGACCGCAATTCACCGCTACGGCGGGATATTCGGCGACTGCTCCACGGAGATTAACAACGCAGACTACCTGGGAAAGCAGACCGACTTCCCCAATCCTGCAGGAGGCCGGGAGTAGAAGCAAAGCGAAGTCCGTCTCTGAGGACGTATTCCCGGACTAGGGGGAACCTCATTCTTCCCAATCCGGGGATACGTTTTGCAAGAACCTGTTCTTTAGGAGGGCCGACTCAGCGGAGATATGCCATCTGCTGCCGGAGCCCTTCTTCATGTTCCTCTCTGGTTCGGGATATCTGTTCCAATACCAGATAGCGGGGATTGATCCGATGGACCAAATCCGTAATACGAGGGTGTAA
>JAITJS010000141.1 GCA_031278815.1 Treponema sp.
ACCCTGGTCTTGGCGCCGGTGCGGTGGTATATCGGGGATACCGCCTCCTATACGTGGCGGGTGAATGGTTCGGTTCAGGCTGCTAGCGGGGAATATTTTTCCTTTACCCCCAGCGCGCAAGGAACCTATACCATTACCGTAGCTGCCGAGGGGGTTTCTGCGGAAACCACGGTGGCGTGTGTTGCTGCAGAGGGGACCTTTCGGCGAGCTAACACCGCTGCCAGTAAAGCTAAAGTTACCGCCTGTTTTGAGTTCACCCCTGCCCCAGGACAATTTGTAACGATCAACCCGGGGACCACGGAAGAAGCGGTACGCCTTGAGGCCCAGGCCGCTATTGATGGCCACAGCGGCGGTACCCATTATATATGGTCCCTGGGGGCTTGGGGAGGCTATGTGGTTACCGGCTTTGATCATAGTGTAGCGAACACCGGCGGCTATGACCTGGCGATTTATGGCAATCCTCTTGCCGGAGGAGCCTGGAGTGAACCTGGTACGGTGTGGGTGATGCAGGATGAAAACGGTAATACCCAGCCTGACGATACCTGGTATGAGCTCAAAGCGAGTGAGACCGGGAAGCCCACTACCAAGCAGCGGTATGCCGTTACCTATTATAAACCCGATGGGATCCATGAACCTCTGTGGGTAGACAATTTAGATACTATGGGCAGTTTTCCGGTTAAGAACTATTATGGCGAACCCCAAGGGTATCCCTATTCAGTACCGGGAGAGTGGGTTACCTTTGTCGGTACCCGCCTGCCTAACACCTTGGAAAATGGGGCGATCATTACCAATCCCGGTTTCCCCGGGCCTTATGTAGACAATTATGGCACCACTTTCTTTAAGATATCCGATGCTATCCAGGTAGACGGTACATCGGTGCATTTGGCGTACATTGATTTTGTCAAGGTCCAGACCGCGGTTAATACTTATGCGGGGATCCTGGGAGAGGTGTCCACCGAAACCAGTTTGCCCTTTGATTATGCCCTGCTGTTCCCTTGAGGTGTTTTAGTAATTTCGTTTTTTGGAGGATAGATGTATGAGTAAACGTATTCTCTTTGCGCAACCCCGAATACTCGCGGATGCTTCCGTAGATAGAAAACCCTCCCGGCAGCCTCGGCATACTCCCCGGAAGGCCGGCAGCAGCGGGGAAACGCAGAAAAGCCTTATCCAACAGCTTGAAGCCCTAGAACAAGCCATAGCCAAGCTGCCTACGGGAGCCTGTCCCGGGGACTATGTGGTGCTGGTCCTGGTCCTGCACCCTGAAGAATCGGGGAGTATTGATTTTCCTGTTCAGTGGTTACCGGGGGCGCGGATCTTGGGGAGCCGTCCTTCCCGGAAGGGCCCGGGTACTATCAACTGTTATATGGCAGTACAAAAGCAGTACATAGCAGCGCTGGCTGAAAAGGTACGAAATGGAACCCCTGATCTAGACCGGTTCCTTGCTTGTTTTGTGTCGATTAATCTCCTAGGCCCTGAACACCGGCTCAAAAAGCTGGGGAATGTGCAAAATTATCCGGGGGATGAGCACTTTGAGATAGCCTTGCATATTTTTTCTGATGGACCTGAGGGATTTCCCCTGGAGGCCTTTTGTGCGTATGCTCAGGAGGTGGGCTTCAGGGTAAAGCGGGAACATCGGTTTCTTACCCAGCAGCTCCTCTTTGTGCCGGTCCGAGGGCCTCTTGAAAAGCTGCCTGATCTTGCCCGGTTTACCTTTATCCGGCAAATCCAAGAGGTTCCGCGAATGCGCCCTTTTATTTCGCGCCGCCAGGTAGTCCATAAGGAGTTGCAGTTACCCCTTGGAGAGCCCCTTTCACAGGCTCCACGGGTGGCAATCTTTGATGGGGGACTTCCTGAGGCTCACCCTATTGATCATTTTATTACCCAGTATGTCCCCTTGAATCCTGATGCGGAAACGATGCCCGGCGGGGAGGAACATGGTCTTGGGGTTACCTCGGCTTTTTTATTCGGTCCCCTACAGCCAGCAGAGGAGATAAAGCGGCCTTACGCCCCGGTAGCGGTTTTTCGGCTGGTGGATAGTAACTGTGAGAAGGCGGATGATCTCCACATGTACCAGTCTCTGGAATATATCCGTCAGATCCTTACCGGAGGAGGATTTGAGTTTGTCAATATCAGTGTGGCTCCCCAGATAAGCGCTGAGGATCATGATGTACACGCATGGACCACCGTACTGGATGAGTTGGCCTGTAAAGAAGGCTTATTCATAACCGTGGCAGGAGGTAATAACGGCAGCTTGTCCAATCCCCGGATCGAGGTTCCTGGGGATGGGGTTAATATAGTAAGTGTGGGGGCCGCAGATCGCCAGGGTCAGGGATGGAAACGGGCGCCCTATGCTGCTCAAGGGCCTGACCGGAGTCCTGCCTTGGTTAAACCGGATATGGTGGTCTTTGGAGGTAGTGATAAGGACCCTTTCAGGGTGCTTGCTCCTGGGGAAGGACTTTGTATTGCTACGGAAACAGGAACCAGTTTTGCCGCGCCCTATCTGCTCCGTCACGCCGTGGGTTTACGGGTTCTTGGCGGGGAGGCAGTATCGGTTCTCACGATCCGGGCCTTGTTGATCCACTATGCCGACCGGGGAGGTAACAGGGTTTTTGATGTAGGCTGGGGCTGTCCGCCTCCGCCGGAAGTAATTATCGCAGGGTTTCCTGGGGAGATTCGCTTGATTTACCAGGGAAAGGCAGCGCCGGGTTATAAGATTCAGGCGGATGTGCCGGTTCCCGATGCGGATTTCCAGGGGCCAGTACGGATTGAGGGGACCTTCTGCTATATGTCCCCGGTTTCTCATCATGATCCGGTTGCCTATACCAAGACTGCCCTGGATATTGACTTTATTTCTTGTGAGGATGTAGCTTCTGGGAGGGATAGCAGATTTCCGGTGCTGGAATTCTTTGATATGGCCGATGGGAACGCACCGGGCCGGGGACTGACTAGGGATCAGTATCCGGAGATTCTGCTCAAGGCAACGGTGAAATCCGGGGAACATATCCTAGACGCCAGGGATGTAGCGGGGGCGTATTTCGAGATCCGGCGAGTTGACAGTTCAGATAAGAATAGGCATCAAAGGGGACATGAAATCGCCTATAGTCTTGTAATTACAGTAACAAAAGAAAATACAGGGGTATAAATAAAAAATCCCCGCACAGACGGCGGGGTATTAAACCTCTATTGTAAGGACGCTATAGCGCTTCAGGTGAGCGCGTGGATTGAAACAATGAAAACACTTATGAACATCACCACCAGCCATTTTGATATCCCCCGGTATCGGGATAACCAGGATTTTAAAAATTTTTACCGTCAATGTGGACTGGACGGCGTTGAGGTGATGGAAGGCGCCGTAAAATCTCAGCATATCATTCTCGAAGAGGATGTGATCGGGGTGCATCTGACCTTTTTCCCCTGTTGGGTCCGTCTCTGGCGGGGGGATGAAGAGGCCATTCTTGACGAATATGGCACGTGGGAGGTCTGCCGGAAGGTATATGGCGGGGACCGGAAGGAGGCGCTCCTCAAGGCGTACGAAGAAAATCTGGCCTTTGCCAACAGGCTTTCGCCAGAATATCTGGTGTTTCATGTGTCCGATGTTTCCACCAAGGAGACGGTTACCCGTCGCTACCGGTATACGGATGAGGAGGTTCTGGACGCTTCCATCGAATTGATAAACCGCATTTCACCGGGAATTCAGGGAGAACCTCTGCTGCTCTTTGAAAATCTCTGGTGGCCGGGACTGCGGTTTACCCAGCCGGAACAGACCTTTCAACTCCTCCAAGGGGTAGAATATAAAAACAA
>JAITJS010000067.1 GCA_031278815.1 Treponema sp.
GTAATACTGTTGACTGTCCTATTGATAATATGAATATTATCCATGGTTCTTGCAGCCTTTTCCAGAGCGATAAATTGTTCATCTCCATTCATGTTGGCCATCCGCCTCTTTATCCGCACATGATGTATCTGTATCAACTAGTTAGTTTTAACTAATAATTTAGGTATTCTACAGACGTTTGTCTACTCCAAATCGCTAAAAATACTCCATTTATTACCGAATTTCACGGCTGTCCATTTTACATGAGGGAAATACAAAATAGCTTGTATTGTAACCTTTCAGATGGTATAATGAAATTAACATAAATCGATATACCGAAAGAAAATACAAGCTATGATATTGGACGTTAGTCCGCGTTTACCACCGTATGAGCCGGTTTGTTAAGACACCTGAGCAGATCCGATTTTGGAAAGGCATGTCCTTTACATGTTTTTCTTCTTCCGCCGTTACCTGTACCCGATAGGTTTTCCCTCTGATCTGTACTACTCCTCCGGCTAATGATGGGCCCAAAAACATCATTGAAGAAATCGGGATAAACTATCTTTGCCACGATTGAATTTCCTGTGATACCTTCGGCAGTCAGCTTACCAGACCGATTGGTATTCCCGGTTCTTCATAAAAAATTGACGGGTCCTGTCTTGCCGGGGATGGGTGAAGATATCCTCCGGTGTTCCATCTTCCAGCGGAATTCCGGCGTCAAGAAAAATCACCCGGGACGAAACTTCCCGCACAAAGAGCATCTCGTGGGATACCAGGATCATGGTCATCCCCGCCAGGGCGATCCGCTTTATCACTTCCAGCACCTCCGATACCCACTCGGGATCCAGGGCGCTGGTGGGCTCGTCAAAAAGCATCACCTCCGGATCCACCGCCAGCGCCCGGGCTATACCAACCCGCTGCTGCTGCCCACCGGAAAGCCGGGAAGGATATTCGCCGGCCTTGTCTGCAAGCCCGATGGAGGAAAGGATGCCCATTGCCTTCTCATCGGCCAAGGTCTTTGGTTGTTTCTTGACCACCGTGAGGCCCTCGGTAACATTCTGTAACACCGTCTTGTTCTTAAAAAGATTGTAATGCTGAAACACCATAGATGACTTGAAACGCAGCCGGTACACATCGCTCTTTTTCACTGCCGCCGCGTTAACCTTCGCATCAGCGATGGTAACGCAGCCGGTATCGGGCTTTTCCAGCCAGTTGAAGGTTCGCAGCAGCGTTGTTTTTCCGGCGCCGCTCGGTCCAATAATTGAAACAATTTCTCCCTTATTGATGGAAAGACTTATGTCTCGTAATACGGGATTACCGCCGAAGGATTTACTGATATGTTCAAGCTGTATCATACGGCTATGTTCCTTTCGTATTTACGGGCCTGCTTTTCGGCCATCCCCAGGAGCCGGCCAACTCCGGTACAGAGGATCCAGTAGATAATCGACACGACCACGTAGATTTCAAAAAAACGGTAGCCCCGGGAACCGACGATGCGTGCCCGGGCCATGAGGTCGATGATCGAAATGGTGAACACCAGGGATGTTTCTTTGATAAGGGATACCAGGGTGTTTGCCAATGGGGGCAGGGCGATGCCGAATGCCTGGGGCACCACGATCCGTACCAGGGCCTGCCTCACGCTCATGTTGACACTGTATGCCGCCTCAAGCTGCCCCACATCTACCGCAAGGAGGGCGCTACGGATCGTCTCCGACATATAGGCTCCGGCATTAAAGGACAGGGCTACAATCGCAAAGACCATGCGGGGTACGCCGTTTACATTGAAGCCGGTCCCCAGGTATTCGTTCAGTGCCCGGAGGATGAGAGGAATACCAAAGTAGACCAGCATGATCTGAACCAGCGCGGGGGTACCCCGGATATAGGACACATAAGCCTTGCAGAGCCCTGTCAGGAAACGCACATTGAAGTACCGCACCAGGGCAACCCCGAAAGCGATGATAAGTCCTATGCCCCCCGCAATGAAGGCAAGGAAAAGGGTTACCGGCAACGCCGTGAGGATCTCCGGCGTCGATTGGAGCATAAAGGCAGGATCAAAAATTCTTCCCATCTTTATGCTCCCTTGACCTGAACTCGACTATACACCGGCTTCCAGCGCCTCTCTAGTGGTATAGTCCTTACCGTACAGGTATTCCCGCGAAAGTTCCCGCAGCTTGCCGTTATCAAGAAGCTGCTTCAAGGCCGCGTCGAACTGGTCACGGAGGGTTTTACCCTTTTCGGTTTTCGGGAAGAGCAAATGGATGGATATGACCGACCATCCTTCTTCGGTAAGGGGCACCGAATCGATCTTATACCCCAAGGTGTTGGCGGTGAGCTGGGTGGTAATTGTTGAGTTGATGGTGGCATCCACCCGGTCGGTCTCGATCTCCGTCAGGGCGTTGGCGATATTGCCATCGGTATAGATGATTTCGATGTTCGCCCCGGTCTGTTTGATATATTCTTCGAGCAAGGTGGTGGAGGCGGTCCCTAACCCGCTGGCTACTTTTTTGCCCTCCAGATCCTTCAGGGAACGGATGTCGTTCCGCCCGTCCTTGAATACCACGCTGTAACCGCTCCAGAGATAGGGTACGGTGGACAGGTAATACTTCTCTTCCCGCTCCTTGCGCCAGCCGAGGTAGCTGGCGAGCAGATCGAATTCGCCGCCTTCCAGGGCTACGAAGATACCGTCCCAGGCAGTGGGGATGAATTCGACCTGGTATTCCGGCAAAAGCTCGATGATGGCTTTTACCACCGCCATGTCGTACCCTGCGGCTTCTCCCCGTTCGGTTACATAGTTGTAGGGCGGCATGGCGCCTTCGGTCCCCACCCGGATAAGGGTGGGGGCACTGCCGCCGCCACTCTCTTTTTTAGCCCCCGCAAACAATGCCGTTCCCACCAGGAACAGTGCCAAAACAATAGAAAAGTTCCTTGCTTTCATAATCATACCTCTTAAAAATAGTTATTACGTATACTTTCTAAGTTATAATAATAAACTCGTAATGACTTGTCAATTGTTTTTATAGTGATAATCATTTGGGAAGAAACCTGAAAATGGTGGCGATCTACAAAGTATGTTATAGAGGAGTAATAACCATAGAGGCACAAAGTAATACGAGGGACTGATGGGTAGTACCGTTTTCTAGCAACCTTATTGCAAATCCGCGCTCTATATGAAGCAGCCCTGGAGGGTTCTCTAACCAGGGGGCGCTCAAACAGAAGAAACTCTCTGAAAGAGTAAAACAATACTTTTTTTTAGTATCCGCATTATTTTTTTTTATTTTTGTTGACAGGGTGAATGGTATATTTTACACTAATTAAAACTGATTGAAACAGATGGATAGGAATGAACCATGGATGCTGAACAGATCGTATTGCAGGTCAATGGCGTGCCAGTGCGCGGTCCGGCCCATAAAAAACTGCTGGATTTTTTGCGGGAAGACTTGGGCCTCACCGCGACAAAAAACGGCTGCGGTTCTGGGGCCTGCGGGGCGTGTACCGTGCTGGTAGACGGAAAGCCCCAGCGCTCCTGCATTCCTACCCTGGCAAAACTCGCCGGTAAGCAGGTTATCACCCTGGAAGGTCTTTCCCCGCGGGAACAGGAGGTCTATGCCTTTGCTTTTGCCGAAACCGGCGCAGTGCAATGCGGATTTTGCATCCCCGGGATGGTGATGAGCGCCAAAGCCCTGCTGGATCGCAATCCGGATCCTGACGATGAAGCTATCCGTAAAGGCATCCGTGCGAATATTTGCCGGTGTACCGGGTATGTCAAGGTACAAGAGGGGATCCGCTATGCGGCCCGCTTGTTCCGGGAGCAGACCCCGGTACCCAAACCGGCTTTCACCGGCGCGCTGGGGGAAAATTTCCACCGGGTGGATGCGGTAGCAAAAACCCTAGGTACGGGAAAATACGTGGATGATCTGGTTTTTGAGGGAATGCTCCATGCTTCGGCGGTCCGTTCTGCCTATCCTCGGGCTCGGGTGCTCAAGATCGATACGGTTCAGGCCCGGGCCCACCCTGACTGTGTTGCGGTGTTTACTGCTCAGGATGTGCCGGGAAACATCAAAATCGGACACCTGGAGTTTCTTTCCGACTATGATGTGCTCATCGCCGAAGGGGGCATTACCCGCTTTATTGGCGACGCCCTGGCAGTGGTGGTAAGTACCCGCAAAGAAACCCTCAATGAAATAAAGGAACAGGTTTATGTGGAATATGAAGTGCTGACCCCTTTGACAAACCCCAGGGCGGCTATGGCAAAGGGCGCGCCCCTGATTCATGGGAAAGAACGGAATATCCTCTCCCATGAACACCTGGTCCGGGGTGATGCGGATGGGGTCCTTGCTCAGTCCGCCTATGCGGTAACCCGTCATTATTCGGTCCCTTTTACCGAACATGCCTTCATGGAGCCTGAATGTGCCATCGCGGTTCCTGACGGGGATACGGGCATTACCCTCTATTCCGCAGGCCAGAGCGTCTATGACGAACAGCGGGAATGCGCCCGGATGCTGGGCATTGCTCCTGAGCAGGTCCATGTCAAAGGACAGCTTGTAGGAGGCGGCTTTGGGGGCAAGGAAGACATGAGCGTTCAGCATCACGCCTGTCTTGCTGCATGGCGCCTCAAAAAGCCGGTAAAGGTGCTTTTAAGCAGACAGGAAAGTATCAATCTGCATCCTAAACGCCATGCTATGGAAATGGATTTCACTACCGGCTGCGATGCCGCGGGAAAACTTACGGCCATGAAAGCGGTGATTGTCGCGGATACCGGGGCCTATGCTTCCCTAGGGGGCCCGGTTTTACAGCGGGCCTGTACCCATGCGGCAGGCCCCTACAATTACCATGTGATCGATATTGACGGTAAGGCGGTGTATACGAATAATCCTCCGGGAGGGGCATTCCGGGGTTTTGGGGTATGTCAAAGCTGTTTTGCCACGGAAAATAACCTCAACCTCCTGGCAGAGCAGGTGGGTATTTCCCCCTGGGAGATTCGGTACCGCAACGCCATTAGACCCGGACAGGTTCTTCCCAATGGCCAAATAGCGGGGGATGATGTGGAACTGGAAGCCTGTCTCAAAGCCGTACAGGAGACCTATGACCAGGCCCGGTCTCAAGGGAAAACCGCAGGTATTGCCTGCGCCTTAAAGAACGCGGGGATCGGGGTAGGGCTTCTTGATATAGGCCGTTGTATCCTTTCGGTGGAGCAGGGGATGATCCGCATACGGACCAGCGCCGCGTGTATCGGCCAGGGACTTGCCACGGTTACTACCCAGATCGTCTGTGAAACGCTGAAGATTCCGCCGGAAAAAGTGGTGGCCGAACCTCCGGACACCCGGCGGACCCCTAACTCAGGGACCACCACCGCCTCACGGCAGACCGTATTTACCGGAGAGGCGACCCGTCAGGCCGCGCTGAAGCTGAAAGCCGCGCTGGAAGCAGCAGGGAACGACCTTACTCGTCTTGAAGGGCAGGAATTTTTTGCGGAGTTTTCCGGGGTAACCGATCCTATGGGAAGCGATAAACCCAATCCTGTGAGCCATCTGGCATACGGCTATGCCGCGACCGTGGTCATCTTGGAAGATACGGGCAAAGTGGAAAAGATCATCGCTGCCTATGACTTGGGTAGGGTGATCAATCCCAAGGCCGCGGAAGGACAGATCGAAGGAGGGATCCTCATGGGTATGGGCTATGCTCTTACTGAGGACTTCCCATTAGAAGGGGGCTATCCCAAGGCGAAATACGGAACCCTCGGGCTTATTCGGGCTACTGAAGCGCCGCCTATGGAGATCATCTTAATAGAACCGAAGAATCCGGTTCCCCTGACCTATGGAGCCAAGGGGGTGGGTGAATTGGCGACCATTCCGGTGTGTCCCGCCATAGCCGGGGCCTATTATGCCAAAGACAGAACGCTGCGGAGCAAGCTGCCTATGGAAGATACTTTTTATAGAAAGAAATAAAACCAGGGAACGCCTAAAGGGAGGGCCCCATGAAAAAGGATTCTGAGACCGATAGGTTAATCATTGATTCTTACAAAACCACCATCGATGCCTTGGCGGTCTATTTGGGGGAAGCCTTTGAAATCGTACTTCATGATCTGGGGGATCTGGATCATTCGATCATCAAGATTGTAAACGGGTTTCATTCGGGACGTAAGGAAGGGGCGCCGATCACGGATCTAGCCCTATTGATGCTGGAAAAAATCAATAAGGGGAAGAGTGAAAAAAACGATTCCGAGCGGTTTAGTACCTATTATTCCAAAAGCAAATATGGTAAACCGGTCAAATCCATGACTATGGCCATTTTTGGTGAGCAGGATACCGCGATTGGGCTGTTGTGTATTAATATGTACCTGGACAGCCCCCTTAATTCCCTGCTGCAATCATTTTCTTTAGATGATTCGAGGGCCTATATGGCTGAAAGTTTTATCAATGATTCGGATGAATTGATAATCCGAGCCCTGGACAAGGTGAAGCATGAGGTAATCCAGGATGCGAGTATTTTAGCGTCTCAAAAAAACAAAGAGATTATAACCCTTTTATATTACCAAGGCATTTTCAAATTAAAGAACGCCGTTAAAATCATTTCTGAAAATCTGGGTATCTCCCGGAACACGGTGTATATGCACATCCGGCCCCTGGAAAACACCGAACACCAGGGTTGATCTCAAGAGGTGTGGTATCATCCGGGGAAGGGTGATACTTTTGAATAAAAAAAATTCTAGCGTTTGACAGAACATTATACTATTGATACAATAAAGGCATGGTTATGGTAAGGAGTATAGCTAGTGAAAGAACCGATTAAGTGGGTAACCAATACCATGCTGAAAACCGATTCAGTGCCCCCTATGGCCCTTATGACTGAGGATGCAATACAGAAAGCCTGGAATTTTCACCGGAGTTTTCCATGCTACCAGGTAACGCCCCTGGTGACCCTTACCCAGTTGGCGCAACGGCTGGGTATCCGGGCCTTGTACCTCAAAGACGAGTCCTATCGATTTAATTTGAACGCCTTTAAGGTGCTGGGCGGTTCTTATGCTATAGCCCGATTCATTGCCCAAAGGCTGGGACAAGATATTTCCACTTTACCCTACGAGGTACTTATCTCGGATGCAGTCAAAAAAAAACTGGGGGATCTTACCTTTTATACGGCTACCGACGGGAACCATGGACGAGGGGTAGCCTGGGCAGCGAATAAATTACATCAAAACGCAGTGGTGTTCATGCCCGCAGGTTCTTCTCATGCTCGGCTGCAAAACATTGTGAAGGAAGGCGCGGATACCCGGGTTACGGAGATGAACTATGACCAGACGGTGTGTTTTGCCCATGAGCAGGCCTCACAAGATCCCCACGGGGTTATGGTGCAGGATACTGCCTGGGAAGGCTATGAAGAGATCCCCGGATGGATCATGCAAGGATACGGTACTATGTCTTACGAAGTACACCAGCAGCTTACCGAATACGGGGTGTCCCATCCCACCCATATCTTTATTCAAGCGGGAGTAGGTTCTCTGGCAGGTTCGGTACAGGGGTATTTTGCCCAGGTGTATAAGGAGCAGCCGCCGGTAGTAACGGTGGTGGAAGCTGCTGCCGCGGACTGCCTGTACCGTTCCGCCAAAGAAAACAAGCTGGTTTCAGTGGGGGGTAGTTTGCAAACTATTATGGCCGGTCTTGCCTGTGGGGAGGCCAATAGGATTTCCTGGCAGATCCTCAAGCAGCACAGCAGGTATTTTGTTTCTGCGCCGGACTGGGTTGCTGCTAAGGGAATGCGGGTGTTAGGTGCGCCGCTTCTGGGGGACCGACAAGTTATCTCAGGAGAATCCGGGGCAGTAAGCACCGGGCTTCTTACCGCGATGCTTGAAAACAATGACTATCAGGATTTGCGGGAGACCCTGGGACTGCAAGAGGACTCGGTAGTGCTGCTGTTCAGCACCGAAGGGGATACGGATCCGGAGCGATACCGGAGCATCCTCGGGGATGGGGCATGGAGTTCGGTGTAGACCAAAAGATTGAGCAGATAACCCAATGCGGAGATGGTTACCTGATAGCTAGATATGGAGTAAGAAATGGATTTTGTGGCAATTAAAAAGGCAGCGGAGGCTTACGAAGCGGATATGACCGCCTTCCTGCGGGATTTAGTGCGGCTTCCCGGTGAGAGCTGCGGTGAAAAAGAAACCGCAGCCCGGATCGTGGAAGAAATGAAAAAACTGGGGTTTGATGAAGCGGGCATTGATAAGATGGGTAACGTTATCGGGTATATGGGGAAGGGTAAAACCCTTATCGCCTTTGACGGACACATCGACACAGTGGGCGTAGGAAACCGGGATAACTGGAACTTTGATCCCTTTGAAGGCTATGAAACCGCGGAAGAAATCGGCGGTCGGGGGACCTCAGACCAACTAGGAGGACCGGTGGCCGCGGTGTACGGTGCCAAGATCATGAAAGACCTGGGGCTTCTGAATGATCGGTACCGGGTCATGGTTACCGGTACGGTCCAAGAAGAAGACTGCGACGGCTTATGCTGGGAGTACCTTATTAAGGAAGAAAGAATCCTGCCTGAGTTCGTGGTGATTACCGAGCCCACCAACGGCAACATCTACCGGGGACACCGGGGACGTATGGAGATCCGGGTTGAAGTGCAGGGGGTTTCCTGCCACGGATCCGCGCCGGAACGGGGGGACAATGCGATCTACAAAATGGGGGAAATCATCGGTGAAATAAAAGCCCTCAATGAGCGGCTCAAAGATGACCCCTTCCTGGGTAAGGGGACTTTGGCAGTCTCTGAGATTTACTTCAGCTCTCCTTCCCGGTGCGCGGTGGCGGACATGTGCGCCATCTCAATTGATCGGAGGCTCACCCAAGGGGAAACCTATATCTCTGCCCTGGATGAAATTAAAGCCCTCCCTAGGGTAAAACAATACGCCGCAGCGGTAACCATGTACCAATACGACCGTCCCAGTTACACCGGCGTGGTCTACCCCATAGACTGCTATTTCCCCACTTGGGTTATTCCAGAAGATGCCCCGGCGACGAAAGCCATGGTCCAGGCATACCAGGGTATGTATGGCAAGCCCAAGGTTGACAAGTGGACCTTCTCGACCAATGGGGTGGCCATCATGGGACGAAACGGGATTCCCTGTATCGGCTTTGGGCCGGGCAAGGAAGAGGAGGCCCACGCACCCAATGAAAAGACCTGGAAAGCGGATCTGGTGCGCTGTGCTGCGGTGTATGCGGCGCTTCCCTCGATCTATACCGCAGCTCAATAGTTTTAAAAAATCATACAGGAAACCCTACCCATCAGAGGAGAGGTTTGTGATTTAAGGAGATAGGATAATGACCTATAGTAAGCAGTTTACCAGGAAACTGGACCAACTCAATTTTAAGAACCTGTACCAAGGGGATTTTTTCCTTACCTGGGAGAAAACCGTGGATGAGCTTATCGCCACCTTTACCGTGGCGGATGCGTTACGAGCGCTTCGGGAAGACAATGCTTCCACGAAAATCTTCAACAGCGGCCTGGGTATTTCCCTGTTCCGGGATAATTCCACCCGAACCCGGTTCAGTTTTGCCTCGGCCTGTAATCTCTTGGGTCTGGAAGTACAAGACCTGGACGAGGGGAAATCCCAAATCGCCCACGGTGAAACCGTACGGGAAACCGCGAATATGATTTCCTTTATGGCGGATGTTATCGGTATCCGGGATGATATGTACATCGGTAAGGGAAACACCTATATGCGGGAGGTCGCCAAAGCGGTCCGTGAAGGGTATCTTGACGGGGTTCTGGAACAGTGTCCCACCCTGGTCAATCTTCAGTGCGACATCGATCATCCCACCCAGCTTATGGCGGACATGAACCACATCACCCATCATTTCGGCGGACTTGAGAACCTTAAGGGTAAGAAGGTGGCCATGACCTGGGCCTATTCACCTTCCTATGGGAAGCCCCTTTCGGTTCCCCAGGGGGCTATTGGGCTTATGACCCGTTTCGGCATGGAAGTGGTCTTGACCCACCCGAAAGGGTATGAGGTGATGCCGGAAATAGAGGGTATAGCCCAGAAGCAGGCCGCGCATAGCGGAGGGAAGTTTACCAAATCTTCCTCTATGGAGGAGGCTTTCAAAGACGCGGATATGGTGTACCCGAAAAGCTGGGCGCCCTTTGCTGCGATGGAAAAGCGGACCGCCTTATACGGCAACGGCGATCTGGAGGGGATAAAGGCCCTGGAACAAGAACTCCTGGCAGAAAACGCCAAGCACAAGACCTGGGAATGTACGGAGCAGCTCATGCAGACGACCCGGGACGGCAAGGCCCTGTATCTGCACTGCCTCCCCGCGGATATTTCAGGGGTAAGCTGCAAGGAAGGGGAAGTGGCCGCCTCGGTGTTTGACCGGTACCGGGTACCGCTCTATAAGCAGGCAAGCCACAAGCCCTACATCATCGCGGCGATGATTTTTTTGAGCAAGGTGAAGTATCCTCAGCAGGTACTGGCCGAGCTTGCCACCGGGAACAAGCCACGCGTTTTCGGGACCTGAGTACTTCTGAGCATCAAAGCCAACAAAGATAAAGAAAGGAAACCCGCGATACAAAAGGGAAAAAATGAAAAAAAGAATTGTTATTGCTCTGGGGGGTAACGCCCTAGGGGAGACTTTAGAAGCACAAATGACCGCAGTGCAAGGCACGGCAAAGGTCCTGGTGGATTTGGTTGAAGAGGGCTATGAGTTGGTGGTCGTCCACGGCAATGGCCCCCAGGTGGGTATGATTAACACCGCCTTTGAAACCGCGTCGAAAGCGGATCCCCACTTCCCCCTGTTGCCCATGAGCGTGTGCGTGGCTCTGAGTCAAGGGTATATCGGGTATGATCTCCAAAATGTGCTGCGGAAAGAACTAGATACCCGGCATCTGGGGATTCCGGTAGCGACGATCATCACCCAGGTTGTGGTTGATCCCGAGGACCGGGCCTTTACCCAGCCTACTAAACCGATTGGGGGCTTCATGACTGCGGCGGAAGCAGAGGCCCTGGCAGCCAAGGACGTACCGGTGATGGAAGACGCAGGCCGAGGCTGGCGCCGGGTCGTCGCCTCTCCTAAACCAGTGGACATCCTTGAGGCGGAGACCATCAAGGCCCTGCTGGCTGCGGGGCAGATTCCTATTGCCGCTGGAGGTGGGGGGATTCCGGTGGCCCTCAAGCATGGGCAGTACCGGGGCATGAGCGCGGTGATCGACAAAGACTTTGCGTCGGCTAAACTGGCGGAAATAATCCGCGCGGATATGCTGATTATCCTCACCACGGTGGAAAAGGTGGCCGTCAATTTTGGCAAGCCCACTCAGCAATGGCTTGATAGGCTTACCCTGGCTGACGCGGAAAGGTTCATCGCCCAGGGCCAGTTTGCTCAAGGGTCCATGCTACCCAAGGTGGAGGCCGCAGCGGAATTTGTCAGCTCAAACCCTGAGCATACCGCGCTCATTACCATGCTTGCTAAGGCAAAAGACGGTATTGCAGGAAAAACCGGTACGGTAATTACCCGATAAGGGCTTCCCCTCCCGCTGATGGAGAGGATAGGTACGGAGGTATTGTAGCTGCTCTCCAAAGCGGGGTTTTCTAATAGAAACCTGCTCATTCTGGCGATTACCTTTGGGGTTGGTTTAACCCTGGGTGATAACAAGCTCTTGGCGGATCCGCTACCCAAGGCATTACCGTACATTTTTAGAGATACGACCGTGGCGGTGGGGGTGATTTCGGTGGCCGCACAGTTTGTTTTCCCACCCTCAGATGAGGCGAAGGCCTACTTACAGCAGGCGCAGAAAGAAACGGCAGTGGAGGATGTAAGTTGCTAGGATTTGCCGGGACATGCTCCCGGTACCAATTACCATAGAGAGAGAAGAGAGGTGTATCATGAGTGAAATAATGCGTCCCCTCGCATTTTCGGATCTGGTCCGTTGGATACAAACGGAAGTAAGGAACAGCAATTCGGTATTTGGGATACGGAAAGAGAAATGCTACCGGAACACCAGTGGTGCGGGAATCACCCTGTTTGGAACAAAGATTGCATCCCCCCTGGGACCTGCTGCGGGGCCTCATGCCCAGCTTACCCAAAACATCCTGGCCGCATACCTGGCAGGAAGCCGGTTCATTGAGCTTAAGACTGTACAGACTATGGATGGGGAGGAACTGCGCAAATGCGTGGCCCGGCCCTGCATCAATGCTATGGATGAGGGCTACAACGTAGAATGGTCCACCGAGCTTACGGTGCAGCAGGCTTTTGAAGAGTATGTGAAGGCATGGTTTTTAGTCCATGTCTTGGCCAAGGAGTTCTCCCTAGAGGACCCTTGCGGGGTTATCTTTAACATGAGCGTAGGGTACAGCCTGGAAGGTATTCAGTCCCCCAAGATCGATACTTATATCGAAGGGATGCGGAACGCCTCTGGTTCACCCATCTGGAAAACCTGTTATGACTACCTGGCGGCTCAGATCGTTTCTTTTGAAAGGTTCACCAAAAAAGATTTAGATGCCATATCTCCCGCAGTTTCTTCCAGTATCACCTTATCCACCCTCCACGGCTGTCCCAAAGAGGAGATCGAAAAGATCGCCCACTATCTGCTGGTACGCAAAGGGATGCATACCTACATTAAATGCAATCCCACCCTGCTGGGGTATGAAAGCGCCCGTCGGATCCTAGACGATATGGGTTATGGGTATATCTCCTTTGATGATCACCACTTCAAGAACGATCTCCAGTTTCCCGATGCCGTGGCGATGCTCCGGCGCTTGCAGGTCCAGGCCAAGGAGCAAGGCCTTGCCTTTGGGGTAAAGATTACCAACACCTTCCCGGTAGCCATTACCAAGCAAGAACTCCCTGGTGAGGAAATGTATATGTCCGGCCGTTCCCTGTTTCCCCTTTCCATCACCGTGGCACAACGTTTATCCCAGGAGTTTAATGGGACCCTTTCCATCTCCTATTCCGGAGGTGCGGATTGTTTTAACCTGGCCTCCATCCTTGAAACCGGTATCCGGCCAATTACTATGGCCACCAATTTGCTTAAACCCGGAGGATATGAACGGCTCCAACAGCTTGCGGCGCTTGCCGAAACCCTGCTGCCCCGGTTCTCTGGGCTTACCGGAATCCAGATGCAGACCATGAACACCCTGGCAGAGCAACTTCCCCGGCAGAAGTGGCACCGCAAGGAACACCGGCAGGGGGGCTTACGGAAAACCGCATCGGTGCTGCCCCTCTTTGACTGTGCAAAAGCGCCCTGCCAAGAGGGAGGCTGTCCCCTGCATCAGCAGATTCCCGCGTATCTGGAACAAGTTGCAGCCGGCGACTATAAGGCGGCTTTTGAGATTATTATCCGGGATAATCCTGCACCCTCCATCACCGGTACCATCTGCGATCACCGGTGTCAGCAGTTTTGTACCCGGGTTGATTATGATAATTCCCTGGAAATCCGCCAGGCCAAGCGTCTTGCCACAGAACAGGCGGAGGATGCCTACATCAGTTCCCTCAAAGCGGTTCCCCTCAAGACCGATAGGTCTGTGGGTATTATCGGCGCAGGCCCTGCTGGTATAGCCGCGGCAGTGTACCTCAGGAGAAACGGCGTACCGGTTAAGGTGTATGAAAAACGGGATACCGCCTATGGGATTGTCCGGCAGGTGATTCCTTCTTTTAGAATCAGTGATGAGATTATTGATCGGGATTTACGGCTTGCAAAGAAGCTGGGGGTAGAGTTCACCTTTGGCGTGGACGAGCACTATTCCCTGGTCAGCCTTAAAAAGGCTCATGCCTTTGTAGTGCTTGCCACCGGAGCATGGAAAGCGGGATCTGCTCCCCTGCGCTCCGGTGAGAGCATAGATGCCCTCAAATTTTTGGAAGATTTCAAGGCATCAGGGGGGTCCCTGGATCTGGGCAAGCAGGTGGCGGTTATCGGCGGCGGAGATGTGGCTATGGACTGCGCCCGGGCGGCAAAGCGGAACCGGGGGGTCGAAAAGGTAAGCATCGTGTACCGTAGGACCCAGGATTTTATGCCTGCCCAGCAGGAAGAACGGGAAGGCGCTTTGGCAGAAGGGATAGAAATCATCGAACTGTGCGCCCCGGAGGATTTTAAGGCGGGTATCCTGCGCTGTGAAGTGATGCGTCTGGGCGATTATGATGGAGCGGGACGGCGGAGTATTATTGGTACGGGTACCTATGTAGCGTTGCCCTTTGATCGGGTAATCGGTGCGGTAGGCGCCCGGGTGGATACGACCTTGTTTACCCAAAACGGCATAAGCCTCACCAATAAGGGCTTTCCGATCCTGAATGCTGCCTTGGAAAGTTCCGTCCCAGATGTCTACATTGCCGGAGACTGCAAGGCAGGGGCGGCCACCGTGGTCAAGGCCCTGGCGGACAGCAAAACCATAGCCCAGGATATTCTACGGAAACTCATGATCGCTTCGGATTTTGTGTTCGTAAAACCCCAGCCGGATCGGGAAACCTTGTACGCCAAGAAAGGAGTCCTCGCTCCTTCCCTGTCTGGCAACACCGATGCCTACCGGTGCCTTTCCTGCGGGGAAATCTGCGAGATCTGCTGCGATGTGTGTCCGAACCGGGCAAATGTTATGGTGAACCCCGCATCCTCTCTAGGCGCCGCAGGCCATCAGGTGGTGCACATCGACCGGTTGTGCAACGAGTGTGGCAACTGTGCGGTCTTTTGCCCCCATCAAGGAGCTCCCTATAAGGACAAGTTCACGGTATTTTCCTGCGAAGAAGATTTCACCGACAGTCAGAATACGGGCTTCTTGTCCCTGGGGGATGGGGCCTTCAAGGTGAGGCTTGCGGACAAGTCGGTAGTTACCTGGCATGGGGAACCAGAAGGCATTCCCCAGGAAACGGCCAAGATGATCGAGTTGCTTATGCAGACCTATAGCTATATGGTAACGGAGGTTTAACCATGCTTTTGATTGGAAATGGAAAAGTCGTTACGAGAGATGACGCGTGTCCGTTTATTGAAAACGGCGCGGTCGCCATTGACGGTACGGTGATTACCGATGTAGGTGAAACCGGTGTATTAAAGGCAAAATACCCGGAAGCCGAGTATATGGATGCCCGGGGCCGTTTAGTCATGCCTGGTTTTATCAATACCCACATGCACTACTACAGTACCTTTGCCCGGGGCATGAGCCTTGGAGGTAAACCAGCCACCACTTTCGGTGAAGTACTGCGGGGACTGTGGTGGCGGCTCGACAAGCAGCTTACCCTGGAGGATGTGTATTACAGCGCGGTAGGTCCCATGATCGACCAAATCCGTTCCGGGGTTACCTCGGTAATCGATCATCATGCCAGCCCCTATGCGGTGGCAGGGAGTCTCTTCAAGATTGCCGAAGCAGCCCAGCGCTTCGGTATCCGCAGTAACCTCTGTTACGAAATTTCCGACCGGGATGGGGAATCCATAAAAGATGCGGGCATCAAAGAAAACGTGGATTTTGCGCAGTACTGCAAGGCCCAAAACAACGATATGCTGAAAGCCCTTATGGGGCTCCATGCACAGCTTACCATCAATGAGAAGACCTTGAATCAGTGCCTGGAAGCTGCGGCAGGGGTGGATGTGGGATTTCATGTGCACGCGGCAGAGGGCATCGAAGATGTGGTTGACGCCTTGGGAAAGTACAATATGCGGGTCATTGAGCGGCTCTATCACTATAAGGTACTTTCAGACAAAACCATCGCGGTCCACTGCATCCACATCACCGAGGAGGAGATGGATCTCCTCAAAGACAGCAACGTTGCGGTAGTCCACAACCCTGAGTCGAACATGGGAAATGCCGTAGGGGTTTCTCCGGTGCTTGCCATGTTGAAGAAAGGGATCCTCGTCGGTATGGGTACCGACGGTTACACTGCGGATATGACCGAATCCTATAAGGTTGCGGCGGTTTTGCATAAACACGCGGCCGGCCTTCCCTCGGTAGCCTGGGCAGAGCCGCCGCAGATGCTTTTTCAGAACAACAAGCGGATTATGGAACGCTTCATTCAGGGCAAGATCGGTACCCTCAAAAAGGACCACTATGGGGACCTCATCATCGTTGACTATAAGGGGCCGACGCCGGTAAACGAAAACACGATCAACAGCCACATCCTTTTCGGTATCAGCGGCAGGCATGTGGATACCACCATTATCAATGGCAACATCGTGATGAAAGACCGGGAACTGGTAGGGATCGATGAAGAGGGGCTTTTGGCAAAATCCCGGGAACAGGCCTTGAAGTTGTGGAAACGGATTTAAAATATCCCCTCTTGAGAGGGGCTTTCTAGAAGCCAACGGGTCATTTCTATGCGAGGAATGACCCGTTCTTTATGCGGAAGAAATCTGCCCTTATTTTAACGTGAGTTCGATAGTATCCCGCGCCTGTATACCTGCCAGGTATACAGTGTAACGCTATGAGCCGGTTCCCTCGCGGTGAGGCGCGTCTTGTTCCCTCCGAACTCGCGTTATTTTTAAGGATAGGACCGCTTAAAAGCCTTCACTCGGGCACAAGCCAGGGCGGTGAGGGGAGAGCGTTCCCCGCGGATAAGGTATCGATAGCCCAAACCAGCGATCATGGCGCCGTTATCTCCGCAAAGCTCTGGCGAAGGGAAGATACAGCGCAGGTCTTGCCGTTCACCTAGAAGCCGCCGGAGATAGGAATTGGCCGCCACTCCACCTCCTGCTACCGTGGTAGTAAGCCCTGTATCTTCTACTGCCCGAAAAAGACTGCGGAGGAGGATGTCCACTGCGGTTTTTTGAAAGGAAGCTGCAATATCCTCAGCGCGTATCTGGGAAGCGGGCTTTTGGCGGAACTGTTCCAGTTGGTTGATTACCGCGGTCTTAAGCCCTGAATAGGAGAGATCGTAGCGATGTTCCCCCTTGTACAGCTTGGGCAGGGGAAAACTGAAGGCTAAAGGGTCTCCTGTTTGCGCGAGTTTATCTATAACGGCCCCTCCCGGATACCCAAAGCCGTAATGATTGGATACCTTATCAAAGGCTTCCCCTACGGCATCGTCAATAGTGGTTCCCAGGACCGTAAGGCTATCAAAATCATCCACTCGGCAGATGATACTATGTCCCCCGGAAACGAGCAGTCCCAAGAATGGGTATGCTACCGGTGCTGCCCGGACAGTCACTGAAGGGTCCACGAGCTGGGAGGCGTAAAGATGGGCCAGCATGTGGTCCACTGCAATAAAGGGGATGTTTTTTGCCCAGGCAAAAGCCTTAGCAAAGGAAAGGCCCACCAAGAGGGAACCTAAGAGACCCGGCTGCGCGGTTACCGCAAGGCCGTCCAGGTCAGGAGGCTCTAAACCGGCTTGAGAAAGGGCTTCTTGGACGACTGCGTAAATCCACTCGGTATGTTTACGGCTGGCGATCTCCGGGACCACTCCTTTATAAACCGCGTGAAAGGGAATCTGGGTAGCTACTACATTGGAACGGACCCATATTCCGTCTTCCACCACTGCAGCAGCACATTCATCACAGGATGATTCAATACCAAGGACATTCATTTTCCCAGCATACGCTCGTTTCTTAGACTACGCAAGCAAGTTACTGGGCTCGTCCCTGGATGAGGCGGGATACGGTGGTAAGGGAATATCCCTGTGCCAGTAGTTGGGGGTATACGTCTTCCAAGGTAGCAGCCAGTTCAGGGGACCAGGTATGGCCTATCAACACCGCATCTCCCTTTTGCGCTGCTTTACGAAGCCCCTCTTCCACGCATTGGATCATGGCGGTCTTTTCTTGGATATTATCTATAAACACATCCCGCTCCCCAATGGGTATCCCTAAGCGCTTTGCCACATCCGGCGCAGCAGTATCGGCTATCGTTCTCGAATCAAGAAAATAGATGCCTCGTTCTCGACATAGGCTCAAGATGGTCTCCATAGCCGTAGGATCCATAGTTATCTTGGAACCTTGGTGGTTATTCATCCCTGCAACTGGACCTATTTCCGCTAAATTCCCTTCCACCACCGCACGGATGGTTTCTGCAGACATCCCCGTATAAATAGCCCCTGGCCCGGGATACTGTCCTCCTAGGGCTTCCATAGGCTGATGCAGGAGCAGTTCCTTACCCGCCGCCCGTATACGCCGGGCAGCTTCCGCAGAATAGGGGAGTCCAGGCAATACCGCGATGGTAAGGGGGCCGGGAAAGCGCAGAAAAGGCGTTAATTCCTCAAGGTTATTTCCCGCATCATCAATGACAAACACCACGGTTCCCTGATACCAGGATGGCGGAGACTGCGGAGGCTGCCGGGCTTGCGCAGGAAGGGGGACTTCCAGGTCCATTGGCTCTGCATCAAAGCTGCTAGATGCTTCTCTCGTGGATTCTGAAGCAGTAAGAGCATCCGCCATCTTAGGAGCCTCAGGCTTGTGAACCGGTTCTTCGGGATAGCTCAGAGGCTCCTCTGGGGCTATGGGAACCGCATCAAGCAAGAGCAAAGTCCGAATAAAGACCACGCTGGCTACTACCAATACCCCGAGCAAGATGTACAAACCCGTTACCAACAGCATTCGGATTGGGGATCCCTTTTTCCCCTGCGCTGGCAGGGGATCGGACTTGTGCTCAAGTTGCTGCATCTGTATTCCCCTTAGTACCAGAAGCTCCGAACATACTTGAACATAGCGGTTATCCCCTCCTTTGGTCAATGGGGTATTTCCAAATCCCGCTCCCTATGGTATCATCGCCTATGATTACCCATACCTTGCGTCCTGCGGGGGTCATATTCGATATGGATGGCCTCATGTTGGACACTGAACGACCCATGGTAGAGCTTTGGATCCAGATTGCCCAAGCCCAGGGCTGGGATATTACCCCGGAACGCATGTTCCGTACGGTGGGAGTAAACGAGGCGGCGACTAGGGCAGTATGTATGGAAGAATGGGGCCCCGATTTTCCCTACGATGTCATAAGGGAAGAAGCGATCCAGGCGATGCTTGAAACGGTGGAACAACAGGGGATCCAGCATCGGCCGGGACTGATTACCTTGCTGGATCATCTCGGTTCGTTGCGGATTCCCTTGGGGCTTGCCACCTCAACGGCTCGAGAGATAGCACTGTGGAAGCTGAAAAAGGCCCATATTCTGGAGCGTTTTGAGGCTTTTGCCTGCGGAGATGAGGTGATCCGGGGAAAACCTGAACCGGATATTTTTCTCCTAGCAGCGGAACGATTGGGAAAGGAGCCGCAAGACTGTGTGGGGTTTGAGGATTCCCCTGCGGGCCTCCAAGGGCTTCATGCCGCGGGGATCCGGTCGGTGTTTATCAAAGATCTCATTGAGCCGCCACCGGATATCCTCACCATGGTCTGGTGCCGCTGTGCTGATCTGGCAGAAGCAGTAGCTTTGTTTTAAGGGTACGGTAACAAGGCCAGATCCTGTAGATTACCCCCTTTGCCGGTACCCGCGGAGGTTTTTTTGTTCTTTAAGATATTGACAAAACTTGGTATATATATTAAAAATATATAATTTTATTAAGAATAACGGATGCAAGTATGAAGGTAGAAAGTATTGGGATAAGGGTGGAATAAATGGAAGTTATTACAACACAGTCAGGGGATAAACTAATCCTCGGGATTAGGGGTAAGTTGAGTGCTGCCACGGCAGAAGAATTCGGCGCTGAGGTTGATGCGGCTATTGCCGAGTCAAACCACATCGAAATGGATTTTACGGAGGTAAGCTATTTGGCCTCTGCGGGCTTACGAGTAATTATCTCTGCGCAGAAAAAATTGAATGCCGCTAAAGGGGTTCTGGCTTTACGAAATGTGCGTGAAGATATTTTAGAGGTTTTCCAAATTACGGGATTGGATGATGTATTTGACATCCAATAATGGCGGTATTTTAAAGGAGGTATGAGAATGGTACCGGATATTTTTAATCATGAGATCAAAGTCTCTGCATCGGTGGATGAACTGGAGGGCCTGATTGAGTGGATAGACGCAATTTTAGAGGCAGAAGACTGTACGATTAAAGCCCACAGTCAAATGGCGATTATATTGGAAGAAATTTTTGTAAACATTTCCCGGTATGCCTATCCCAGCGAAGGGGAGGTGTTCATTCGAGTGGGAATAGAGGGACCCCGGTTGATCCTGCAATTTGAAGATTCGGGGAAGCCCTTTAATCCCTTGGCATATCTGTCTCTGGATACCAAAGCGAGGATTGAAGAGCGTAAAATAGGAGGGATGGGTATCTACATTGTCCGTAAGATGGTGGATGAGATCTCCTATGCCCGGGTGGATGATAAGAATTTATTGACCCTATACAAAACCATACGAGCAGCATAAGACTATGGCGGAATTCATTTTTCGCCACGAGCCCTATGGAGCCGGTATCTTCACGTGAGGTTACCTAAATTTGAGCCTGGGTAATGTCCAATTATAGTCAACATAATTCCGAGGAGGTGCGGTATGACCGGAAGAATTAGAACTAAGGTGCTTAAGGTAATTTTATCTACATCCCTGGGTGCATTGCTTCTCTTGAGCATTACCAGTATGATGAGTATTTTTAATATGCGTCAGGTGGTCCTCGTACACAGTGACCAGTTGGGAAGAACTGCTGCACAGAATAGCCAGGCCGCTTTAGAGGTGCAGGTAAAACAGCAGCTGATAAGCCTGGCTCAGGATAGAGCGGCCCTTACCGATGAAAAACTCTCAGCCATACAGAAGCAGACTAAAATGGTCGCTGATATTGCTACTACAATCTATACGCATAAAAACCTGTATCAACCTAAGCCTATTGATTATTTACCGTCCAGTCAGGTAGGGACCACTGCTCTGTACCTGAGGACCGCCGCGGATGTTTCCTTTAACGATATTCGGAGCGAAGTCTACCTAGCGGCTAATGTGGGGGATATACTGAGGCAGATTACCGTAGATACGGGAATCAACGCCAGTTATATCGGCGGAGAGGCGGGTTACTTCATCACGGTAGACAAAGATGCTTCGGATCTCCGCAAGACCGATTACGATGCCCGGACTCGGAGCTGGTACATCGGTGCAAAGAAAAAAAATGGCCTTTTCTGGACGGCTATGTCTTCTGACTCTTCAACGGGGGGCAGTATCTCCTGTACCATGCCCTTTTATGATGGCGAGCTATTCAAAGGGGTGGCCGGTAGTGGTATGTCTTTGGAAGACATCAACCAGATTCTTAATTCCACTACGATCGGAGAAACCGGGTACGCCTTTCTGCTTAATAACGATACGGGTCAGGTGATTATGAGCCCCAAGATCAGTCATATCCGTACCGATGAGAACGGCGCTATCCTCGGGGAGGATTATCTGCACAGCCCTAACCCCGCGTTGCGGGAACTGACCCAGCGAATGATAAACCAGGAAGACGGTTTTATGGAACTGGAAATGGACGGAGCCGGGGTTTATGTTGCCTATCACCCCCTGCGTTTCATTAATTGGAGTCTTGGCATCGTGGCTCCCATTGAGGAGATCATCGCCCCTGCCCGGTTTATAGATCAGAATATCATACAGCTTACCAAGATTAAAGTTACTCAGATGGATCGCACGATTTTAGTGATATGTCTGATTATGGGGACGGTTATCCTCTTTGCAGTAGGTATTATCGTTTTTTTGGCCCTCCGTTTATCTAACGGCCTTACCGCGCCTATCATTTCCTTGAGCCACGGAGCCCTCGTTGTCGGTGCCGGGGATCTCAATCACCGCTTTGAGATCAAAACCGGAGACGAACTAGAAACCCTCTCGAAAATCTTCAACCAGATGATTGACAATATCCAGGACATTACCGCAGAAAAAGAACGGATCGGTGCGGAATTAAATGTGGCCACCAAAATACAAGCCAGTATGCTCCCCTGTATTTTCCCTCCCTTCCCTGAACTCAAGGAATTCGATATTTATGCAGAAATGCACCCTGCCAAAGAAGTAGGAGGGGATTTTTATGACTTCTTCTTGGTGGATCAAAACAAGCTGGTAGTGGTCATCGCCGATGTGTCTGGTAAGGGGGTGCCTGCGGCCTTGTTTATGGTTATTGCGAAAACCCTGATTAAGAATCAGGCTCAAATGGACAAACCCCTGAATGAAGTGTTTGCTGCGGTGAACAATCAATTATGCGAAAATAACGATGCGAATATGTTTGTAACTGCGTTTATCGGTATGTTAGAAATCAACACGGGAAAGTTCACGTATGTGAATGCCGGGCATAATCCCCCGATAATCAAGCAGGGGGATCGGGGGTTTACGTGGCTTACCACGAAACCGGGTATCATCTTGGGTACCATGGAAGACATGCGTTTTAAGATGATGGAGACTATTCTAGAAGAAGAGGATATGCTCTTTCTATACACCGATGGGGTGAATGAAGCAATGAATCGGGAGGATAAACTGTTTGGATCCGAACGGATTCTGGAGGTTCTCAATGCGGGGCGGGGAAAAGATAACCATATCCATGACTATATCAAGGATATGCTCCATGAGATTGAGGTGTTTGCCGATGGTGCGGAACAGGCAGATGACATCACCATGTTGATACTCTATCGTAAAAGGTTCGCCACCTAGACGGGATGGATTCATCAAGTATAAGGTAGATGAGTATGGGGGAATGGATTTTTCACAAAGAATCTAGGGAGCAGGTATCTGCTCCGGAAGATTGTTATGATTATGGCAAAGGATACAATCAGGGAATAGAAACCTGCTGGGGCTTAAGGGTTGCCGTATCAGGGTGGAACATACCGGTGATGCTCCCATGAATACCCATATAGAGGGGCGCACCTTAACCTCTAACGATATTCTGGTGGGAGGTCTCGTCTATAAGTATTTGTTCCCTTCGATCTTTTCTATGTTGGGAACACGGGTGAGTAGCCTTATCAACAGTCTGATTATTGGCCGTATCCTGGGAGGTACAGGACTGAGTGTTATATCCCTGGTAAGTCCCCTATCATTGGTTTATATGTCTATTGGTTCCCTTATTGGTGTAGGGGCCTCTATTGTTTCCAGCATAGCCTTGGGTAAAGGGGAGAAAGAACAATGCGCCCAGGTGTACACCCTCTCCTATCTGATTACCGCCGGGGTGGGTATAATCCTTACCACCGCAGGATTGCTTAACCTGGAGGGGATCGTGGCATTTCTTGGGGCTGATGCGGAGAATTTCTCGTATACCTATGACTACGTGCGGTATTATATCCTGGGTGGTATGGGTATGATGTTCATCTACATCCCCCTTAATTATTTGCGTATTACCGGAAAGCCTAATCTGGCGATGACCATGCTGCTTTTGATGAGTTCTCTGAATGTGGCTGCCTTGGGTATCTTTGTCATCCTTTTGGACATGGGTACCGGAGGAACCGCTTTAGCATCGGTTACCAGTTCGACCCTCACTTTTTTCTTTGGGGTAAGCCGGCTTAGAGGGAAGAATTCACCCTTGAGGTGGCAGACCCCTACCGCGGTGATTCGGCATAGTTCCAGTATCGCTGCTGCGGGAAGCCCTTCTGCGTCGAACAACATTTGTCGGGCTATACAAAGCCTGGGTATAAACCTGCTCTTTGTCAGAATGGGAGCCGGGAGCTACCTACCCTGTTATACCCTGGTAAGTGCGGGTTCTGATTTTATGTTAGCCATCATCTTGGGCATTTCCCAAACCGCCCTTCCCTTGGTGGGTATTTCTTTTGGAGAACGGGATTTCCGCAGCATTCGTATTATTCTCAAAAAAGCGTTGACCCTAGGAAACCTGATAATCGGCGGCCTTGGGCTCCTCCTGTTCCTGGTTCGTAATAAGGTGGGTCTTCTTTTTGGGATCCAGGATACCTTTATCCTCAAAAATGCCGGCATGGGGTTTCTCTTTTTTACGGCAAGCATCAACCTCACCTTTATTAACAATGTCATTATCAACTATTTCAGCGCGACCCGGCGGGTCCTGATTGCCAATGCCATGGTGGTCTCCCGTTTGGTGGTGTTTATGCTGGTCCCGGCGTATCTCCTTTTTACTGCCCTTGGGGTGTATGCGGTGTGGCTAAGCTTGATACTAGGGGAAATTGTAACCTTTTGCCTGGCATTTCTGATAATCACCTTACTCCATGCCAGGAATCCCCGGCTTTCCCGGTATCTATTACTGGACAGCGCCCTGGTTGAGAACAATCAGGTCATTGATTTTTCGGTGCAAAACGCCACCGAGGAGGTAGACTTCGCCTCAACGAAGATAAGGGATTTCTGTGAAGAGAACCATATCTCTACGCAAAAGACCATGTATATCAGTCTTGCCCTTGAGGAGATGCTTATGATGATCAACGAGTATTCCTTCAGGAGCGATAGAACCGAATATACGGATATCCGTATTGTGATTACCCAGGATCATATCGTACTACGACTCCGAAACACCGGCCGGTATTTCAATCCGGTGGAGTTTTATCATGAGAACAAGCGTACCGAAGAAGGATTTAACCGAACCTTGGGCATTGGGATGATCTTGAAGATGGCCCAAGAAGTTAAGTATCGGGAAACCTTTGGGATGAATAACCTGATTATTACGATAGAAAAGAACCAAACAAAGAAGAACGCATAGGAGTAATCCAGGTATGATGATGAAGGTGTACAATAAAAAAGGTGAATCTTTAGATATTAGGATCCGGCCGGCCCGTCCTGATGATGCGCCTCAACTGATCGCCTTATTGATAAAGCAGCACGGTAATTATTATCTAAATCGTAAATTTTACGATGAGCGATTTGTACATTACGGTCTTGAAACAGAGGTTCTTTATTTTGTCGTTGTAGAACGTGATGGTATACTGGTTGGTATGATAGGTGCAGATACTGAGACTGTATTTCCTGGGAGTATAGTATTTATCTTATTGATCATAGAGCCTTCAATACGAGGATTTGGCCTAGGAAAACGCATATACCATTTTCTCTTACAAACAGTACCTTCAGATAGGTATACCTGTATATGGGGATATTGTATGACTGTTGATACTATAAGTCAGAAAAATCATATCGAGGTAGGATACCAGATGACCGGTTTACTCTTGAACCGTGGTATATATGATAGCAAAGCTGAAAATATTGTTGGTATGTCCATACCCTCTAAACGTTCTAATCTTATAGCATGTCTCCCCAGGGCAAAACAGGATGTGGGTGTACTGTATACGCCCCTTGCCCATACCGCTTATATCGGAGAGGTGTACGAATCCTTGGGCGTCGCCTATAGGTTCAATAAACATGAAGAAACTAAACCAAGGATGATGCGATCACTCCTTACCATTACCCCCTATGAAGATCACCGGTATTGCGAATTACTGGTCAAGGAAACGGGCCATGATTTTGCAGGCATCCTTGAGGATGTGGTAAAACAATACGGATCCCGAGAACAACAGTCCTTCAATGTATTTATCAACCTTAATGATCCCGGTTGTCCTGAGGCGTGCCGTTTATTAGAGGAACAGGGGTTTTTCTTTACCGGACTACAGCCCTTATCAGGAGCGTACGAGTATATGATCATGCATTACTCCCCCCGCCTGCCGATACCTTTTGATACGATCGCGGTTATCCCGGAATTCACTAAACGGTTCCGCTCTATTCAACATGCCTACCAGGAGGCGCGGTATGACCGGAACCATTAGAACCAAGGTACTGAAGGTAATCTTATCCACCTCCCTTGGGGCATTGCTTCTCTTGGGTATTACGGGTATGGTGAGTATTTTTAACTTGCGTCAGACGGTTCTAGTACACAGTGACCAGTTAGGAGGAACCGCGGCGCAGAATAGCCTCATAGCCTTAGAAATTCAGGTACAGCAGCAACTGCTCAGTCTTACTCAGGATAAAGCAGCCCTTACCGATGAAAAGCTCTCGAGCATACAGAATCAGACGAAGATGGTAGCGGAGATTGCAAGCCATATCTATACGTATAAAGACCAGTACCATCCTAAAATCGTTGATTATTTACAGCCTGGGGAAGTAGGGACTACGGTCATACATCTGAGAACCGCACCGGGGGTTTTTTTTAAGGATATCCGGGATGAAGTCTACTTGGCGGCTAATGTGGGGAATATACTCCGGCAGATCACCGTGGTAGATTCGGGGATCACTGCCAGTTATATCGGTGGAGAAAGTGGTTATTTCATTACGGTAAACGATGCAGCTCCCGGGCCTCCTTTCCGGACCGATTTTGATCCCAGAAGTCGTAATTGGTACACCGATGCCAAGGAAAAGGATGCCCTCATTTGGACCGATATTTTTGCTGATGCTTCAGGAAGGGGCGCCGGTATTACCTGTGCCATGCCCTTTTATGATTTTTCCAATGGGCGCAAGGTATTCAAAGGGGTGGCCGGTAGCGGTACGATTTTATCGGACAATGTAAACCAGATTATTGATTCCACCAAGATCGGAAAAAACGGTTATGCCTTCCTGCTTAATAACGAAACAGGGGAAGTGATTATGAGCCCCAAGAACACCGATATCCGTATTGACGAGAACGGTGCTATCAGAGGTGAAGATTATCTGCATAGCGATAACCCTTCCTTGCAGGACCTGGCGCAACGGATGATGACGCGGAGCAGCGGATTTATGGAACTTGAAATGGACGGAGCAGCGGTATATGTCGCCTATCATCCCTTAGGTTCCATTAACTGGAGTATTGGCGTCGTGGCTCCCGTTGCGGAGATCATCGTCCCTGCCCGGCTTATCGAGCAGAATATCATACAACTTACCAAGATTAAAGTGGCACAGATGGATCGCACTATTTTGGTGATATGCCTCATTATGGGACTGGTTATCTTCCTTGGGGTAGGCCTAACCATTTTCTTGGCCATCCGGTTATCCGACAGTCTTACCGCGCCTATGATTTCTTTGAGTGATGGAGCCCTCACCATCAGCGCCGGGGATCTCAATCACCGCTTTGAGATCAAAACCGGAGACGAACTGGAAACCCTCTCGAAAATCTTCAACCAGATGATCGACAACATCCAGTACATTGCCTCTGAGAAAGAACGGCTCAGCGTGGAATTGAATGTAGCCACCAAGATACAAGCCAGTATGCTCCCCTGTATTTTCCCCCCCTTCCCGGAGTGTAAGGAGTTCGATATTTATGCGGAGATGCACCCAGCCAAAGAGGTGGGAGGGGATTTCTACGACTTCTTCTTCGTGGATCAGAACAAGTTGGTAGTGGTCATTGCGGATGTGTCCGGGAAAGGGGTGCCGGCGGCCTTGTTTATGGTTATTGCGAAAACCTTGATTAAGAATCAGGCCCAAATGAATAAACCCTTGAATGAGGTGTTTTATGCGGTGAACAATCAATTATGCGAAAATAACGATACCAATATGTTTGTTACCGCGTTTATCGGCATGCTGGAAATCAACACGGGAAAGTTCACCTATGTGAATGCCGGGCATAATCCACCGGTAATCAAGCACGGGGAACAAGGGTTTACCTGGCTTACCACGAAACCGGGTATCATATTAGGGACCATGGAAAATGTACGATTTAAAATGATGGAGATGATCCTAAGCAAAGATGATATGCTCTTTTTATACACCGATGGGGTGAAT
Source organism: Treponema sp. (assembly GCA_031278815.1). Lineage (GTDB taxonomy): Bacteria > Spirochaetota > Spirochaetia > Treponematales > Breznakiellaceae > JAIRLU01. The sequence continues at coordinate 27,452 of JAITJS010000067.1, forward strand.
GAAGCCATGAACCTTCAAGACAGCCTGTTTGGGTCTGAGCGGATTCTGGAAGTACTGAATGGGGATATAGGGAAAGGGAATCTTATCCAGGACTATGTCAAGGACATGCTGCATGAGATTGAGGTATTTGCAGACGGAGCTGAACAGGCAGATGACATCACCATGTTGATACTGCATTACCAGGAAATGCGGAAAAGCTCAGGGCTCCTGCAGGTACTTGTGGAGCCAAGATAGCCTAGGGGCAGGCTTGACCTTTCCCCCCTTAAAAAGGGGTTCTCTAGGACCCTGCGGTATGATGATACGCTATCCCTATAAGCCAAGAGGGAAATGTATCAAAAAATTAAGACCCCCGAGAGGGGTGCGGCTACGAGAGGGAGGAGTCATGTTTATAGGTGAAGAGCGAAAGGGGACAAAAGTAATTTTATCTCCTGAAGGACGGTTCGATACCCTGTCAGCTCCTGAACTGGAAAGAAAGGTCTGGCGCTTGGACGGGGATATTAAGGAAGTGGTGTTGAATTTTTCCATGGTAACGTATATATCCAGTTCAGGATTGCGGGTCTTATTGCAGATTCAAAAAATCATGAAAGAACGACAGGGGAAGATGTTTATCAAAAACATAAACCAATCGCTCAAATCTATATTTGAGATGACCGGTCTTGTAGGCCTGTTGATGCAGGAAGAAAAACTGGTACTCATACGAAAGGAGAAGACCAAAACCAAAGTGTTCCTGTCCCTTGCGGGAAACATGGATGATGAAACCGCTCCATCCCTGGAGAAAGAACTGTATCAAGAGGGCAATGAGGTTACTGTCCTATACCTGGATTGTAGTCAAGTGACCGGTATATCCAGCCGGGGATCTGAGGCCTTACTCAGAATACAAAAAGCCATGACCAAGAAAAATGGGAAGCTGGTGTTGCAGCATATCGGCGAACCGGTACAGGCTATGATTGAAACCGCAGGACTCACCGGTGTGCTCATACAAGAAGAGAACATACTCACGCAAAAAGATTCTACCGGGGATGAAGTCCTATCATTCATCGGGCGTCTGGATACCGAAACCATTCCGATCTTGCAGCAAGAAATAAGGCAGTTGGGACCGGCTACTCCGAAACTGACCCTGGATTTTAGCCGGTTGACCTATCTATCCAAAGAAGGGTTCCGTATCTTCTTACAGCTTCAAGCAGAAATCCAACAGAAGGGCATAGATTTAGAGATAAAACTGTAAGGAGAGGCGCGCTCCCATACGCCTGCCGTTCAGATTAGGTAGGAGATTATGTGTATGGCAAACTATACAAGCTTGCAGGTTATGACCTTTCCTGCGGATGTAAGCCAATTAGAAAAAGCCCTTGCATTTATTCGTACTATAGCGGAAAAAGCTGCCTGTCCCCATGGGGTAGAACAGTCTATCGAACTTGCGTTCGAGGAAATCTTTGTCAATATAGCTCATTATGCGTATCCTGCAACAGAACCGGGGGATGTGCGGATCGGCTGCAAGACGGAACAGGTTTCAGATCGTTCCAGAGTTATCATTATCTTTGCCGATCGGGGTAAATCATACAATCCTCTGGAGCATGCGGACCCGGATATCACCGTACCTATTGAGGAACGGAACATAGGGGGCCTTGGTATATTGATGGTAAAACGTATCATGGATACGGTGCAATACGACTATACTAAGGGCTGGAATCGCCTGGTTATTATGAAATCCTGGCAAAATGCACGGACAGAGAACCCTTGCGGACCTCTGCCCTGAGGGTGCTTATTTGACGAAATACACCGCCCGGTTATATCGGGGTTGAACCGGCCGGTTATTACCCGTATAGAGCGACTGAAAGGCATGGATTTGTGCCGCGGATAGTTCTAGTACCTGGGCAGCCACACTCCATTTCACCCCTTCTGAACAGGGCGGTGTGGTCAGGGAGCCTTCATACTGATACATCCCCGGGGATCCATTGAACAAATCCGCTACATTAAGCTCCACTTCCGACTTGGAGGATCCTTCATGGGTGATTTCCTGAGGCAATGTGGCAAAGGTCTCTTTGAGCACCTCGTTCTCGGCTCCTTCGGCAATCATGATCCCTATGACCGCCAGATTATCCCGGGTATTTTTATGGACCAGGTGCAGTTCCATGGCAAAAGGTTTTCCATCAATCCTGTGCTCCCCAGGAGCATGAAAATGAAACTGTTGCAAGACATAGGGATCCCCATCAATGGTAATAGCGTTGTCGCCGGTGACCGGTATCAACTCAATGGTATGGCCGTTGTTTTCCACTTCAAATTGGGTTTTCCGGTAGGCCAAGACCGGTTTACCGGTACTCCCCCCGGCGGAGAGATCCGACGTAACAATATCAATAGGAGACTGGGATTTCCCCTCTTTTGCGATTGTATAGACAGGATCTAAGCTATGCCAATACTCAGGCCCCGTATCCCCGGTATAGCTCCAATGTTTTGCTTCGGTACTTACGGGCGGAACCGGAAGGGGGGACTGGGGTGTAGTCCCAGCACAGTCATAAAGAACCAGGTTAGTTAGACCCAAAGCCGCCGACAGTACATACCCTAGCTTATGGGGTACCGGTTTTTTTTGTTTTATCATCATAGTTTCTCCTTACAATTCTACCGTTGTTATAAACGATAAAAAATATAGGTTAGTGTTATATAGTATCCCCTCTCTTGTCAAGAGAATCCAGGATATCTATACAGAGATACAGCCCCTTCTTTCCCTAAAAAGAATAGGTCAGACCCACTTTAACAAAGCCGTTTTTACGGTATTGCCCCAGTTCCCCCTGCTCGTCGCCGCCAAAAATACCCCCGGACAGTTCTGCTTCTAAGTCTCCTTTGGTCCAGGTGAGCCCGGGAAGGATGTAAAAGTCCTTATCCTCAATGCCCCAAATCCCCGTAACCTTGAGTTCCAGCTCATCCCGGAAGAACTTCTTTGAAAGAATCCCCGTGATCCGGGTCCCGGTTAGGTTTGTGCCTGCTTCGGTGTCCTCTGCGGGATCCGATGCCACCTTATCGTGGAGGAGGCGGATGGTTTCTATTGCCTGAAGGTTCAGGTTGACGCCCCAGACCACATCCCGGTCAAAGCCCAAGGACCAAGCAATGGAAGGGTTGTACACCTGCCCATCATCCCCGGAGAGGTCCCCGGTGATATTGGCGGCGAGTTCTGCCCGCAGATTAAAGCCAGCGATTACCTGGGCATAATCCGCGCCGATCTGGTGATACCGGTTGTACCGTATATCCGGCTGAATACCATAAGGGTCTTGGAGAAACCTATCTATACCGGTAACCGTAACGGCAGGTCTGAAGAGGTTTCCATAGAAATATTGGAGCCCCAGGTCCGATGAACCCACGGTGGTGGTGAAACGCAAGCCCCCCTGGGCATATTCCAAACCAGTAGTAAGGGGATATAATGAGGACATATCCATATCCGCATAATACTTTTGTATACCCTCGGGATCTTGCAAATCAGTATGTACACCTGCTTGTATGGTTGGCGGAAGCTGCGGGATACCCGCGAGGATATCGGCTATACTGCTCGCAATCCTGTCCGTATACCCGGTAACCTGCGCCGGCGCCCAGCGGCCATCCTGGGCAAAGCGGTGTCCAGCAAAATTTGGGATAAAGATCCCTTCCAACTTGGAAAATGCCCCCAGGCTGTAGGAGAGGTGGATCATTGGACGGGCTATTTTCATGCCCAAAAGATCGGTCATAGCGCTGAGATCCGAATAGTCCAGGGGATTTAGTACATCCAGGGGACCGAAGCTGTCCGCTTTACCCCAGGTGAGCTTCCGTAGCCCTCCTTCCAGGTCAAGTCTGCCCCAATAAGCTCGGAGATACCCCTCATCGAGGCTCACCGGAGAGGAACCGTCCAATGCAGGGGAAAGTTTCAGATTGATCACTCCATCGGCATTAAAAGCAGAAGCTGAGAACTTGAGTTTGCCGGAAAAAATATCCCCCAAGGAAGCCTTTTTGAACCGCTCCTCTGAAGAAAAATCATCCCCAAACCCCAAAAGCTCCGCTGCCACTTCCCCGGAGATCTGCACCTGAGGCCCTGAAGCCGTTTCAATACTCCCCGACTCATCTTCCCCAAAACCGAACCCAAAATCCCCATCCTCCTGGGCCGCCAAAGACCACAGGGGGATGAACAACCATAAGCCTATACTGAAGCGGACTAGGGTTACCCTAAAGCGGTTCATGATGCTACGGCCTCCCGGTTTCAAGGAATTTCGTGGTGAAGACCCCTTCAGGAATGGGATCATCGTACTTGAGAATATCCGCATAGATAGTGGTGGACGTCCCTGCTGCCAGGGTACGCATCTTCGTTACCATGGCACTAAGCCTGCCCTGTACCTCTTTGAGTTCCAGGATTTCCAGGACCTTCACCAAGGTGCCCCGCCGGTCATAGAGTTCAATCTGGTGACTCACCTTTGTACCCTGGTCTATCCACTGCACCATCCGGGAATACTGATAGGACCGGTCCCGGGGAACCGATTCAATCACATAGCAAGGGTTCCCGCGGAGGACTTCTTCCCGCAGCACTGTATGGGTATCCAGATTCACATCCCGATCTGTGGAGGAAATATCATCGTAAGACAGGTCCGTACCCATGAAGCTACCGGATCCTTCAGATGCGGCGATCCTGCGGACCTTTCCCAAGGAAGGGAGGAAGATCCAACGATCATCCGTACCCCCCGGGTTCTCCATGGTAAGGAACCGGGTCCCTGCCACTCCTGCAGGACGCTGGAACTGGATAATCGTACGGTTCCCCTTGGGGCCGTCCTTGGAATACTGATCGATCTGGCGTTCACTGGTAGAACCATCTTTGGCAGTGAGGACCATCCGGGAGCGGGTGGAAATCGTATCCGCCTGGATCCGGTTCCGGGAATCCCGCACCAGGGAGGCTGCATCCTGAGCCCAAACCACGGCAGCGGAAACCACCAGACCCCCCAGTAACAGAACCATTCTTTTCATCCTAATACCTCCTTCTTTAATTATATGCCTTTTGCTATAACGCTGCGCCCCTCAGAGTGCATCTTGGACAAACCGGGGCCGGATCAGCAGCAAAAGCGCGGGAATGATGATAAGCCCTACCAAGGCGCTCATGATCATGGCCAGGGCAATCAGTAAACCCAGATCCGCCAGCATATTGAATTGGGACAAAATCAGTACCGCGAAGCCCAGACCCGTGGCCAAGGCATCCACGATAATCGCGATTCCTGAAGTCCTATAGGCCCTTTGCAAGAAATCCCCCCTTTCTCCGGTAGCCCGATAGTGCCGCTTATAGGCTTCCAGAAAATGGACCGTGTAATCGATCCCAATACCCATGGATAGGCTTGAAATCATGGCAGTTCCAATGTTGAGTTTAATCCCCAAAAAGCCCATGATCCCAAAGTTCATAAGGATCAACAGAGAAAGGGGGGTAATACTGAGGAAACCCGCCACCACCGAACGGTTACAGATGGCCATGATGGTAAACAGGGACACAAAGGCGATGATCATGGAACTCCACAGGGACTGCACCACCAGGTTATTCAGGGATCCTTCCACCAAAGCAGCGCCCCCTACCACCACCTGAACCGTATCAGGGAAATGGGCCGCTACATACTCGTTAATCACTTTAACCACGCGGTTCGTATCATCCTGGCCGATAGTGCGAAGCTGGATCGTGGTCTTTATGGCGGTGGGCTCCAGGGGATCATTGGCATAGGATTCGATGTTCCCGGAGAGCAATACCAAATAGTTGGAAACCAATTGTTGGAGCTCCTCCGGACGGGTTTTGCCGTACCGGATGGGGTCCCGGGGAATTTCATAATACGCCGCCCCTTCATAATTCACCTGCTTCTTCACTTCCCAAACCAGCCGGGAAGCATCCATGGTCCGGTCCTCCCCGGCGCTCAAGGCCCTTTCCAGGAGACCGGCCCATTCCTTGGGAGTATAGGCTGAAGGCTCGTTCAAAGCAGGATCCGCTATGGTGTCGGAGGACTCATACCGATCCCCCTCATCGGAAAAAGCGCCGAACCCAAAGCCTGGATCCGCAGCATCTGCAAACCCAAAGCCAAAATCCCCGGTACTCGAAACCGTGGATTGGGGCTTGAGACCCAGGGGAGACTCATCCACATTAAACACCTGGTTGACCCGTTTAACCAAATCCGTAAATCCCATGACCTTACCGGTTTCAGGAACCTTGGTTACCAGGTAGGTATGGAGATCATCTATGGTCCCCAAGGTATCGGGATGCAGGAGGATTTCAGGACTTTCCGCCTGCACCACCAGGCTTATCACCTTGGAACCGCCGAAGTGCTTACGAATAAAAGCATCTGAGATATTGATATCCGTATCATTCTTAAAATATTCCAAAAACACATTATCAATGATGAGCCGGGAGGCGCCGTAAAGGGAAACGAGGAACAGCACCACGGAGACGCCGAGGACCAGATAGGTTTTCCCTACCACAGCGGAAAAGAACGTGGCGATATACTGATGTACCCGACCCTCCTTGGCTATACCGGTGCTTTTGGAGATGAGCTTTCTTAGTGGTCGAGGTCCCCGGATGATCAAAATCGCGGGGATCAGGGTGAGGGTAATGAGGAAGGCCACGGTTACCCCAAAACCCGAGAAATACCCGAATTCCCGGATGGGGAGGACCTGGGTAAAACAAAAGGCAAAAAAGCTGACCATGGTGGTCAAGGCCGCCAGGCAGATGGGCTTGCGGATGGTCCGCACCAGGGTAATGACCAATTCCCGGTGGGCTTCCCGGCTCATGGTACCGGAATCTTGGTCTACTGCTTCGAGATAGTGGATAATCAGATGGAGCCCATAGGAACTCCCCACGGCAATAAGGATGACCGGCAGCACCGTGGAGATGACCGATAGCTTGATCCCCACCAGAGGCATGGCTCCAATAGACCAGATCACCGCTAATACGACCGGGAGCAGGGATAAGGCCACGAAACTAATCCGCCGTAGGGGCAGGTAAACAATCACCAGGACCGCGAGGATCACCAGGGGAACCAAAAGCAGGAGATCCTGCCGGACCGCTTCATTGATGGTGGCGCTGATTACCGGCATCCCCGTAACATACACCGTTGCCATACCGGCAAACATCTCCCGAGCTATGTCCCGGATCTCCAGGAAGCTGACCACCACCTCTGGATTTCCTGCGTTTTCCGCAGTAATTTCCAAAGGTATCAGTATCTGGGTAGCGCTAAAATCATCGGAGATCAGGGCCTGCCGGTAGAGATCCCAAGAAAGAACCCGGCGCTTCAATTCCGCAATTTCCTCCTGAGTACCGGAGAAATCCGCTCCTACCAGGGGTTCTACCACCAGCGCCTCCCCATCACCAGTGATGTAATCGGTATTTATGATGGAGTTCACCGTACCCACAATTTCGATTTCCCGGATTCGGTCCACATAGTCCCGGATTCGGGTGAGGAATTCCTGGTCAAACAGGGTTCCGTATTGCCGTTCAAGTCCCACCAGGATAAACAGAGAACTGCCAAAGGTATCATCAATATAGGCCGATACCAACCGGGCTTCGTCCTCTCGGGGTACAAACCGGAGGTTGTTATTGTCCAGTTCCGCCCGGGGAAGCTGGAAGGCAAAAAAAAGGCTGATACCGGCGATAATCCCCACAATCAACCAAGGATGTTTAAACAACTTGTCCATTATCTTCCGCCTACCTTTCCGGCACTACCATAAACCGACTGCAATATTATGAGGGTTTGAAATAACCTCAGCTAGTACTATATAGAGGGCCGGTGCGTATGGTCAAGGGAAGGGCAGGAATGCAAGGTATCAAAAATAAGGCTTCTTTAAAGAGGCAAACAAGTCCGCTCGGATCCGAACCTATTCCAGAAAGGCCCCGTCCGGGCGGGGAATGTAATCTGTTTGCATGATATAACTCCTTTTTTGAGGGCTTCCCCGGTTTTTAAGCCGTACCGCCCTTTCGGGGAACAGTACCGGCCTCCCGTACTTACATACGGGCGTTCTGTATTGCAATACGAGGGTTCCGTACTGTAACACGAAAGTCCGGTACTTGCATACGGGGTTTCCGTGCTTGCATACGGAGTGAGCGTATTCAAATACGGACTTCCGGTATTGTAGTACGGGAGTAAGAAGAAATTCCTAGTCCCGAATTTTGGATTATTTTTGTCTGGTAAAGCCAGCCACTCCCTCATCATCGACTATCGAATCACCTTGAATGGTTACTTGAAACGTAGCGGAATTCAACAACATCTCCTTATACGAAGCATCCAAGTCGGCCCAATTGAACCATTTATCTGCGTCGCCGAAGGCAATCGTGTTTAACTGAACCATTGTCATTGTTACCGTATTGCCCGCAACCGAATAAGTCCCCCTGATAATCTCTGTGCCATTAAAAGTCTCAGTATATGAGCCATTGGCAGCAACCATCGTAGCGCCTTGTCGCTCGCCTGTGCCTATCCATGTGCCCTCAAAAATGTCGGCATCTCCATTTGTTGAGTTATCACAGCCAACAAATGCCATTCCTACAGCCAATACAAACGCGAATGTCAGCGCCAAACTAACCATTCCCGCCAGACCAAAAAAACTGTTCTTTTTCATAAAAGAACCTCCTTAAAAATTACCCATTTTGGGGCATTAATATTAACAAGAAGAGATACCTCTTGTTCCATA
>JAITJS010000096.1 GCA_031278815.1 Treponema sp.
ATGGGATCTCTATGTTGCCCATCCCTACCATGCATGGGAGCGGGGATTGAATGAACACACCAACGGACTGATACGGCAATATTTGCCCAGAGGGACTTCGTTTGAAGGGTTGACCTCCATACAGCGTGAGCGAATTGTAGAAAAAATCACTAATCGTTCCCGCAAGGCTTTAGGATACCGGAATTCTAACGAAGTTTTTTCGGATCATCTTTTCGCACTTCAGAATTCAACTGGCATTATAAAAATTGGCTTTAACGTTCGACCCAACCTGCCACATCAACGCCGCCGCTTGGTCGCGTAAAGCGTCGGTATTAGGGGCCGCCCTGTTTTTTAAATTAGTCCAGTCATACGTTCCGTTCCACACCAATGTTGGCATTGTTGAAGGAAGCATTGTTAAAATTGGGCGCTTTATATGGCGCGGTACTTTTTAGATACCCGTGGTATGCGATAATTTGGGCTATCGCTGTTGTCGTACACCCTGCTAGATATCCGGAATCGTTAATCCGTTTGTTTATATAGTTGCTATACGGCACACCTTGTCCCCATTATGTATTCAAGAACGCATTCTTTTGTATAGTAAAATCATGAGAACTTTCCGTCGCTACTCACCCATACGTCAGCAATACCATTCCAGTGGGTTGAAAGCGTCCGCGCACCCACTAAATCCATCTCCAGCGCCTTTTCTATAGCCGCTTCAATATCAGCGTCGGTAATGGCGTTATACTCGCTGATTGTCGTGTTGATGTAGTCGTTCAGATTGGCATTAAGGACTTCGACAAACGGATTATCGGTGTCGGTAAGGGATCCTTCGGCTATTGCCAGAAAATTACCAACACGGTCATCATTGCTTGCCAGAATAAACCCCGCGTTTTCTCCGGCGGTATCGCCGATTGTTACCTCATAGATTTCCACCGGATATTCTTCGGCAACGCTAATAGACCACGCCGTAGTTAAAGAGGCAAAACGTTTCCTATCAAAACCTTCCAGACAACCAGCCAGTAATATGGATACCAGTAAAACACCGAGTAGCCCCGTCAGAGTTTTTTTGTAGTTTTTCATAACTACCTCCCTAAAAATAGCGTTATAGCGGGATGGCCGATTCCTCTCTGTACCAGAAGCGCAATCCTCCGGGTATACAAGAACACAAACCCGAAACGAGCATATTCTTCCGTGGGGGGTGGGAAAAACCAGTTGTTAAAGTACACAAATAATCGATTCTTCCACGGCCTTAACCTCGAAAGCCGTAAAAAATTGGTCTCCACCAACGGTGGCAGCCGCACGCTAAAGCCTCCTGGCTTACAGACATCCGCGATTGTCCGCCTTCCCGGCTTGTCCTTATTACGGACCCGTCCGCGTTTGCGGACGACACCAGTGGCGGTAACGACAACCTCGTGGGGCGAAAACCTTTCCCGGTCTCCGCCCCGCCCGATCACAGTTACGGGTTAGCTGGGGATTTTCACCCCAAAAATAAAGGCAAGCGAATCTTCAAAAAAGTCAGAATACTACTACCTATTATGAAGGCTGAAGCCATTACCCAATCAATATCAGGAAGTCCCCCGCTTGAAATAACCCGGTCAATGAGGGATAACTAAAAAAATGAATAAGCTTATTTTTGTCTCTGGAGGGGTCTGTTCGAGTTTGGGGAAAGGGGTGGCCGCTTCTTCCCTGGGGGCCTTGCTGGAGGGCCGGGGGCTTAATGTGCGTATGGTAAAATGCGACCCCTATCTTAACGTGGATGCCGGGACCATGAGTCCCTATCAGCACGGGGAGGTGTATGTTACCGACGACGGCACGGAAACAGACCTGGATCTGGGAAATTACGCCCGGTTTACCTCCGGGGCTTTATCCAAGAGCAATTCCATCACCACCGGTCAGGTCTACGAAGCGGTGATTCGCAAAGAGCGGGAAGGCCGGTACCTGGGCCGGTGTGTGCAGGTGATTCCCCATATTACCGATGAAATCAAGAACCGGATCCTTGCAGCGGCCAGGGAGGATCCGGATACGGATGTGGTCATCGTGGAGATAGGCGGTACCGTAGGGGACATTGAATCCATCCCTTTCTTGGAAGCTGCCCGCCAGCTCATCCATGAAGCGGGCAGGGTCAACGCCCTTTCGGTTCATCTGACCCTGATCCCGGAAGTGGCCGGAGGAGAACTCAAGACCAAACCTACCCAACATTCGGTGAAGGCCATGCAGGAACAGGGAATTCAGCCGGACATACTCATTTGCCGGGCGCCGGTGATCCTGGATGAAGCCACCCGCCGGAAGATCGCTCTCTTCACCAACGTGGATCCCGATGGGGTGTTTACCTCTTATGAGGTAGAAACGACGATCTATGAGATACCCTTGGTCTTTTTCGAGCAGAAACTGGATCAAGTGGTGTTGAAGAAAATGGGGGTTGAGAGCCGTCATGCCAACCTGGAATCCTGGTATACCATGATGGAAAAGTTCAAGGCCCGGCAAGGCACGGTGCGTATCGGCATTGTAGGCAAGTACATGGACCTCCATGATGCCTATAAATCGGTGTACGAAGCCCTGTTTCATGGGGGCCTTGAGACCGGGGTTGCGGTCGAACTGGTCAAGATCGATGCCGGTGGACTTGAGGAATCGGACAGCCTGGAAGGTATCCTGGGACCGGCTGCTCCAGAAGGGGGCATCCAGGGCATCCTGGTTCCCGGCGGCTTTGGCCAGCGCGGCACTAAGGGCATGATCCAAGCCGCGGCCTGGGCCCGGACCCATAAAATACCCTATCTGGGCATCTGCCTGGGTATGCAGATCATGGTCATTGACTGGGGCCGCCACGTACTGGGCTGGGAAGATGCGGATTCTACGGAATTTAACCAAAGCACCAAACATCCGGTGATAAGTCTTTTGGACGAACAGGTGGATGTGAAAAACTATGGAGGAACCATGCGTTTGGGGAAGAGTGCGTCCTTGATAGAACCGGGGACCCGTCTTTTTGCCAGTTACCAAGTACAGACCATCTTTGAGCGGCACCGGCACCGGTATGAATTTTCCAATACCTACCGCCGTGCCATGACCGATTCGGGTTTATGTATCAGCGCCTTTACCCCTGATAAGAGTCTGGTGGAGGCAGTGGAATGGCCGGATCACCCCTGGGGTGTGGGGGTGCAGTTTCATCCGGAATTCAAGTCTAAGCCTACCGCAGCAAGTCCTTTATTCAGGAACTTTGTCGCTGCGGTTCGGGATACCGCCCTGGGCCACGGGCAGGGCCTATGAAAAAGGCGCTTACCCTGGCCCTCGCGGTCGTGCTGTGCGGGGCCTGTTCCTTTGATTATGGACCCGCTTCATCGGATCAAGGAGATCTGCCGGATATCATTATGAAGGATGTGGAATACGTGCGGGTGAGAAACGGCAATCCCCTGGTTCGGTTCACCGCGGAATCCGCAGAGCGCTATGAAAAACGGCAGACCATGGAGCTTACCAATTTCTCTTTTGAACAATTTGAGCATCAGGGAGAGGATATAAACGCGGTAGGCCAGGCAGGAACCGCTTCGGTCGAGCTTGATTCGGGCAACATACGCCTGCGGGATGGGGTTCGCCTTGAGGTTGAATCCGAGGATATTACCCTGGAAACAAAGGGCTTGGATTGGCAGGACCAGGAACGGCTCCTTTCAAGCGGAGAGACGGAGCAGGTGGATATGCAGCGTTCTGACGGGACGAATTTTTCGGGCTGGGGATTTTCGGCGGATGTCCGTAACCGAACTTGGGGCTTTGCTTCGGGCATTAACGGGACCTATGTCTGGGAAGATAAGGAAGAAGAAGGGGAGGCGCAGTGAGTAGGGGGGTGTGGTGTTATTGGCTTGGCTTTATTATCTGTCTTGCCCCTATCCACGGGGATATCTTCACCTTCAAGGCCAATAGGATGAACGGGAGCCGGGTTTCGGGTAAAGAGCTCACGGTCCTTACGGGAAACGCGGAAGTACGCTCGGATAATCTCCTGCTCAAGGCCAGCCGGATTGAGATACACGGGGATGATAATCAGTTCGTTGATTGTTTCGGGGAAGTCTGGGGTAGAGAGGAAGCAAAGGACATCTATTTCCAGACAGACCGCCTACGGTATGATCGAAAGCTGAAAATAGCCCGGCTGGAAGGCAATGCTACGTTAGAAGATAAAAAGAACAAGATCGTAGCTAAAGGCCGGTTCATTGAGTACGATGATCAGGCAGAAGTTACGGTATTCCAGATAGCGGTTCGGCTTTTCAAAGATACGATGGTATGCCGTTCTGAATACGCCGTATACCGGCGTACGGAAAAGTTGCTGGATCTTTCAGGATTTCCCGTGGTGTTTAAAAAGAACGATGAATTCAGGGCGGACCGGATTCGGGTAGACCTGGATACGGATGATGTTACGATGGAAGGGACGGTTTCCGGCTCTATAAAGGACTAGCCATGGGAGAAGAAGATACGAAAGCGCCTGAGGATGGGGTGATTGAGACGGATACCCAGGTCTCTAAGCAAGACCTGCATATACTGGGGGTTTCGGATCTCCATAAGCGTTTTGGCCGCAAGGAAGTGGTACGGGGGGTTAATTTTTTCATGCACAACGGGACCGTGGCAGGACTGCTGGGGCCTAACGGAGCAGGCAAAACAACCATTTTCTATATGATTGTGGGCTTTTACCGTCCTTCTGCGGGAAAAGTTACCATGGACCACGTGGATATTACCACGAAACCCATGTACAGGCGAGCCCAGCAGGGCATCGCCTACCTCCCGCAGGAGGCGTCGATCTTCCGTAAGCTCACGGTGGAGCAAAATATTTGGGCCATTCTGGAAAGCCGCCGGGACCTTCGGAAAGCGGAAAAGAAGCAGCGCCTTGAAGCCTTACTCGAAGAATTCGGTATCGGCCGGATCCGAAGCCAATACGGGTTTACCCTTTCCGGGGGTGAACGCCGCCGGACCGAGATTGCCCGTGCCCTGGCTACGGAACCCAAATTCCTGCTCTTGGATGAGCCCTTTGCCGGCATAGACCCCATTGCCGTATACGAAATCAAGCAGATAATCCGGCAGCTTGCGGAAAAAGGTATCGGCATCCTCATCACCGACCACAATGTACGGGACACCCTGGAAATCACCACGGAAGCCTTCATCATAAACACCGGTACCATCGTGGCGCGAGGGGACCGGGACAGTATCTTGGTCAATGAAATGGTCCGGCAAGTGTATCTGGGTTCAGAATTCAGGATGTAGGGCTGATCCGAGGGGCAAACCCTAGGCTTTACCAAAAGGACAAACCGGATAGTGACACTCCTTACAGCCCAAACACAAGCCGCCATTCCCCAAAACCGTAAAATCCTGTTTGCTCATCCTGATGCCTGCGGCGATACGGGGCAGGACCAGGTCAAAGATGGTGGTCTGCATATACATGACGCAGCCCGGAAGCCCCAGGATCGGCAGGCCCTCAGCATAGTACCCCAGCAGAAACATGGCGCCCGGTACAGTGGGCGCGCCGTAGGTAACAATCTGTGCACCACTTTCTTTAATGGCCCCCGGGGTATTGTCATCCGGGTCAACGCTCATGCCGCCGGTACAGAGGATCATATCTATTTTCTCTACTTTTTCTACTTTTTTTATAAGGGCTTCCCTGATGACCCCGGCCACTGCATCCAAGCCATCCCCTACCACCACATGCCGGATCACCTCAATACCGTAGGCCCTGAGTTTCTTGCGGATCACCGGTGTAAAGCTATCTTTAATCAAGCCCCCGGCTATTTCGCTTCCGGTCGTTATCACCCAGGCGGTTTTTAGGATGTAGGGCAGGAGTTCAAAAATCGGCCTACTCCCTGCCGCAACCTCTGCTTGGGCCAAGGTTGCTTCGGACACCACTAACGGGATAACCTTCATCGCTGCCAGTTTATCCCCGGCTTTTACTGCGGAATAGGAGTGCCGAGCCGCAATGACGATGTCAGGAACCCCATTCACTTGGTTGAGTCGTGCCACATCAGCACAAAAGACCCCATCCTGCTCGGCAAAAAGTTCGATTTTACCCTCACTTACCGGGCCGGTCCGTATATGGGTGTTTGTGCACAAAGCAGCTAGACGTTCTGCGGCCTCATTTTCATGGACCATCCCCGGCTGCTTTTCCCAGACAAAAACATGGTCCTTACCCATAGCGCGCAGCATGGGTATATCCGCTTCCTGTATGATATGTCCTTTACGGAACTGGGGGCCTTTCATTTCACCGGGTACGATACGGGTCAGATCGTGGCACAAGACCTGTCCGATTGCATCTTCTACACGTAATTGCTTCATACCTAAGACTTCCTGATTGACTATACTATACTAAGCCCTCTCCCGCAATTGATACCTACTAAAAAGGCTGTCTAAAAAACACGGCTTTTTTAGACAGCCAGAAGGAGAGGTGCTCTTTACATTACCACAAGCAATCTGAAAACGCGCTTTGCCTATTGTTGCTGATGCAGCAATGTATGCTTATTTTCAAGAATACTATCAAACGATTCGTTTGTCAATATAATTCGATAATACCAAGGATAAAAACACCTCAGCACGGGGCCTTACTGTACCCTTCCTGAGGTTGAGGATGTTCTGGAACGTACCGGGGTGTCCTGCCTTTTTAATGATAGAGTCTGTTCCAAACCCCGGTTGGTACTGACCGCCAGGTCTTTGAGAAGTGACGCCGGTACTCCGAACGTCCCGGGACATGCTCCGAGCATCGGATTAGACTCTCAAAGCATCCCCCTCCACGCTTTGAGAGTCTCAGAACACTGAAAAAGAGCCTGAGAAGACGCTTTTTAAATACAGGGAAGATTGAAAAAAAACCGGTGGACATTGAAAAAGAGTGTCCGCACCCCTCCCTAAGCGTGTCCGAAGACTGAAAGAGCGTATTCACCGGGTTTCTTAGCGTGTCAGCCGGGTCTCCGGGAGGAGGCTTCGGGTCTTTGAGCGGGAACACCGAAACTTCCGGAGGCGGGCCGGAACGAGGGTAAGTGCCCTTTCAGATTTTGAAACAGGCTCAATAAAAAATCCCCGCCCCAGAGCGCTAAACTTGAGTCACAATTTAGACTCATTACCAGTTTCAGGACAGTTCTCTCCCTTCAAGTACTCCAAAATTGAGAAGAAAAAAAACTCCATACTAAACCCCAACGGATTATTCTCGCTTACCCCGGTGAAAGGACCACAGGAAAGGGAAAAATAAGGAGAAAATCGGTCTTCCCCTCATTTCCCCCTTCATAGGGTCTGACCCTCAGGGTATCCCCCCGGTTAAAAGCCCCCACTCCTGTTCCCTCCACCTCAGCAGGTTCCCCCTCCACGATCCGCGACCCATACCGCTCTCCCCAGATATGCCCGATCCTCCCTGCCTGCCGGTTGTATCGTTGGGCAAAGGTCTGTTTCAGCCACT
>JAITJS010000115.1 GCA_031278815.1 Treponema sp.
GCTGATTTTTCCATGAGCTAACTACGCCCGCTTCTTTTCCGTAACCGTGAATCGACCGCTCTCAATCTTTTTTGAGTACCGCTCATACAGTCCGGCTTTTTTTAGTGCGTCCGTATCTATCCGGGTCGTATCATACCGAGACCAAGATACCACATAGGGTCCGCCATAGGCGGATAGTTTCCGCTCGTCGCCCCCGCTAAGGGATCTGGATACCAGCCGGGCCTTCAGGTCTGTAGCTAAGGCGCCCTTCTTCGTCTCCAATTCCTTAATCTGCCGGGCAAGGGTCGTGTATTCCTGACACCACTCAACTTCCGATTGGGAAAGCATGATGGTGCTCTTGGTTCCTTCAAATATCCCGGTTATCATTGCCTCTTCGTTGTCGATACCGATTGCAGCGGGCATAACGCCGGGAACAAGATACTGTTCAAAGAAATCTTTCTCTTGACTGAGCATATCAGCAATAAAACCTTTATCCCGGTAAATCACATACTCTTCAATTTGTTCGGTTTCCAAAAAACAAGTGGATACCACAAACCAGGGAAGGTCCAAAACCGCCATATAGTGTTGTACCTGAGCATAATAGGTATCGGGAATTTCATCTTTCCCAAAACCGTACCCGGTTTTAGAGGATTTTATCTCAAGACCGCCAAGACCAGCAATCTTCTTGTCCCCGATGGTTACCATACGGCCTTCTTCCAAGAAGAGCAGTCCGTCAGTATTGGCGGACATAAAGGGATAATCCGGGGAGTAGAACATATAAGGAACCTTAGAAACCATAATTTCCGGGTAAGATTGAGCAAACCAATCCCTCACAAGCGGTTCAAGGAGTTTCCCCCGTTGGGCAGCCCGGCTCATTTCCCTGGATTCCGCCATCCCCTTTTTTTGCAAATACAGGGTAAGACGGCTTGCGTAATCGCTATAGCCCATAATGGGACCGGCATCCGACCCGCCGATACTGCCTCGACGTTTTTCCAGCCATTCCTCATATTCCAGGTTATCGGTCAGGATATGGAGAGGACAGCGTTCAATCAATGTGTCATACATCATGCTCATGCTCCGTTATATAAATTAATTCCAGGGGTATTCCCGCAAATCTTTAATGAAAATCCGGCGGCTCAACGCCGCCTATCTGTCGCTGATATTGTTCCTCCAGAGCATCAGACTCTTCAGGCGAAAAGAGACTTTCCCCGGTTTTCCCCTTTGTAACATGACCTGATTCATTGGGTGTTTTAGCTTCTTTCGTAGGGGTAGTATCTTTGACCGTTTTTTGTTTTACGGTACTTTCCGGTTCCGGCTTTTCTGCTTGAGCATCACCAGTCGATTCTTGCGGTTCAATCGGTTCAGGTGATACTTCCATGCTGTCATGATTATCAATGTAGTTGACATTATCTCCGTCAATAGGCTTATCAAACTCCTTGATTACAGCCTGATCTGCAACCAGGGCGGTTTGCATGGACACGGAAAGTATGCCCCATTTGGACAGGGTATTTTTCAATACCGTTTTGGCATACATGACATGGGGGTCTTTTTTCCACAAAGAAGTGGATTTATCGTATGATTTCGAGTATTTTTTCCCGTGGGCCTCAATTTTTTTGAGCGGCCAATACTCCATCCGCTCATATCCATTCAGTAAGCGAAAAAAGGCAACATAGCCGATTATCTTCTCTTTGATTTCTTGTTCCCTATATCCGCCATCCACCGGATGCATAAACACCTCCCCCGTAACAATGTCATAAGAATCAAATTCATCTTCATAGATTGGCGATATGTTTATGGTCTTATACTGCCCTGTACGCAGCGCAAGCTGGACAAATCCCTTATACATGATCTGGAATTGGGCAAGGGACACCCAATACTCTTTCCCGGTCTGCGGATCCTTGCGCTTAGTGTTGTATGGTACAATATCCGCAAAGCCCAGGTTTGAATCAATGGGAAGGTCCAATGTTGCCGCTACCATAGCCGACGAAAGTACGGATTGTGGTTCGCAGCGGGCGAGGTCCGGGTTTTTCTGTACTGCGTTCAAAACCGATGCAATGAAGGCAGGGGCATTTTTACCCATTACTTCGGCAAACCGTCTCTTTACATAATCAGTATTCATCATGTCTTTCAAAGCCTGAACCGGTGATTTAACCAATTCTCCCTTACTTCGCCCTCTTCCTTCCCGGTCACTACCATCTGTTTTCATTTCTGTAGCCTCCATTTCCTATAGATATATTCATAGAGCCGCCTTGTGGCCCTAATATCAGACAACGCCGTATGAGCGTCATCATGTTCAATGCCCAAAGCCTTAGTCATGGTTTCCAGCTTATTGTTTATCGTGGATTCCAATACCTTCATCCTTTTAGCCCGCTTAACCAGTTCAAGAACATCAATAAATCGCCCGTCGAAATAATCAGCGATTAAAAAACCTTCCCGCAACAGTAATGCCCCCAAATGCCCATAATCAAAGGGGCAATTATACCCGGCAAAAACCGCTTTCTCTTCAGGCTGGTATTTTTTGAAAAGCTCTACGAGTTCAGGTACCACCTCTTTTGCCGGAGGATAGCCACGAATCTGCTCCTCTGTTGCGCCGTTCACTTCCAGGGCCTCCTGATGGATAAGAACCTCATCGTTAAGCGGGTTAAGATGGAATACTTTCTCCTCCAAAAGGCTACTGCCCTTATAGACCAGGAACGCCAATTCAAAAGGCCCGGAATTTATGGGTTCAAGACCGGTTGTTTCGGTATCACAAAATATTACTATCATTGTTTTACCGCCTTCTGAATGGTTAAAAGATTCTCTACTCGACGCTGAGTAAACAACCTCACAAAATGACCGCGCCCTTCGGGTGTTACCAACACCTGAAGCCCGTCATGCCCGTTACACGCTATTTCTCGCTCCACAAAATACTTCCGGTATTCCGCATAAAACCGGAACTCCTCTCCCTTCCGGTATAAATACTTATGCCTCAGCAGGTATTCTATGAAGTCAGTCTGCCGTATCCCGTTCTCTCCTGCCGTATCCCGCAGGCATAGCCCATTCCCCCGTTCCACTATCCCATCGTAGACCTCAGCCTTCGGTTCGGCTATGGTAAGCCGTTCCTGTTGTTCTCTGTTTTCCGCTTCAAGTTCTCTAATCCGGGTTCTATGGTATTCAATAACCTGTAGCGTCATACGTTCTATATCAAGAGCGGTTACAACCGTATTTTTAACCTGCAAAACGTTTTGTAGGTCGTTTCTCCCGCTCCCTATCCTGTTCTTAATTTCCGTAGCCTGTGTTTCATTTAGATAGGTAGTCTTTCCATTCGCCATTAAATCAGGATACAATGTACGTATATGGTGCTTTATCGTTTCCGGATTACACCCTAACGCCACCGCCACTTCCTGTACGGTCATCCGCCTCTCTCCGTGCAGTGTAACTTCGGAATTTTTTCCGAGGTTACACTGCACGTCCCCGCTTACCTTCATTTCTTCAAAACCTCCCCCTCCTGCACATAGATGATCCCTTCCTCTAGCTCCTCCGGTACCTCCGCAACCTTGAGAAGGATAACCAAGAATTGGGCGCTTTCCGCCCACTCGGATATTACCTTGGTAGTCTTGGCATCAAGCGATTCGGCATTGTCTACTACCAGAACCTTCAACTCCCCGCAAAAACGCGCACCGAGAGAAAAGAACACTTTTACTGATTCAGCCGTTGACCAGTTCGTAACCCGATTCGTTTCGGTAATGCCCCGGAACTACCCCATTATGATAGAGCAGATTGTCCTCTCCGATTTCCAGTCCTTTAACCAGCTTCATACCGGCAAGGGCCTTCTTTCGGCTTTTCCTCAAGGCTTCGATCTCTTTGGTGAGCTTTTCATACTCAGTACTGTACCGGTTAAAATCTTTTTGCCATCGCAGGTAATCATCGTATTCATGTGCCTTTCGTTCCTTCTCTACCCAGGTAGCGATTTCTTTTTCAAGGGCATCAATATCGGCTTGGCTATACACCCGATCATCTGCCAGGAGCTTTTTAACTACTTCGACTACATTTTTGATAACAGCGTCCATTTTCTCGATGTCTTCGACGCTTTTGAAAACGCATTTTGACCGGATATGATCCGCCGCTTTGAGTAAGGCTTCCCGTTCTTTATTGAGATAGGCAACCGCCGCTTCCCGCTCTTCCCGGATATGGTCAATATGGTCCGGGTGCTTGACCGGCTCTACCGGATCGCTCGTACCAAGCCGCTTTTTGTCCCGGCCAGTTTCGGTTCGAGCCGTCTCTTTATCCTTGATGTCGCTGTCAATTTCGGTAATTTTTTGCGTAAGACCGGATCGCTCTTTCAAGATTTCAATAATCTTGGCATCGCTCATATCCTTCATGGCCCACGGCATTTCAAGCCCGGAACGAATCGAATCGAGAAAGGCCCGAACACCGCCGGCAAGTGCCGTATACTTCCCAGTTTCATTTTTTTGAAAAACCGTTTGTTTTACGGAATCCTGAATAAGGGTTCTAATTTTTAAATCATTGTCAGTAATGACAATGATTTCCGCAATTTCCTCACCCCTGGTAATCATACCCTTGGTGAAGGCTTTGGTTCCTTCCAGGGACAGCGCAATACACTGAGCAATGGTTGTTTTCCCGCTCTGGTTTATCCCCTGAATCCCAGGACCATAGAATTCAATATCCGCTTGCTTGATCTTTCGGATATTCCGTATCTCAAGTTTTCTCAATAACATTTCTCCACGCTCCTCTATCATTTGTTATATCCATGGGCTGCCGGCATTCCGGTAAGCTGGCGTATAACCCGAAGCCTCGCGCCGGTTTCCGCTCTCTGTCGCACATACCGGCGTTCCCTGGGCAGAGGAACGGAGAAGCGGATCTGCGAGCAGATTGCCTTCGATTAAAATCGAATTAAGATGGTTCATATCCTGCCCTCTTTTGCATCAAGCCCGGCAAGCCAGCTATAGTAGTCCCGATCCCCGTCAGACATCTCCAGGCCTGCCAAAATTTCCACAAACGCCTTGCGGATAAAATGCATGCACCGGTAATCACTCAGGTGTTCCGCCAAACTTTGGAGCGCAGTACCCGCTATAAGCCGGTCATTACCGGAATAAAAAGATTGTTCCGGTAGGTAAGGAGTATCCATAGCTAGTACCTCTTAATGCCCTGAACCATTGCAGAACGCCTGGGATGGATGGTTTTTTTTTGCTCTATCCGCAGCGCCCATGCCGCCCATGCCCTATCCTCCGTACCGCACCACCGGGTTGCCGCACCGCAGCCTGAGCACTGGACCCGGTAGGCCCCGCAGGTGCCATCGGCACGGTTCAGCGTGTCAATTACACCATGAGCCCCGCAAAACGGACACGGTGTTGTTTTCTCATGCATCATTTACTCCTCCAATACTCTGTTTCTCCTTTTCTACGCCGACTTCCCGGC
>JAITJS010000143.1 GCA_031278815.1 Treponema sp.
TTTGTCCGCGGCGATGTCGGCGCGGTGAAAGCGGCAACCGATGCGGGAGCGGCTGCGGCGGGCAGGGTTGGTGAACTGACGAGTGTGCATGTCATTCCCCGTCCCCATGGCGAAGTGGAGTTGATCCTTCCTCAGTTGGCTCAGTAACCGGGAGAAGGTGGGGTGAACCGGAATGGGGTCTGAAATAGTGAAAGACCCGGGGAGGTTTTTAGCGGAGCTGGAAGAAACACTCACCGATCCGGTAAAACCGGAGAAAAACGAGCGCCTTAAGGTTGGTCTCGATCTTGGTACCGCTTCTATTGTATTGATTGTGCTGGGGGAAGAGAATCGTCCTTTAGGAATTGCCCGGGAATTCGCTGATGTGGTAAAAGACGGGCTGGTGGTTGATTTCAGCAGAGCCCGGTCGATTACCACAAAGTTGAAGCGCCTTTTGGAGGAAGCCCTAGACGTTGAGTTGTCGGAAACTGCAATCGCCGTTCCGCCAGGTACCTCGGAACGGGATGTGGCAACCCATGGCTATGTTGCTTCTGGAGCCGGCCTTGAGGTTACGACGGTGATGGACGAACCAAGCGCGGCGAATTTAGTGCTTGGTCTCCGTAACGGCGCCATTGTGGATATAGGCGGGGGGACGACCGGGGTTGCGGTGTTGCAAGATGGGGAGGTGATACATACCTTTGATGAACCCACCGGGGGGACCCATGTAAGTTTGGTACTTGCAGGGCATAATGGCATCAGTTTTGATGAGGCTGAAAAGCTCAAGCAGGATCCTGCCCGGGGTAAGGAGAATCTTCCGATTATCGCACCGGTCTTTCAGAAGATAGGTACGATTATCAAAAAGGGGCTTGCCGGATTCGCCGTTGAGGAAATACACCTTGTTGGCGGAACAGCCGCGACTATCGGCATTGAGCGGATTATCAGTTTGGAAACGAAATGCAAGGTAACCGTAAGCGGGATACCAATACTAGTAACCCCGGCTGGTATTGCGTTAAGTTTCGAGCCGACAATATAAATGAGGAATCCTTTATGGAAATAAATGACAGCTTGATTACTATGATTACCCAGGAACTGTTGAAGCGCCTGCAAAAGGAGGAGTTGCTGACCGGCAAGCCGGAAAAGGGAGAAAAGCCTTCCCTTGTCATCATCGGAGGATCTTCCGTCCTCAGCCAGGCGGCTTTGGCCGTTCTGGAGAGCCGGTTTGCTATCATTCCCCATGACAGCCTGGATGCCAAGTTTCCCGAAGACGCGTCGGTACTGGTGACCAAAATGAGCATCCAGGCGCTGACCCGGGTTTCGGAAGGTGATGAGGGCTGTACTCCCGAAGGATACGGGCTGCTCTGGGCTGTTCTTCGGGGTAAGCCGGCGGCCATCTTGGAGGAGGGAATGGTCTGGAGGACCTTCAGCGGGACGATGCCCAAGGCATTACTGGAGAAGTATTACAGTCATGAGCGGGTACTGGCAAGTTACGGTATCAAGAGCGTCAAAGACGCCGATATAGCCGCCCTGTTTTCCGGGAAGGCCTGTTCTTCCTGTCCGTCCCAGCCCGTTTTTACGGCGCGGCCCGTTCCTGCGGAAGGGGAAATCAAGGCGCCGGGGAAACGGGTAATTTCCGAAAGGGAATTAATCCAGGCTTGTCCTGAATCGGCAGGATACGGGCAGACCTGTGTGATTGGGCCTAAGGACATACTGACCCCTCTCGCGGTTGACTATGCTACGAGGATGCGGGTTACTATATCCCGGTCCGCATAAACTACGGAAGAGGTAATTATGGTCATCGCAAAAGTGCTTGGAAATCTTTGGGCAACCAAAAAAGACGATCGGTTGCAGGGCTACAAATTGCTGGTGGTACAGACAAAAGAATCGAATACCCCTAGGACCTTTGTGGCGGTTGATACTATCGGCGCGGGTATTGGGGAAGATGTACTGATTGTCAGAGGTACCATGACGCGGGGCATGCTTAAAGATTATGATAGTCCTATTGATGCCGCGGTAGTAGGCATCATTGATTCAGTCGAGGTTGATGAAGCCCTGCTCAAGTAGGACCCGCGCAAAAGGGGGACTTTCTCTTTATTTCTGCACAGGGTACTAGGAATCAATGTCCTGTTTGGGGCATTACATATTTTTAGGAGAAAAATTATGGGTCTTAATGATATTATTCTGTACATTATGCTTATCCTTATGGCGATAGGCGGCGTTGATTATTTTATGGGGAAAAAAATCGGCCTTGGGATCAAGTACGAGGAAGGTTTTATGGCGATGGGAACCCTCACCATGTCAATGGCCGGGGCCGTCTGTATTGCCCCGGTACTCGGGGAGGTTCTTAACCCTATTCTGGGTCCCCTGTATAAAAAGATGGGGGCAAGCCCCGCCATGTTCGCGACGACAATTCTCGCCTGTGATATGGGCGGGTATCCTTTGGCCATGTCCCTTGCGGGGACTGATGTGGATGCCGGAAATTTCGCCGGGCTTATCCTGGGTTCCATGATGGGAGCAACGATTGTGTTCTCTATTCCCGTCGGTCTGGGACTTATTGATATAACGGACCGTCCCTTCCTTGCCAAGGGTATCCTCGTCGGTTTAATTACCATCCCACTGGGTTGTCTTGCCGGCGGTGCTGTGGCGGGCTACCAATTTATCTGGATGCTGCGCAATCTTATTCCGGTTATCCTATTTTCCGCCGTTATCGCCGTAGGGCTTATTTTTATACAGAAAATAATGATTACCATATTCCTGTGGTTTGGGAAGTTTGTGGTTGCCTTCCTTACCATTACCCTTATTCTTGCCGCCGTTGAGAGCGCTACAGCGGGGAACATCGTTATTATCAAGGGGATGGCGCCGATCGGGGAGGCCTTTGCCATTGTCGGCGGTATCGCGATAGTTCTGGCCGGCGCTTTCAGTTTGGTATATCTCTTGACCAAATACCTGGGAAAGCCGCTTGAGCAACTGGGTAAACTGCTGGGAATGAACAAAGACGCCGCCGCGGGGATGGTGGCGACCCTGGCGAACAATATCGCGATGTTTTCAATTATGAAAAACATGGATGATCGGGGTAAGGTTATCAATGTCGCCTTCTCGGTAAGCGCCGCCTTTGTTTTTGGCGATCATCTTGGATTTGTCGCAGGGATCAATAAAGCCATGATCACACCGGTTATTGTCGCAAAACTGGTTGCCGGTATTACCGCAGTTATTATCGCTTATTTTGTCGCCCCTCCAAAGGGAAAAACCGTCGCTTAAACGGAGGGGGAAGCTGCGGATTTGCTCCTCAAGTCCGCACTGCGCCGTGGGCCGCCCTCATAAGGCCCCGGACCCTCCGGGGTTAAGGAAGTTTATGTTGCAGGAGTATTAGAGATGAATATTGCTGATTCGAAAGCACTGGAAGCTATGGTCCGTAAAGTTCTCATTGATATTTTGTCGGAAAAGGAGGGGGCTTGTTGTTCGAATACCCGTCATGTTGATACTAAGAGCGGTATTCTTTCGGTGGCCTTATCAGAGATAAAGCCGGAGCCCTTTAATACCGGAAAACCAGGAGACAAGGTGTTCCTTAAAGACTGCGTAAGCCTTGAAGAAAGTCCCCGACTTGGTTTTGGGGTCATGGAGATGGACCACAGTACCTTTAAATGGACCCTCAATTACGACGAAGTGGATTACATTATTGATGGGAGACTAGAGATTCTCATTGACGGACGGGTCGTGGCGGGAAACAAGGGCGATGCTATTCTGATTCCGAAAGGTTCAACCATTGAATTTTCAGCGCCGGAATTTGCCCGGTTTATGTATGTTGTATATCCCGCTAATTGGTCAGAACAATAGAAAATAAACGAGGATGGGAACTATGCGGCCGCTTACCGAACAAGAGATACGATTGATGGTTAAGAGGGATGAAAGGATACGGTCCCTCACGGTTGCGAAAGGTACGCTTATTACCCCCTCGGCGCGGGAATATCTTAGGATGAAGGATATTACGCTTGTTTACTCCGACACTTCCGAGGATTTTCGGGACCAGGATACCACCGGAAAGGAGGTTCTCCGTACCAATGAAGAACGAAGGCCGACTCCTTTTTACGGACCCAACGGAGAGTCTCTTGGCGCCAAACCTGAGGTGATGACGCACCTTTTGGGAAATAACCTGGTTTATAAAGATCATCCCGTGATCATCTGGCGGGGAAAACTCGACAGCCTTACGGCTATGATTCTGGAAGCCCAGGCCCTGGGCTGGGAAAAGCATAATCAAGAGTATGTCAATGACTTGCAGGAGATCCTCGAATTTATCCGCCGCCTTCTTCCCTGTGAATATAAAAATATCCCGGTAGAAGCATTTAAACTTTTGGGCCTAACGGCGGAAGAACTGAAGGCTCGTTCCCATGATCCGTTGAAATATTATGGACACAAACATATCCTTATTGAATACTCTATGGGGACCCTTTGTGTCCGTCTTAACTCCCTGCGCACGGCTTCCCGGGAAACGGAACTCGCGGCGGTAGCTGCTTTTAAGGACGCTGATGGAAAACCCACCAGAGAAGATATTGTAAAGGCCCTCAACCGGATTTCCAGTCTTTTTTATATTATGATCTTTAAGTATTTGCCCAAGGGTTTTAGGCCCCGGCCCGCAGGTATTTGAAAAAAGGATACAAGGGGTGAGCGAATTTCTGTTGAGTGTGGGTATTGATTTAGGTACAACCACGACCCAGGTAATATTCAGTCGTATAGAAGTTGAAAACACCGCTTCTATAACTTCGGTTCCTCGAATTAAGATTGTTGGTAAAAAGATCATATACCGCAGTGGTATTTATTTTACGCCCCTGCTTAACCGGACAACCATTGATACGCCCAAGGTCCGCGAGATCCTTGAGAACGAATACAAGAAAGCGCATATTGTTCCTCGGGAGGTAAGCGCCGGGGCGGTGATAATTACGGGGGAAACGGCTCGTAAGGAGAACAGCGAAGCGGCCCTCAATACCCTAAGCGGCTTGGCGGGTGATTTTGTTGTCGCCACGGCGGGTTCCGATCTCGAATCAATTCTTGCGGGAAGGGGCGCCGGGACCGCGGATATGTCGAAGGAATGGTTAAATAGGGTGCTGGTTAATCTGGATATCGGCGGGGGAACAACCAATATCGCCGCCTTTAGAAACGGCGTTCCCGTTGATACAAGCTGCCTGGATATAGGGGGGCGGCAAATAATCCTCGATCCCCGAAGCCATACCCTGACCTATGTAGCCGAAAAGGTGAAGGTGCTTGTCCAGCGGATGGGGCTTGGGATTGCGGAAGGGAAAGGGGCGGCGATGGGGGATATTGAAGCCCTCTGCAACCGGCTAGCCGATATACTGGCCCAGTCCCTCGGTCTGGCGCCACAGACCGCTGATTTGGACTTGTTTATTACGGCACATCCCCTGCGTTCGGTCTGGGACTTCCGAGGCCTCACCTATTCTGGAGGCGTGGCCGATTTTGTGTATAATGATTACGATCCCCATAACCCCTTTCCCTACGGCGACATTGGGGCGATTCTGGGATACGCGATACGGAACAGCGGCGTATTAAACCGCATAGAACGGCTCATTCCCAAAGAAACTATCCGCGCCACGGTGGTGGGGGCAGGATCAAATTCAATGGATATAAGCGGATCGACTATTGCGTGGAGCGAATCGGCAATGCTGCCGATCCGGAATATTCCTATCGTAAAAATGACCGATGAAGACGAAGCCGATGAGTATCAATTCTTTGCTTCCCGGCTTGCGGAAAAGTTGACCTGGTACCAAGATGAAAGCGGTAGTTATCAGCAGGTGGCGGTTGGATTTAAGGGCGTTCATAATCCGTCTTTTGAAATTCTCCGGGACCTGTCAAAAAAGATCCTTGAAGGCATGGCGGATTATCTGGCAACGGATCTGATGGTAATCTGTATCATTGATAACGATATGGCAAAGTCCCTGGGGAATTTGCTTATGAACGCGCTGCCGGACAAGAAGGTCATTGTCCTGGATACTATCAAGGTGGAAAACGGTGATTACATCGACATCGGCGTCCCTGTGGCCCAGGGGCGCGTGATCCCGGTGGTGGTAAAAACCCTCATTTTTGGAAAATGAGAAAAGGTATAGTAATAGGGGAAGCGGCCCATGAACGAGATACTGACAAATAAAATAAAAGAAGCCGGCGTAACCGGCGCTGGTGGGGCGGGATTCCCCACGGCGGTCAAGCTGGGAAGCGCCCCCGAATATATTATTGTCAACGGTGTTGAGTGTGAACCCCTCATACAGGTCGATCAGCAGTTGACCGCCATGTATGCACCGCTCCTCCTTAAGACCCTGGATTATCTGGTTGAAGCCCTTGGCGCCCGGCAGGGTATTTTTGCGCTTAAGGAGAAATATGTACGGGCACGTCAGGCCCTTAACGGGGTAATCGCCGAATATCCCCGTCTTTCCATCATGCCCCTTGTCAGCGCCTATCCCATGGGGGATGAACAGGTCCTGGTGTATGAAACCATCGGTAAGATCGTTCCCGAAGGCGGTATTCCCCTTAACGTGGGGGCCATGGTTATTAACGTTGAGTCGCTCCTCAATATTCGCCATGCCCTTGAGGGAAAATCGGTGGTCGAAAAGTATATCACCGTAACCGGCCTGGTGCGGAATCCCCGGACCTTTAAGGTTCCCCTGGGGATCAGTATGCGGGCGCTTATCGAAAAAGCGGGGGGGACCACCGCCGCCGACCCGGTGCTCATTGATGGCGGCCCCCTCATGGGAAGAGTGGAGCGGAATCTTGAAGCGCCGGTGATAAAAACCTCAAAGGCGATCATTGTACTTAATAGGGATCATCCCCTTATTCTGACGAAGGATCGCCCATTGAACCGGATGATGAAGCTCGCGCAGACCGCCTGTTGTCATTGTATGATGTGCAGTGATCTGTGTCCCCGTCAGTTGCTTGGTCATGCCCTGTTCCCTGATAAATTGATGCGCCTTGCTTCATACAATGCAACCTGTGAAAAAGAAGTCTCTGCCACTTCCGCCTATTTATGTTGCGAGTGTCGTCTTTGCGAGTACGCGTGTATCATGCAGCTTCAGCCATGGAAACTGAACAGGGAACTAAAGGTACGCCTCAAGGAGGCAAAGATACAAAATCCCCACCATGCCGTACCGGAAAAGGTCAATCCCTTTCGGCAATACCGTCGGTATCCAACGGATAAGCTGGTACGTCAGCTTGGGCTTGCGGCTTTCTACCATATTAATGCGCCCTTTGAAGCGTACGATGAGGTAGTTTCAAAGGTAACCTTACCCCTCCGTCAGCATTTCGGCGCGCCTGCCCTTCCAGTGGTAAAGGTTGGTGATGTAGTGCGGAAAGGAGACCGGATAGCGTCGATGCCCGAAGAAGCGCTTGGCGCCCATGTTCACGCAAGTATTGACGGAACCATCCGTTTAATTGATGCCGTCGCCATCGTTATTGAGCACGGAAACTGAGGAGATAGGTTATGAGTAAAGCCCTGGGATTAATGGAATTCAAAACAATTCCTGTTGCCGTCTATGCTACCGATGAAATGCTCAAAGCCGCCGAAGTAGAGCTTATCTATGCGGCTCCTACATGTCCGGGTAAATATATCACCATCGTAAGCGGCCAAGTCGCCGATGTGGAGTCCGCCGTAAAACGGGGGATCGCGGCAGGCGAAACCTTTCTTATTGAGTCTTACGTCATCCCGAACATTTCCGAAGCGGTTCTGCCTGCCCTTACCGGAACCGTTAACATGCCGGATATTGAGGCCATTGGTATCATCGAAACCATAGCCGCCGTTTCTTCGGTGAAGGTGGGTGATGTTGTGGTTAAGGCGGCCCGTATTAATCTGTTGGAAATACGGCTTGCCCGGGGTCTCGGCGGTAAAGGGGAGGTGTTTTATACCGGAGAACTTGGAGCCGTCGAGGCGGCGACTAAAGCCGCCCTTGCGGCAATCGGGAAAGAAGGGGGTATTGTCAGCAGTACCGTGATTCCCCGTCCCAGTAAAGCCCTTATTGGGGCTATTGCCTAGGAGTCCAGGACCCGTATGGGCTTCTATTGCGTTCTTGAGGGCTGTCCGGAGGGGCGCGGGTTGCGTAACCGGCGGCGGGGCTTACCCTGACCGGAACCATTGCATCGGTCCCTTAGATCACCCCCTTTTCCTTGATCTTATTCCAGGTGTCCCGAAGCCCCACGGTCCGGTTAAACACGGGCTTTTTCGTTCCCCCTGCTTCCTGGGTATCCGGGTCCCGGACAAAGTAGCCCAGCCGCTCAAATTGGTAGCGGTCCCCTGCACGGGCATCCTGAAGACAGGACTCCCCATAGGCTAAAGGAATCACTTCCATGGACTGGGGGTTGAGCATATCCGTGAAAGCAGCCCCGGGAGGAACTTCCATGGGCCGCTCCACGGCAAAGAGATAGTCATAGAGGCGTACCTCCAAGGGGATGGCATGGTTACAAGACAGCCAATGGATGGTGCTCTTTACTTTTCGGTTGTTCTGAGCATTCCCTCCCCGAGTTTCCGGGTCATAGGTACCCCGGACCTGTATAATCTTGCCGGTAAGCGGATCTGTATCAAAGCCCGTACAGGTAATGATGTAGCCGTAGCGTAGCCGCACCCGATTACCCGGATAGAGCCTGTAGTATTTAGGCGGAGGGACTTCCGCAAAGTCTTCTGCTTCGATCCACAGTTCCCGGGAAAAAGGTATCTGTCGGCTGCCTGCCCCAGGGTCTTCGGGGTTGTTCACCGCTTCCAGTGCCTCTTCCCTGCCGGGCTCCCAATTTTCGATGATGAGCTTCAAGGGTCTAAGGACTGCCATGACCCGGAGGGAACGCTTGTTTAAGTCTTCCCGCAGGCAGTACTCCAAAAACGCGATGTCTACCATGCTGTCATTTTTGGCGATGCCGATCTGGGCAATGAAACTGCGAAGCGCCTCTGGGGTATAGCCCCGCCGCCGCAGTCCCGCAATGGTGGGCATCCGGGGATCATCCCAGCCTGCTACATACTTTTCCTGGACCAGCCTGAGGAGATACCGTTTGGAGAGCACCGTATAGCTCAGGTTGAGCCGGGCAAACTCGATCTGCCGGGATGGAAAGACCTCGGCTTCCCGGATGAACCATTCATAGAGGGGCCGATGAATCTCGTATTCCAGAGAGCACAAGGAGTGGGTGATCCCCTCTTTGGCGTCTGAAAGGGGATGCTGGAAATCGTACATGGGGTAGATACACCAGGCGGTTCCGGTCCGGTAATGGGTATCCCGGCGGATCCGATACATTACCGGATCCCGCAGGAGTAGGTTAGGGCTGGCCATGTCGATCTTGGCCCTGAGGGTTTTTGCACCGTCCGGGAATTCCCCCTGCCGCATTCGGGCGAAGAGGTCCAGGTTCTCTTCCACGGTCCGATCCCGGTAGGGGCTGTTCCTGCCGGACAGCGTGTGGGTGATGGTTGTTTTATCTTCCACCGCGGTTCCCCGGTATTCGCTTATGGCCGCTTCCGAAAGGTCATCTACGTAAGCCTTACCCTTTTTAATGATCTTCACCGCCAGCTTATAGAGGTAGTCATAGTAATCCGAAGCGTAATACTCCCGGTCTTCCCAATCAAAACCCAGCCATCGGACATCCCGCTTAATCGCCTCCACATAGGAGCTATCCTCTTTTTCCGGGTTGGTATCGTCAAAACGGAGGTTACACTTCCCTCCAAACTGTTCGGCCATGGAAAAGTCCACCATCAGAGCCTTGCAGTGGCCGATGTGGAGCCATCCGTTGGGTTCTGGAGGAAAGCGGGTATGCACGTAGGTAAAACGGCCGGTGTGCAGATCTTCAGCAATAAAGTCAGCGATGAAGTTCGCGGGCATGCTGCACGTAGGGTTTGCCGCCTCTTGAGCAGAGGCAGGAACAGCACGAGCACGGGAAACAATAGGGTCTTGAGTTTCGCCCATAGGGTCCTCCTTATGCGTTTCTGGGGAAAGAACTTAAAAATTGGTTAAATAGCATAGGCCGATGAGGAGAATAGCTTTCAGACACTCAGGATCCACCGGACGGTCCTGGTTGCGTCTTTGCAGGAGGCCAATCTGCTCACCATACCACCAAAAGAGCCCCATCTGGGTATCAATGCGAAAGGTATACTCGGTAAAGTCTTCTTTATGACTTTGGGCACCGAAGAACAGGTAGGCCAGTTCCTCCAGGATGCGACTGAAATCCGTCAGGGCTTCCTGGTACTGTCCTTGTTCTATGGCAGCAATAAAGGGAGGTATCCTGTCTTGTAGCCGTTCTTTGTAGCCTTCATCGGCTTTTTCGACCCAGGTCTTTTGAATCAAAAGGTCCAGATTATTCTGAAAATGAGTTAAGAAATGAGGTATCGCATAGTGCTCGTCTGCAGGGGGGGTATCGGCGTTGGTACCTTCCAAAAGGCGGGTATAATCCGCGGCGATCCCCAAAATACCGGCAAAAGTCTTGGCCGCTTGGATACTGGGTCCTCCCGGTGAGGGAAATCCTTCGCATGGAAAGAGCGCCTCTGCAATCTGCCGGTATTCTTCGGGAACTTTATGGATACGTGGAGAATTACTTACCATAGTAGTAACCATGCTGAGAAAAGCAAAAATTGTCAACCGAGCCGCAGAGGGTTTAACCGGCGATCTGCGGGGTTTAAGAGGGTCAGGAGACGTTCTTTTGGAGGGCTGATGCAAGAAACTGCGGGGTTGCCCTATATTTTTCTGGTGTTTTAGGATACAAGAATACCTACTATGAAAACAAACCCTACTACCCCTCCTTGGGATCCCGTGGTTGCCGCCTTGGAAGCATGGCGGAAGGCGCTTCGGGAAGAGCCGGGCCTGGGGGAAACCCCGGAAGGCCCTGAGTCAGAAGAACCCGCAGTCAGCACCGTGGCAGAACAGTACAAGCGGGACCCCTGGGCGATCCTGGTTTCCACTATCATCAGCCTTCGTACCAAGGATGCCGTAACCCTAACCGTGTCCCAGGCTCTCTTGCAGAAAGCCCCCAATCCGGCAAGCCTGGCGGCCCTGTCCGAGGAAGCCCTGGCCCGTCTCCTATATCCTGCAGGGTTCTACCGGACTAAGGCAGGGAATCTGAAAAAAATCGCCACCATCCTCATGGAAAAGTACCACCATCAGGTACCGGCAACGATGGAGGAGCTCTTGGCCCTCCCGGGAGTGGGGAGAAAGACCGCGAATCTAGTCTTGACCGAAGCCTTTGACTTAGATGGGATCTGTGTAGATATCCATGTACACCGGATCAGTAACCGCCTTGGCTGGGTTTCCTCTGCCAATCCAGAGCAGACCGAAGCCGCCCTCAGAGCGGTCCTGCCTCGGCAGTATTGGAAAGGTATCAATTCCTTGCTGGTGCTCTATGGCCAGCGCATTTGTCGGCCCGTAAGCCCCTTCTGTTCCCGTTGTGTGATCCACTCCTATTGTGAACGCCGGGGAGTAGCTCGATCCCGCTAAGGGCTAGACTCCTCCCCGGTTGTGGGGGAAAAGTGGGCTCTATACCGGAGAAACAGCTCCACAAAGGCCCGGTTTCCCATAGGGGGGTGGGCAAAATAAAAGAGATGGCTTTTGCAGGAGCAGTCAGAACAGCCGAAGTCGATGATTGGCTTTCCCCCGATGCCCTGGAGGTCGTGAGCGAGCTCACATTCCCGGTTCTGGTACGACAGAATGGGTAGGGCTTTGATCGTCTTGGTATGAGGGGTGAGGTAATCAATATGCCAGTGCCGGTGTTTCCTGATTTTTCGCAGATGCCGGTTGACCCGGTGGGAGAGGTTTCTTTGTGCAGACCCGGTATACACGTACCAGCCTGGGGCAAAGGTACAAGCCTCCAAGGACCCGACCTGAAGGCACTGTTCCTCAGGCACTTCCAGGAGTATCAGGTAGTTCCCCCGGTTGCTTTCCGCCAATGGGCCATGACGGAGATCCACCGGCACATAGGGAGCGACCAACCGGGCTTCCCCTTGAGGATTACAACGAAGCAGACTGGCATGAATCAGGACCTTACCGGCCTCAGGGCGTACGAGCCCTGAATTATCCTGGTCTGGGGGACTTGCGACCAGGCCATACCGACTAAGCCCTGCGGCAAAGCGGGGATCCGTGTGTAGGTTCGGGATAAACACCTGGGGATGGCCATGAACAATGACAAAAAGTACATGCCCCCTAAACCCCTGATGGGTAAGGGCTGCCAGTTCTTCCAGGTGCTTCAAAGCCCGGGTGCTGGGGGCATCGGGAAACATAGCCACCCGGTTTTCTACCAGAGAACAGGCCTTCACCTCAATCAGGTGGGGTCGGTTCTCTGCATCCAGCCCCATGAAGTCAAACCGGGAGGAACCGACCGTATACTCCCCATGCAGTTCTGTGAGACCGGGGATGATTTTTTTCAGGATCAGCCCTTTCGCTGCACCATTGGCCCGGGCCGCAAACAGCGGGGCCACCCGATTTCGGTGATACACCCCGCCGATGGTCCAGTTGGTCTTGGGCGGGGAACCGGTTTTTGCTGAAGGGGCTTTCCCTCGTTTTTCCAGGATCATCCGTACCCCCGGAAAGAGGAATTCTATGAGCCGTCCTGGATTGGGGCAGTGACAGGCCAGTTCCTCGGCCCCATCCTGGACGATGATGAGGAAGCGGTTGGGCCGCCTCAGAAAGATCCCTTCCCGGTCATTGGTAAAAAGCCGTACTCGGTCCTTCCCTGGGGATAGATCCGTGTGGGTACCCATCTAGGAAGCCTGAGCACGCCTGGTGATGAGTTCCCACTGAGTGGCGACCATGCCGCAGAACATGCAGATGAAACCCAGGATGGTCCAGGAACCCAAGGGTTCGGCCAGGATGAGGCAGCCCCCTAGGGCGGCAAAGACCCCTTCCAGGCAGAGGATGATCGTGGCATGGGCAGGAGGGGCATCCTGCTGGGCTACCACCTGGAGGGTATAGGCGATGCCCACGGACCCTAAGCCGCTGTAGAGGATGGGAACCAGTCCCTGCACCGCTATACCCCAGGAGAAGGATTCGGTACCCAAGCAGGCGAGAGCCGAGGAACATATACCGCACCAGGCAAACTGTCCGGCGGAAAGGATGAGGGGATCCACTTTTTGTACCAGCCGGTCAATCAAAAGGACATGGAAGGCCCAAAAAATGGCCCCCACTGCGGTAATCCCGTCCCCAAAATTGATGGTGTTCATATTCCCCTCAGTACTGAGGAAAAAAAGTCCCGTGAGGGTCCATACCGCGCCGATCCAGGTAGCCAGTCCGGTTTTTCTTTTCAGGGCAATACCGAATAGGGGGACCAGTACCACATACAGCCCGGTAATAAACCCGGAATGCCCCGCGGTGGTGTAGATAATCCCTATTTGCTGCAGGGAAGCGGCGATACAAAGACAGGTTCCTGCCAGCATCGAAGGGCCTATCCAAGCCCGTTTTTCCGACCCTATTCGAGTTAGCATGGATGCCGGTTTATCGGATTGATGGGTGAGGTTTCTTACGATAATGAGGGGAAGAAGAGAAAAGCTCCCCAGGATAAAGCGTATCCCGTTAAAGGTAAAAGGTCCTACATAGTCCATACCGGTTCGCTGTGCGACAAAAGCAACCCCCCAGATACCAGAGGTCAGCAACAAGAGCCCATCCGCTCGGATCGCCCGTTTATTCATGCCCCCATGATACCATAGAGGCAAGATATGGGGAAAGAGGGAGTCGGATGAGTTCCCCCCTGGAGCTAAGGGAGTTCCACGGTAACTACCTGGTCTCCTGAAGAACCCTTACCCACGATCCATAGGATCGAGCCCCCGGGGCCAAGTCCAAGGAAGTCCGTCAGTATCGGGTAGAACTGGTGCGGTGCAGGCGTTGTTTATTGCGAAAGGGCTTACTATACTCAAGGGTATAGTACAACACGGAGGCCTTTATTTATGAATAAAGAAAGCATCCTCGCCCAGGCGAAGGATTATATACAGCAAGAGCAGGATGAGCATTTCAAGACTGAGGTGGAACAACTCCTGGGGGCAGAAGATTGGAAGGAACTGGAAGACCGGTTCTTCAGGAACTTGGAGTTCGGTACCGGCGGACTGCGAGGGGTCATTGGGGGCGGGTATAATCGCATGAATACCCTGGTGGTGAAAAGGGCTACCCAGGGTCTTGCCTCCTATGTACAGAAGGCCTTTCCCGATAAGGCCGCTACCGGCACCCTTGCTGCAGCCATTGCCTTTGATAGCCGTCATTATTCGGCGGAGTTTGCCGAAGCCGCAGCCTTGATATTTGCGGCTAACCACATCAAAGCATACCTCTTCTCATCCCTACGCCCCACCCCGGAGCTTTCTTTTGCCATACGGCACTTGGGCTGTGATACCGGTATCGTGATTACTGCCAGCCACAATCCAGCGCAATACAACGGGTATAAGGCATACTGGAATGATGGTTCTCAAGTCATAGCCCCCCACGATACAGGCATCATTGCAGAGGTAAACCAGGTTACCGTTATCAAGGAAATGGGTAAAACCGAGGCCCTGACTCAGGGGCTTTTACAGATAATTGATACAGAGATTGATGAACCGTATCAGGCCATGGTACAGAGCCACCTCTTGAGGCCGGCACTTATCAAGGAAAAGGCCGCACAAGTCAAGGTCGTCTATACCCCCCTGCATGGTACCGGAGCTATGCATGTGGAGTCGGTTTTGGGTACCTTGGGTCTCCAGGTCATCACCGTACCGGAACAGCGGGAAGGAAACGGGGATTTCCCCACCGTGGCTTTTCCCAATCCCGAAGAAGCTCCTGCGCTGGAATTAGCCTTAAAGCTGGGGAAACAGATGGGTGCGGATGTGGTCATGGCAACGGATCCAGATGCCGATCGTTTAGGGATCGCGGTACCGAATCGTACCGGCGACTTTACCCTGGTTACGGGGAATCAGCTGGGAACTCTCTTGGCAGACTACCTCTTTCTTTCCTTAAAAGAGACCGGGAAAATGCCCGCCAAAGCTGCGATGATCAATTCCATAGTTACTACGGGGATGCAGCAACGAGTGGCTGCATCCTATGGGGCAGTATGTATCGAATGTCTCACGGGTTTTAAATGGATAGCCGAGGTGTGGCGAAAAAGTGAAGCTGCCGGTACGCCTACCGTGATTTTCGGTACTGAAGAGAGCTATGGGTATTTGGTGGAACCAGAAGTCCGGGATAAGGACGGGGTTTCCGCGGCGGCTATGACCGCGGAGATGACTCTGTACTGGCAGAGTCAAGGAAAGAGCCTCCTGGACCGACTGGATGAACTGTATCAGGCACACGGCTACTGGCAGGAACTGGGCATATCCAAATACTTCCAGGGTTCTGAAGGCCCTGCCATCATGCAGGGCATTATGGAGTCATACCGGAAGCAAGCCCCGACCGTGTTGGGGGGTATTGAGGTGGAGAAGGTCCGGGATATCCAGGAATTGGTGTGGAAGTACCCGGCCCAGCCGGATCGCCGGGACCCGGTGGACCTTCCCCAAAGTGATGTCTTGCAGTTCTACCTGAAGGATGGAACCGTGGTGAGCGCCCGTCCCAGCGGTACAGAGCCGAAGATCAAGTTTTATGCTACTTGTTGTACCGAAGTTGGCAACGATGGTATTCTCGCGGCCAAGACAGAGGCTGCCCGGAAACTGGAGGCCATCAAGCAGGACATACTCAAGGTCATAGGGAACTGAAAGATTGCCCTTCCGAATAAGCCTATGCCCGCTTAAGCCCTCCGCGAATGAGGGGGGCTCCTCCTGGTGTTTCGAGGATCCATTCATGTTCATACAAGTGAAAGAGCGCAAGGAGGATTCCCGATGCCGGATCGTACCAAGCGATAGTACCCTCGGTATCCAGGACGATACAATAGTGGCCTCCGTCAATAAGACGCACAGGCAGCCCTGGACTGCGGTTAAACCGCGTCGTATCCCTTGAACCATAGCGGATAACCCCGTCCCCTCCCAGGGTTGATGCCAGGATTCCCCGGGATTCGGTGATACTGAAACCCGTGTCTTCTCCGGAATATACTGCCAACTGGGTTGAACGGGAAGGGTCTGCCAGGGAGAGCTTCGTGATAGCGGTGAACAGGCGTGCTCCCTGAGACGAGACGGTAACCCCATAGGGGATGCCACTGGCCCCGCAGTACACCCGTGCTCCCACTGAAGCAGGAACCGCAAGGGGGAGGGTTTCTCCGGTGCTGCTATTCACGATGAGGAACGGCGTGTTCCCAGAAACCACACTTTGTCCGATGAGGATATTCCCATCTTTAAGCAAGGTAGCATCCAGAGAAGCCACGGATGAAAAAGAAAACAGCCGCGTTCCGGTGTTTACCGAAAGAACCGTAATATTCCCTGCAGCATCAAGAAAGAGCGCCCGTTCTCCCCGAAGCACGGCAGAACGAAGGGGAAAGCGCAAGGACAATTGGTCCAAAACCAAGGTTTTTCCTTCAGGGACCGAAGCAGCATCGGTCCCCAGGGTCCTGATTATGGGGACCGAACCTGTCGGGGTTTCCTGCCAGAGTAACAAGCCATCAATACCCTTTTCCCCTGCCTCAGGATCCGAGGCCAGTCGAGTGTAGCTACTTGATTCCAAGGGGATGAGGGTCGTATCCTTCAGTTGGGTATAATCCAAAGGTATAAACCCTAAAGCCTGCTCTTTAGTGAGAAAAGCCAAAGAGGAGGCTACGGCAGTGGCTTCGATTATGGATTCCTGATTTCGCACCGTCATCATGGCCACGGTTCCATCTTGCTTACCGATCCATACTCCCCCATCAATAGTAGCCAAGACCAGGGCATCAGCCGTACTCACTACACTCATCAGTTCCGGCAGCTGGGGGGGCACGAGCCATTGGTTTTTAATCTCCAGTCTGCCGGTGGTAGTAATGGCAAAATGGTACAGCCATGATGCACCGGGACCTGTGGCCAGACACATAAATTCAGGGACTTCCGCTCCGAGCGCGAACACCTTCCCTTGGGAAATGCTCCGCTCCCGAGCTATGGTGGTACCTGAGACCGCATCCAGAATCACCAGGCCCCCTCCATCTATGCCCCCAATAAAACGGTTATTACCAAATAAAAGAGGCGTCCGTATATGAGCCGGTACGGTAAAATGCCGGATCTCCTTTCCCAATTCCAGATCCCAATAGGCGAGGACCCCTGCAAAGGCATAACCAACCATGGTCCGTTCCGACTTGCCCGTAGCGGCAAAACTTAAGATACCGGTCCTATCCGGGGCTTCCAGGAGCTCTCCGGTTTCCGCATGCACAAACTGGAGCTCTGGAGCACCCTGTTGGACCAGGATCAAAAAAGTACCCCCTCCTGAATAGGTGATATAGGAGATAGGGTACCCAAAATCTCGGGTAAAAAGCCTTTGTTTAGACTCATAATCCCAGACACTAAGACGGTAATCAATACCATCCCTTTCTATCAGGCTGACCTGGGATTTACCGGGACGCAAAACCATGTCCGCAATGGCATAGGGGCTTACTTGAAAACGTTCCTTTGCAACAGCCTCGCCGAGATCCCAGATTCCCAAAAATCCGTCATCCCCAGCACTCAGAAGCTGCCCCTGCTCATCATAGATCAGGGCATGCACTGCTCCTTGGTGCCCCCCCCGAGGAAGCAGCACTTCTTTGGCTGCAAGGGGGGGAGTTTGAGCGGATAAACAGGATACCGCCAGCAAGCTACTTAAAAAGCTCAGTCCGCAGATAAGAATGCCCTTATTATAACCCATAGCTTTCCTAGACTGCCCATTCGCTAGCGATGCGCCAGATAGAGAATATCCCCAAAGACCGCAAAGGCCATGAGACCAACAATCAGCACGACCCCGATAGTCTGGAAAACGTAGATTGCCCGAGGGTGCAAGGGTTTCCGTTTAATCCCTTCAATAACAAATAGCAGGATCATCCCCCCATCCAGAATCGGAAGCGGCAGGAGATTCATAACACAGAGGGCAATGGAAATAAGGGAAAGGAAACTTGCCATGGACCGCAGGCCGGTGCTCACACTTTCCCCAAAACCTGCAGTGGCTACATCCCCCACCATGTAAGTAATGCGCACCGGACCAGACACGGCTTGGGTTAGATCAATACCTCTAAAAAGGAGGGCAAAGCTTTGGAAAGATACCACAAAGGTCTTCCAAGCTTCCGCAATCCCTTTGATTACGGCTCCCAGGAGAGAAAGGGGGGGCGTATGATAGCGGACCGTCTGGTAGTTTATCCCCAGCTCGGTCCCACCGTCATCGGTATAGGAAAGGACCAACTCGGTATCCATGCGTTGCCCTTCCCGTTCAAACCCCACCGACAGGACCGGAGGCTGGGTTCGTATGATGGGGAGTAAGGCCACGGTATAGGGTATATCCGTACCGTTTATCGTGAGAATCCGATCGCCCTTTTGGATACCCCCAATAGCCGCGGGACTGCCGGGGTTTACCGAGGCTACCACCGGGTCAGCCCAGAAATAGACCCCAATTTTTCCTGCCCCTGTGCTCTTATCCAACTGGGGCCGCACCGTACAGGACAGGAGGGTTCCCTCCCGGTCTACCGTGAGGGACAGGTCCTTTTCTGGATTGACCGCAATCATTTCTTGTATATCATGGTAGGTGGCAATGGGATGGTCGTTGATTTGGATTATGCGATCCCCTGTTTTAAGGTCCGCTTCATCTGCCGGGTATCGCTCTTCCGTACTGATACTGGAAACCAACACGATTCTATTTTCCAGGGTGCTTACTTCAAATCCCGCGCCCCAAATAACCGAAAGCACTAAAACCGCGAAGATCAAGTTAAAAAAAGGGCCTGCAAAGGACACGATAATACGCCTCCAAGGGCTTACCCCAAAAAAGGTACCCTTCACCGGGGCAATAGCCTGCTTTCGCTGTTCATAGGCTTCCTGGAATTCATTTTCTCCCCGCATCTTACAGTAGCCCCCCAAGGGAAACATACCGATCCGGTATTCCACGGGGCCGATCTGCTTCTTTAAAATTGGATTGCCCCAGCCTATGGAAAAGGCTTCCACCTCAATACCCACCAGCCGAGCCGCCAAGAAATGGCCCAACTCATGAATAAACACCACAACCCCAAGACCCAGAAGGCCTATGAGGATTTTCATGATAAGCATAACGTTATATACTCCCTTTACTAAGATAATACCCTAGGACCCGTAAAAAACCTAAAAACACCGCTGCTGCGCTGCCTCAATAGCAGCAGTTGCCACGACGCGGGCCTGTCCATCGGTTTCCAGTATTGATGCAAGCTCAAGCGAAGTGTTCCATTCCCGCTCCAAGACCTGGGCCACCATGCGAGGGATGCCGAGGAAGGGGAGGCGCTCCTGCAAAAAAGCGGCCACTGCCATTTCATTAGCCGCATTATAGGCCACCGTATAGGCAAGCCCCCTGTACAGGGCATCATAGGCCAGGTCAAGCATGGGGAAGGCCGCAGTATCAGGCTTGCTGAAGTCCAGCGTCAGGGCGTTGAAATCCAAGGTTCCCCAGGAGCGGCTTGGCCGAGAAGGATAGGAGAGGGCCTGCTGAATGGGAAGCCGCATATCTGGACAGGAAAGCTGGGCATATACGGTCCCGTCCTTGAACCGGACCATGGAATGCACGATGCTCTGGGGATGCACCACCACGCCGATGCGCTCAGCAGGCATGTCAAAAAGCCGGGCCGCTTCTATGACCTCAAGTCCCTTGTTGGCCATGCTGGCCGAATCAATCGTTATTTTGGTCCCCATGTTCCAGGTGGGATGGGTCAAGGCATCTTGGGGGCGTACCGTGGCAAGCTGCTGTGGGGAATACGTTCTAAACGGGCCCCCTGAGGCGGTGAGCAGTATGGCGTCAAGCTGATCCATGCCGTGGGCTTCAAGAAGATTAAAAATGGCTGCGTGTTCCGAATCTACCGGGATGACTCGACGGCCTTTTTCCCTGGCTAAAGCCAGAACCAAGGGTCCGGCCATGACGATAGTTTCTTTGTTGGCCAGAGCCAGGTCCATGCCCGCTTCAAGAGCCGCGATGGAAGGCCTGAGCCCGGGCGCACCTGCGATACCATTGACCGCTATATCCGCGCCGCAGTCGGCAATGGCTCGCAACAGCCCTTCGGGCCCACCATAGGAAGCGTCTATGGCGCCTTGGGCAGGGCCTGAAAGTGCGAGCAGGGCCCCCGGAAATTCCGCAGCAAGTACAAGCAGACCCGCACTATCCGTATGACTTGAAAGGAGAACCACCTCAAAGGCATCCTGATCCTGGCGTAACACCTCCAGGGTACTTTTTCCTATGGATCCCGTAGCTCCCAGTAGGGCGATCCGCTTTTTCATCCTCTATTGCTCCTCTCCCACCAACAATTAGCAGTTATGATACTATACGGTACCGTATCAGTCAAGATTTCCCCCAGGGGGTCAGCGCCAAACGGCGCATGATGCACGCCACATGAGGATTCGGATTTCTTGTATAAGGCCTTGTTCTCAGAGTAAACATCGATGCCCTGCTTCTCAAAAGCAGGGAGACCTTCTATACTGAGAACAGGTCTTCCCTGGAAGGGAGCCGCAATTAAAGGAACATGTATGAAGAAGGCATTCTTGTTTGCCCTGCTTATGGCAGGTGGCGGGGGACATACAGACCTACACGGACATTGAGGAGATAGAGGGGAAGCTGGCCGGCATGGCGTGGAACATCGCGGCGGTGGTAAGGGCGGACGCATCGAAGCTGCCGCTGTCTGGCGGTGGCTCCGGTGGCGTTAAGCAGCGGGGCTGACTCCCAAACGGCGGACGCGCTGGCGCGGATACTGGCGATACATATTATCCGGAGCGGGAAATACGCGGTGTACCCCCGGACCGCGAGCCTTGAGCAGATACAGGAGGAATACGCCAACCAGTTTAGCGGGGACACGGCGGACGAACACTTGCCTGACCTGGGGTGCGGGGACAACCCGGAATTGGCGCTTTCGGTGACGGCGCGGAAGCTGGGGAGCCGGAACATGTTCAACGCGGCGATCATC
Source organism: Treponema sp. (assembly GCA_031278815.1). GTDB lineage: Bacteria > Spirochaetota > Spirochaetia > Treponematales > Breznakiellaceae > JAIRLU01. Next base: position 20,923 of record JAITJS010000143.1, read on the forward strand.
AACCTGTTGACGGGGGGAAGGAATGGGGGCGTACCGTGTCCGACCCGGCAGCCTTTGCCGAGGCGGTTTCCGCGGTTAACGCCAGCAGGGAGGGAAATTACACCATTATCCTTTCCGGCAGTTTTGCCGCGGCTCCCGTCGCCTTTGCCGGCGGCGCAGCGAAAACCATCACCCTTAGAGGGGAGGATGCGGACCGTACCATAACGAACAACGGGAACGCCGCGTTTTTTACCGTTCCGGCGAATAGCACCCTGGTTCTGGACGGCAATAAAAAGAAAGAGTTGCGTGTGTATGTAAACGGCGGAACTCTGACCATGAAGGCTGGCCTTACCCAGCACGGTTCCAACAGCGCCGCCGGGCCGGGGGACAACCTGGACAGCGGTGTATCCGGCAAGTCCGGCGGTTGGGAGTAAGGGCAAGCGGACAAGGAAACCTACCGCCTGTCGTGGGGCGGCAGCCTGTTGGAAACGCAAGGGCGCCCGGCGCCTTTTTAGGGATGACGGGAAGGGGCTGTCCGGCGAGGAAGCGAGGCGGCGGCCGCAGCAGACAACGAACTTTTTTATTATTTACACCACCGGAGGTGAAAAGATGACGGCACAGGAAGCGGCGGAATGGGGCAAGACCCTGAGTTTCGAAAAAGTTTGGGCTATATTGGCGGAAATCGGCCAAAAACAGGCGGAAATCGGCCAAAAACAGGCGGAAGCGGCCCAAAGACAGGCAGAAGCAGCGGCGGAAACCGCCCAAAGACAGGCGGAAGCGGCCAAAAAACAAGCAGAAGCAGCGGCGGAAGCAGCCCAAAGACGCGCGGAAATTGATGAACTATTTAAGGAAATCGGTCGAAAACAGGAGGAATCAGCCCAAAGACAGGCAAAAATGGATGAACAACTGGCTTTGCTGGAAAAACATGTTGACCGGGTAACGGCCAATGTCGGCGGCTTGAACCGTTCCGTGGGTGAACTTGTCGAAACCCTTATCGCCGCTCGGCTGTGGGAAAAATTCCCCCGCTATAACCTTACCCGCGCCTATCAGCGACTCCCCCTGTACGATAAAAACAATCAAATAAAGACGGACATTGATATTCTGCTGGTCAATACGGCTATGTGTATGGCGGTTGAGGTAAAACGGGAACTTGACCGGAAGGACGAAGTCGATGAGCATTTGAAACGGATGCGGCTTATCCGGCAATACCCGCCCGAACAGGTTGGCAATAAACGCCTTGTAGGGGCTATGGCGGGCGGGACGGTTAATGCGGATGTAAAGAATTACGCGTACGAATCCGGCTTTTTTGTGCTTGAATTGACCGGGGAATCGGTTCATCTCATCCCACCGCCTGAAGGGTTTGAACCAAAGGAATGGTAGCGGGAGAGAGTATAAAGAATAAAGAAAGCGCGGGGTGGCTGCTCGTGGCGAGGGGGCGGTGGGGGCGTATTTGTCCGTGGTCGCTTTGTCAAAAGGGGAGGCGGGACATTGACGCGACGAAAGCGGGAAGGGTTGTCTATGTTTCCAGCGATAACGGCGGTATAGCGCGTAACAGCGCCACCGGGCCGGGGGCTGCGGGAAAGACTGCGATTCCTCTTTGACAACTTTCGCCAAAAGGTACACCATAAGCCCATGCCTCAAACCGCCCTCTACATCCCAGACTGAGAGGAACCGCGGGGAAGCGGCCCGGTTTTTCTTCCAGAACGGGTCATATACGCAAGAAACCAGGCTGTTGTCTCCAGACAACGACGCAATGTCTCTAGACCTACACCCCAGGGCAAGCGGTATCCCCACCGCGCAGGTTACCCGGGAGGCCTACCAGGTAGGCCTCCGCGAACTGGGCGTAAAAATCGTCTATGTAACGGAAGCCCCGCAGACCCGGCGAACAAGGTCTGCCGGATTAATCGGTGGACAAGAACTTCCCTGGTTGACATGGGGAGGCTTCGGGGAATCCGGTCTCGTATCGCCGCCCTAATAATGACGGTAAAGCGAGGTACATGATGAATATTTCCAAAAATACCCTCATCCATGTTGCTTTAGGCTGTTTTATGTGTGCTACTCTGGTATTTGCGGTCTTGTTTGGACAGTAAATGCTGTTGCCCTGTTCAGGAAGCAAAAGGGGAAAGAGACGGTACGAACCGACCAGTATTACAACTGAAGCGGTGATTTTTTGGCGGAAGAATTCTTGAAATACATCCGGGGGCACTGGTCATTGCCGGTTAAAATAATTCGTGGTTATGGCTTGACAAAAACATATAATAAAGATAGATTTAATATAATAGTTTTACGATACTATTTATAGGAATAGGAGAAGATTTTGGCAAAGAAGATCAAGCAAATCGCCATATACGGAAAGGGGGGTATAGGGAAGTCCACCACCACATCCAACCTCAGCGCGGCCCTTTCAGAGATGAACCTCAAAGTGATGCAGTTTGGCTGTGATCCCAAAAGCGACTCTACCAATACCCTACGGGACGGTAAATTCATCCCTACCGTGCTGGATACCCTACGGGAAAAGTCAACGGTAAAGGCCTCGGAGGTTATCCATAAGGGCTATAACGGCATCTACTGCGTCGAAGCCGGCGGTCCTGCTCCGGGCGTCGGCTGTGCTGGCAGGGGTATTATCACGGCGGTGGAGCTTTTTAAGCATCAGCATATTTTTGAGGATCTGGATCTGGACGTGGTCATTTACGATGTCCTGGGAGACGTAGTGTGCGGGGGCTTCGCCGTCCCCATCAGGGAAGGCATTGCCGAGCATGTGTTTACCGTGTCATCGGCGGATTTTATGTCTATCTACGCTTCCAATAACCTTTTTAAGGGCATAAGCAAGTATTCCAATTCGGGGGGCGCCCTTTTGGGCGGAGTAATCGCCAATTCCATGGGGCCGCCCTATTCGCGGGAGATTATCGATGACTTTGTAAAGCGGACCTCCACCCAGGTAATTGAATACATCCCTCGTTCTATAACGGTAACCCAGAGCGAGCTTCAGGGAAAGACTACTATTGAAGCGGCGCCCAAGTCCGAGCAGGCCCATGTGTACCGTTCCCTGGCCCGTAAGATCGCCGAACATACGGAGTCCAGGACACCGTCCCCGCTGGAAGTGGCGGAACTGCGCGAGTGGGCCGCTTCCTGGGCGGATAATCTTCTGGCCCTGGAACAGGGCAAGATCACATCGCCAGGCGACGCCATATAAAGGAACATAGAAGATCATGCGGGATATTCAGGCACGGAAAAGCGCCAATCTGCTCAAGTCCCTTACGTACCCTTGCTTTAACGGCTGCGGCGAAAAGAATACGTGGATACCCCTGCCTGTGGTGCCGTCCTGCAACATCCAATGCAACTACTGCCTGGGCCGGGAAAACTGCGGCCATAACGCGACGGAATGGCATGCAGAAGACCTCAAGGGGATTCTCGAAATGCTGGAGGACTGTGACGGCGTTATTACCATGCGCAAGGAATTCGGAAAAACCTTTACCAGGGAGAGGATTCATGCCTGAGAGAAAAAATGGTTTTTTTGTTCAATTTGATCCAAGGGAACTTTTGCCGCTTGGGGCACTGCTGGCGGTACTGTTGCTGCATATCCGGGTACCGGCCAGTCCGGAATACACGGTAAAACAGCTTCCCTATTTTACCAATTTTCTGTATCTGCTCCTGGCGTTTTTTGTCGCCTGGATAGCCGCCGGCCTGTTCAAGACCGCCCTGGGGGGAAAACTTAAGTTTAAGTCCGGTTTCTATGGAGTGGGTTTTCTACTGCTGGGGGTCTACGATCTTATCACCATAAAACTGAACCTGGTACCGCAGATTTATTTTCCCGCGCCGGAACGGATCATCGGTGTCTTTGTCAAAGATTCATTTTTTATTCTGCGCTGCCTGGTTTACTCCCTCAGGCTGCTCCTCTCGGGTTTTTTCCTGGGCGCCGTTTTGGGCGTGGCCACCGGGACCCTTATCGGCTGGAGCCAGCGGTTTAACTACTGGATCATGCCCTTTATCCGCATCGTGGGTCCCATCCCGTCAACGGCATGGATTCCCATCGCCTTAGTTATCTTTTTAAAGCCCGCCAATGCCAGCGTGTTTCTGATTGCCCTGGGGGTATGGTTTCCCACCACGGTGCTCACCAGTTCCGGCATCATGAACGTACGGAAAACCTATTTTGAAGTGGCCAGTACCCTGGGAGCGGGGACCCTGCGGAACGTACTGACCATCGCCCTGCCCGCAGCGGCGCCCAATGTGTTCGCCGGGCTTTTTAACGGCACCTCGGCCTGTTTTCTCACCCTCATGGCTGCGGAGATGATAGGCTGTAAATTCGGTATCGGTTGGTATATCAACTGGCAGCGGGAAGTGCTTTCCTATGCCAATGTGTACGCTGCCCTTATTGTGCTGGCGGTAACGTTTTCGTTTTTAATCGGCCTGCAGTTCAAAATCCGCAACCGGGTATTGAGCTGGCAGAAAGGTACTATCAGATGGTAAATGATCGAGCAATGGCGCAGAATACCGGATTGATTGAAATTGAAAAACTCTGCAAGAATTTCCCCCAGAATGAAGGGGACGATATCATAGTGCTTGATAACGTGGATCTCCGTTTTGAGAGCGGTGAATTTACTTCCCTCATCGGGCCATCAGGCTGCGGCAAGTCAACCCTGCTGCGCATCATTGCCGGCCTTACCCAAGCGGATTCGGGCAGCCTTAGACTTGACGGCGGGGCCATATCGGTACCGGGTTTTGAACGGGGTCTGGTGTTCCAGGACCCGACGCTGTTCCCGTGGATGAACATATACGAGAACATAGCCTACGGCCTCCGCTCCCGTGGCGTATATAAAGAAGAAAAGCAGAATATCCCCGCGTATTTTAAGCTTGTGGGCCTTACGGGTTTTGAGAAATCCTACCCCCACCATTTGTCGGGAGGCATGGCCCAGCGGGCGGCCCTTGCGCGGACCCTGGTCAATAAGCCAAAGGTACTGCTCCTGGATGAACCCCTGGGCGCCCTTGATGCCTTTACCCGTATGAACATGCAGGACGAGATCCTCAAAATCTGGCAGGAGCGGGGCATGACCACCGTCATGGTAACCCACGATGTGGACGAGGCCATTTACATGGCGAACCGCATCGTGGTTATGTCCGCCCGGCCTGCGAAGATAGAAGAAGTTATTACCGTTGCATTGGGCCGGCCCCGCAGAAGGGACGATCCTGAGTTCCTCAGCCTCAGATCGAGGATACTCAAAATACTGCATTTTGCGGGAGGCGGCGTGGAACTGGAATATCAGCTTTAGGGACCTCTGGAAACCCCGGTTGGGTTTCCAAAGGTCCCCCGGAGAAAACCGCTAACGTTTCATACCGTGTAAGAAATTACCCAAAGACGGTTTTTTCCACAGCATAGGAAAATCTCTAAAAACTTCAGTTTTTAGAGATTCCCTTTTCGGGCTTTAATCTTCCCGTTGGGAAGATAGGGATTCGGGGGCGGCTGTCAAGCGGCTGTTTCCCGAAATTTATATCGTTCTTCATTGAAAAGGAGTATCAAAATGAAGAAAGTTTTCTGTATGATCCTTACCGCCGCTTTGGCCGTGTCCATTGTTTGTGCGAAAGGGTCCAGCGACAAGACCGGCGGCGAATACACCTTCCGCATCGGCACTGCGGTTACCACCACGTTGTGTGCCGCTCCGATCTACATCGCCTTTGAGAACGGCTATTTTGAGGCCGAAGGGCTCAAGTACGAGCGGATCAATGTAGGCGACGGCGAGTCCATGAACCTCCTGACCAACGGCCAGATTGACGGCATCAACAATCTGGTGGCCACCCTGATTCAGCCGCTGGCAAACGGGCTTCCGGTTAAGGTGCCCCTGGCCTTCCACACTGGTTGTATCAAGGTTTTGGTCCCCATTGATTCGCCCATCAGCACCGTGGCGGACCTCAAAGGCAAGAAAATTGGTACCGCAAGTCCGGCATCAAGTCCGACCATCATCGCCAAGCGGTACCTGGCGAATATCGGCTACAAGGTAGACGGTGATAACGCCGATGTGGAGTTCATTTATCAGAGCGCGGCGGAACTTCCCCTGCTCGTGGCAAACGGCGTCGTTGATGCCATCGGTCTCAACGACCCCAATGCCCAGATCCAGGAGAACACCGGCAAATTCCGTACTATCATCAATACAGCGACCGACGATTACCTTGCCCATGAATTCTGCTGTGTAGTGGCCGTCAGGACCGAGACCATCAACACCCATCCTGAGGAGAGCGCCAGGTTTATCCGGGCGATTCAGAAGGCCTCCGTATGGGTGCAGAACAATCCCGAAGAGGCCGCCAGGGTTCTTGGAGAGAAGAACTGGATTCCCGGTGATATTACCGTGAACGCCCAGATTCTCAGGACCTACGACTACCGCGCGTCGGTGAGCCAGGCCGAGATCGCCCTTGATCGCAATGCCCGGGACCTTCAGAAAATCGGTTTGCTTGACGCTGATGTGGATGTGGCCGCCCTGGTGCGGAATACTTTCGTGGCCCTTTCAGGCGTTTCGGATACTGCCCGCTAGCGGTATTTTTTTAACCAGGATTCCTATAATTAATATAGGAATTATTATACAAAAGACCGGCGAAGATGGTTTCGTCGTTGCCGGTCAAAAGAAAGGATTTTATGAAAAGAATTTTTGTTACCCTGTTTTTGTCTTGCGCCGCTGTTTCCCTGCTCATGGCGGGAGGCGGCAGACAGGAGGCCGACGCGACTTCCCAGCCTGCGGTCTTAAAGCCCTTTAACCTGGGACACCTCAATTCCACAGCCCACCTTCTGGCCTTCGTTGGCAAGGAAGAAGGCTTCTTTGCCGAAGAGGGTCTGGACGCGGTGCTGACCCAGTTCGCCAGCGCCGCTGAACTTGCCGCAGGGCTTGAGTCCGGCAAGCTGGACGTGGCTTTTATCGGTTCGGTTCCGGTAGTAACCTTCCAGTCCACCGGTCATGACCTCACGATCTTCGGCGGCGCCATGACCAACGGGCACGGTTATGTCATCAAAACCGAATTGGTTCCTCCGGGTTTTAAGGAAGGGGACATCACTGTCCTCAAGGGAAGGAACGTGGCAACGGTCAAAAACAGCGTCCAGGAGTACGAGCTTCTGGTGCTGCTGAAAAACAATAACCTCACACCAGGCCAGGATGTGCAGGTTGTGTATTTCAATAACCAGACCGAAGCGTACAACGCCCTTCAGAACAAAGAAATTGATGCCGTATCAGTCTACTCTCCCTACGCATCCCGTGCCCGGAGCGAAGGTTATACGGTGGTTTACTATTGCAATGAAAAGGCCGAATTCCTCAATCAGCCTTGCTGCCGTCAAGTGGCCCATACTCCGGCGCTCAAGGCGAATCCCGCTCTCTTTGAGGCTGCGGAACGGGCTTTTATAAAGGCGTATAAATTCTCCCAGGAGAACCGCGCAAAGACCATTGACGATGTGAACAAATACATCCCCCTGGCAAGGGAATTGGTGGAGTACGAGGTGTACGGCGGCCACAGCGTTTCCAGTCCCGATCCGGACAAGAAAGCAACGGTGGCGTTAAAGGAAGACGTGGTCGCCTTTGGTTATACCCATGACTACGACATCGAACCGCTGTACAATACCGCCATTTACAAGGCGGCCTTGGACAGCCTCTTAAAGGCCAATCCCAATGACGCGATATACAAGGGACTACTGGATCATTTTAACCAGTATGAATGATCCTTTCATAAAACTCGGTTGGTTTTGGGAAAGCCTTTGAATAACAACTAATTTCCGGGGCGACGGCGGGCCTCCTGCTTTTCCTCAAACCGCCGCCGCCCTTGTATCATGAACAAAGGAAGAAGGGTGCACAAGATTGAAGTGAGCGGGCTGACCGTTCAATACCGGGAGGGGAACGGGGTGTTTACCGCCCTGGAAGCTATATCCTTCGCTGTTGAGCAAGGGGAGTTTGTCAGCATCATAGGGTCCTCGGGCTGCGGCAAGAGTACGCTGTTGGGCATCCTGGGGGGACTGCGCCGCCCGGACGCGGGAGCGGCGTCTATTGACGGCAAACAGGTTACCGGTCCTGGTCCTGACCGGAGTATGGTCTTTCAGCATTATTCGCTTTTTCCCTGGATGACCGCGCGGAACAATGTGGCCTTTGGTATTAAACAGGTGAAAAAAAACCTTCCCCGCAGGGAACGTCTGGACAAGGCCGCCGTTTTTCTCGCCAAAGTGGGGCTTGAGCATGTAAGCGGCAAATACCCCGGACAGCTTTCGGGAGGAATGAGGCAGCGGGTTGCCATTGCCCGGGCTCTTGCTATGGATACGGAAATACTGCTTATGGACGAGCCCTTTGGGGCGGTGGACGCCAGGAACAGGACCATTTTGCAGGAACTTCTCTTAAGGCTCTGGGAGGGGGGCGCTGACGATGTGGTGTATCCCCCCGGCGAAGGCCCCCGATTGCAGGATCGCAAGACCGTCGTGTTTGTTACCCACGACATCGACGAGGCCATCCTCCTGGCCGACAGGATCATCATGATGCGTAACAGCCCCGGAAAAATATACCGCGAAATAGCCGTTCCCTTTGAGCGGCCCCGAAACCGCGCCTCGTTGATTCAGACCCCCGAATATACCAAACTCCGGAATGAACTTTTGGCGCTGTTTTTCAACGATTTTGGGAGCGCAATATGAAAAAAGCGGTTTTTCCCGCCGCCGTAGGACGCCTTCTTAAAGCGCGCTTTGTAAAAGCGGCCCATGTTCTCTTTATTATTTTTTTACTCGTTCAGATTTTTGAAGACAAGGCGAAAAATCCCCATCCCGCTTACGCGCTTGTTTTTATCATCGCCGTTGAAATTGTTTTTATACTTATATCAATGCTCGTAAAGAAAACGGAAACGGTGCATTTGTTTGCCGATATAAGCGGCTTTGTGTATCTGTTTATCATTTTATGGACCCTTTTCACCGCGAAATTCAATATACTCAAGGAATCTTTTTTCCCACCTCCCGGCACCGTCTTTGAACAGGCCGTGAGGGACGGAAGCGTCATCCTGGGCAATATCAGGACGTCCCTGGGCATCGTGGTGCAGGGCTATGTTTTCGCGCTTTGCCTGGCAATTCCTCTGGGCCTTCTCCTCGGCTGGAACAGCAGGGCGGGGAACGCGGCGGTCTACATCTCCAAGTTTCTCGGGTCCATACCGCCGGTGGTCTACATACCCTACGGCATCGCCCTCCTGCCGACCTTCCGTTCCGTTTCGGTGATGGTCATCTTCCTCGCCTCGTTCTGGCCTGCCTTCGCAGGAACCATGAGCGGGGTGCTGCATGTGGAACGTCAGGTCATTGAGTCCGCGCTGTCCCTTAACGTGAAGAAGATCCCCATGCTGTTCCAGATCATTTTGCCCGCCGCCCTGCCTCAGATCTTTATCGGCTGTAACCAGGGCCTGACGGTTTCGTTTATCCTGCTCACCTCGGCGGAAATGATCGGAGGCAGGAGCGGCCTCGGCTATTATGTAAAAAACTTCTCCGACTTCGGCGATTACACCCGCATCATCGCCGGCGTTATTGTAATCGGCATCGTCATAACGGCGATCACCTTCTTTTTCAACAAATTGCAGAAGTTTCTGCTGCGCTGGAAAAGCTAAACGGAAAACCTGATAGGAGAACATTATGAACTCGAAAGAAATTATCACGAATCTTTTGGACCTGCGACCAACGCCGCGGCTTCCCGCGACATTGATGTCGGCAGGGGCCTGGGCACTCAACTCAAACGGCCTTTCCCTCGAAAAAGCGCTTGTCACGCCAGCGGAAGAAGCGGCGGAAATCCTGTACCGGGCCTATAACAGCGTCAATTCCGATATAGTATGGGCCATGTCGGGCTATAACAACATTGTCATCGGCGCGCTGGGTGGCAGGATAAAGTTCCGCCTCAAGGGAACCCCCGATGTAATCGAGACGCTGATTAAGGATCCGCAGGATGTGGACAGTCTTGACATCAACAAAATCAAAGATGATGAAAAGATTCGTTTTATCCTTGAGGTTTCACGGTTACTGGCCCATAAGGTCAACGGCGAAAATTACCTTGCCCTGACGCGCTGGGGGCCCTTTACTCTGGCGGGGCTTCTCTACGGCGCGGAAAACCTCATGCGGGACGTATATAAAAACCCCGATGCGGTGCGCCGTCTCATTGATTTTACCGTTGACCTCTATATTGCCTATGCGGAACTGTATATCGACAACGGTGTTGATTTCTTTCTGCTGGCGGAACCGACTACTTCGGGAGACATGATTTCGCGCAAACATTTTGAAGTCTTCGCCCTCCCGGCCTTCAAAAAAGTTTTTGACACGCTCAAGGCGAAAAAAGTGAGGACAGCGCTCCACATCTGCGGCAATATCGAAAACCGGCTTGATCTCCTCAATGACATCGGCGCCGAATTAATTTCCGTTGATTACAAGGTAAACCTTAAAAAATGCCGGGAAGTCTTTAACAAAAAAACCGCCTTTGCCGGGAACGTCAACCCCGCCGGGGTAATGCTTAAGGAGCGCCCTGAAGGGGTAGCGAAGGCCAGCCTGGAATGTATTGCCGATGCCGGCAATGAACCGGGTTTTCTGCTCATGCCCGGCTGCGATATACCGCCCGCCACACCGGCGGATAACATCAGGGCTCTGACAAGGACGGGGCGTGAATACTTGTTTAACGGCGCCGCTTGAGCGGTATTACAGGAGGAATAAAATGAGCGAGGAATTACTGAAGAAACTTGCCGATTCGGTCGTGGACATGGATGAGGAAAGGGCCGTCAAATATTCCAACCAGGCGGTGGAAGAAAAAGTCGATGCCTATCTTGCCATCGACAAGGGGCTGGCCAAGGGAATGGAGCGGGCGGGAAAACTCTTTGACGAGGAAGCGTATTTTGTCCCCGAACTTATCATCTGCTCTGACGCCATGAACGCCGGCATCGGTGTATTAAAGCCCCATCTAAAACAGGAAGATATTACGGTAAAGCACAAAGGGGTTATCGGTGTTATTGAAGGCGACACCCACGATATCGGGAAAAACCTGGTGAAGATCATGCTTGAAGCATCGGGGTTTGAAATCCTGGATTTGGGACGGGATGTGCCGCCCCAGGTCTTTGTGGACAAGGCTGAGGAGATTGGGGCAGAGCTGATACTTCTTTCAAGCCTTATGACAACAACCATGGACAACATGGAAGAAGTAGTAAAAATACTGGTCAAGCGGGGCATACGGGCCAGGTTTAAGGTCGCCGTCGGCGGCGGACCCATCAGTCAGGCCTTTGCGGATCGCATCGGGGCCGACGGTTATTCCAAGAACGCCAACGACGCGGTGCGGCTCTGCAGCGCGCTCGTTGCTGGGGCCTGATATGTCCGGCGCTTTTTCTCCCCATGAACGTCTTATGAGACAGCTCCAGCGGAAACTGGATAAAAAGGGGATCGAACGGCCGCCGGTCATCTGCCCCGGCGGCATGATGAACGCCGCCATCGTCGAGGTGATGCAAAAGGGGGGCCGCACCCTTCCCGAGGCCCACCACGAGGGCGGCCTGATGGCGGGCCTTGCCGAGGATGTACAGGCCTTTACGGGTTTTGAAAATTACGGCGTTCCCTTCTGCATGACCGTCGAACCCGAGGCCCTGGGCAGCAGTATCAATTACGGCTCCCTCACCTGCGAACCCAAGGTAGCCAGGGAAAATTTCCCCCATGTTAAGGATGTTGAGTTTGTACCCAATGGGGCTGTCGCAAAAAGTAGACGGGGTGCGGCGGTTCTTGAGGCAATAAACGCGCTCTCCCGCAGGCATCAAGACATTCCCGTCATCGGCAGCATCACGGGGCCCGTGAGCAGCGCCGCTTCTCTGGTAGACCCCATGACGTTCTTCAAAGAGCTGTACCGGGACAGGGAAAACGCCCACCGGCTTTTGGCTTATGTTACCGGACAGCTTGTTGATTGGGCCCTGGGCATGGCTGAAAGCGGCGCTTCGGTTGTATCCATTGCCGATCCTACTGCCACAGGAGAAATACTGGGCCCCCGGCTCTTTGAGGAATACGCCCTGCCCTATCTCAATCAGATCATCCAGGCCCTGCACAAGGCCGGGAAACCCGTAATTGTCCACATCTGCGGTGATGTGGGCCGGGTTAAACAGCATCTTTACAACCTTGAAAGCGAGGCCCTCAGCGTTGACGCTATGGTGAATCTCGCGCTAGTCAAAAAAGAAAATCCCGCTGTTACCACTATGGGAAATGTAAGCACCTATCTTTTGGAATCAGGCGATCCCGGGCGCATACAAAAGGCCGCCAAAATTCTTTTTGACAGAGGAATTGACATCATCGCTCCTGCCTGCGGCCTTTCAACCTCAAGCCCCCTTGAAAACATCCGGGCCTTTACCGCCGCGGTAAAAGAGAGGCCGGATGCCTGACATTGTTTTTATTAGTTTTGAAAGAGGCGCCGAAAAAAAGACAACCCTAAAGGCGGTGAAGGGCCAAAAGATTATTGAGGCTGCCCGTCTTGGGGGAATTAAAATCGAAACTCCCTGTAACGGCCTTGGGCTCTGTGGAAAATGCGGGGTACGGAACGCCGGGAGCGGCGCGGTTATCCTTGCCTGTCAGGAAGCGGTCGAAGCGGACGCCGCCTATATCCTGCGGGATTACGAGCATGAAAACGACAGCCTCCGCATTCTTTCCGAGGGCACGAGCTTTGCATATCCCCTGGAACCTTTTATTACCAAACAACTGGTGAACGGCAAGACCGAAGTCTACGGCGGGGAAGAACTTTTGGGCATTGAGGACCATGATACCGGCGGTTTAGTATACGGCCTTGCGGTCGATATAGGCACCACAACTATTGTGGCGAATCTGGTGGATATTGCGCGGGGGAAAAGTCTCGCCTCCGTCTCGGCGCTGAACCCCCAGTCAAATTACGCCCAGGATGTATTGGGACGCATCCATTTTGCGGGTAAAGATGACGGCCTATCGGTCTTATACCGAGCCTTTATCGAAAAACTCAATCAAATGATTGGGGATTTAACACGGAAAACAAAGGTTTCGCCAGCCCGCATCTACGAGCTTGTGTATAGCGGCAACACCACCATGCTGCACCTTGCCTGCAACATTGATCCGTCCGGCCTTGGGAAGTACCCCTATACGCCGGCCATTTTTGGCGGCTGCCATACAACGGAAAGGGGCCTTGCTGTTTCGTCCTTTGCCCGCGTTTATCTTCCGCCGATTATTTCAGCCTATGTGGGTACCGACATTACTTCCGGTTTATTGATAACCAGGCTGGAAGAAAGAAAAGGCAGCGTTCTTTTTATCGACATCGGAACAAACGGGGAGATGGCCTTTGCCAAAGACGGCCGTATCGCGGCGGCGTCCACAGCGGCAGGCCCCGCCTTTGAGGGGATGAATATTTCCTGCGGCATGAGGGCCGGCGCTGGCGCCATTGAATCCTTCACCATTAATGACGACGGCTCCTGTGTATACGCGGTGATCGGCGGCGGCCAAAATAGCCGAAAGGCCGCAGGAATTTGTGGCAGCGGACTGCTTGACATTGCAGGAGAACTCGTCCGTACCGGCGTCATCGACAGCCGGGGTCGGTTTGTTCCCCCCGATAAAGGCAATTATTCCGCCCTGTTACAGGAACGCATGGGGCAGATGGAAGGGAAAAACGTCTTTTTTATTACGGAGGATGTATACCTCGCCCAAAAAGACATACGGCAGATCCAGCTTGCCAAGGGCGCCATACGCTGCGGCATTGAGATGCTCCTTTCCCGCTTCGATTTCGGGGCCGGTACCGGGGACAATGCCGGAGATATAGATGAAATAATCATCGCCGGCTCTTTCGGCTTCCACCTCAACGAGGAAAGCCTTCTTCGTATCGGCCTCCTCCCGCCCCGGTGCCGGGGAAAAATTGTTTTTGCCGGAAACACCTCCCTTTCCGGGGCCGAGGCGTTTCTGCTGAACGCCTCGTTCAGGCAGAAGATGAAGGAAGTAACCGCGCGGGTGGAAAAGATCGAGCTTGCCCAGGATGCTGAATTTGAGCGTACCTTTATCAAATATATGGGGTTCTGAGTAATGGAGCGCCATGTTGACACCGATTTTGACCTGAACGCCCTGTGCATGGGACACATTACGGGAAATACCGCCCATAACAATATCATCGCCTTTCCGGATGATTTTACCACCGAGGCAAAGGCCCTGGGAGCGGAATATGAAACAACCGCCAACGGCTTTGCAGTTATACGCCCGCTCTTTACCGAACCGGACGCGCTTTACACTATTCCCTCCTTTGGCGAATCCGCAGTGATCAAAAACGTAGTTGACAAGATAGGCGGCGCGTCAAAAGAGAAAAAGGTCCTGTTAAAACTTAACGGCCCCTATTCGGTTCTCGCTTCCCTCGTCAAGCCTGAACTTTTTTACCGCTGGTGCGCAAAACACCGGGAAGCGATCCATTCCGCCCTTGATTCAATTACCGCAAGTATGGAACACTATCTTAATGCATCAATTGATTCAGGCGCAGGTATTGTTTCGCTGGCTGACCCTTACGCGAAGGTTTCGATATTGGGTGAAAAACGCTACAGGGAATTCGCCGCCACCTATCTGTTAAAATTATTGCGGAGTGTTGACGGCAAAAAGCCGGTGATTCATCTTTGTCCCCACAGTTCAACTCCTCTGGTACAATTCGGTTATTTTGAAGTAAAAGAAATTCCGACAAGCGGGGATTCATATTTGGATACCCTTATCCACCGGAAAGGCCCTTTGCTGCTGGGGAACCGATGCATATATTCGGGAAAAATTGAATCCCTAACTTCCCTGATATACACCGGTTTCCAATAACATAGAGCGGCCTTATCGGATCACTCCTTAATATAAGCGCCCACATCCTTTTCGTACCACGATTCCCGGTAGGGGAGGGGGCGGTACTTCTGAATGTTTTTATTGTACTGGCTGTTTGATAAGATTCGTTTGAGCCGGTATGCGATTTCAAACGCACCTGAATATCCCATGTAATTAAAGCCAGGATTAAACAGGGGCAGCACCGGAAGCCCGTGCTTCGCCGTAAAATTGCCGCCCCCTATGTGCATTAAAAGCACGTCCGGTTTTATTTTGCGGAGCAGGTTCGCCTGTTCAAAGGGATGCTGGGAGGCGATGTCGATACAGGTGTCCCCGGAAACGGGCGCGTCATCCAGGACAGGTTCAACAAAATGATCGATGTGGTGGCTCTTGAGACCTGCGATTTCGAGGCCCAGGTCGTTAACGAGTTCGGCGGTAACGAATATGCGCATTTCGCCCCCCGATATATAAGCCCGTTTCCCTTTGAGGATTTTCCGGTAAGGCTCCAGGGCTTCGTCGAGGGCGGCATCTTCTTTTTCAATAAGCAGTTTCGCCTGTTCCTCAATATGAAAATGCTCCGCTATTTTCATAAGCCAGCGTCCCGTTCCCTTTCTGCCGATAGGCATGGTGTCGATGATGGAGGGGATGCCGTATGCTTCAGAGATATGCTGGACGTAGTAATCGTCGTGGGTACCGCAAATGCTTACATTGAGCGCAGCATCCAGGACTTTGCGGAAGTCTTTGGGAGACGCGAAACATGGAATAAAATTGACTTTGAGTTCCAGGGCGGTGAGGAGCCGGGCAAGCTCCAACTCGTCGGGCCGTCCCATGGAGCCGACGTTGAACACGTTGACGGTGCGGGCGTTGTTGTAATTCCAGAGTATGTCGTCCAGTTTGTCGGGGATCACGAGGCTTTCCCGCTCGGTTTTCTTTTTGCTTAAATTCTTGAGTATCCCGTTGTATACTGCGTCGTAGGCGGTGGCCATGAGTTTTGTTTTAAAGCCTTCGCAGTTTACCGACACCAAGTCTGCCGAAACGTCCTTCCTGAGTTCGTCGAGGATTTTATCCACATCGTCGCCGATGAGGGCGGGAACGCAGGTGGAGGTAACCACGATGGCTTCGGGCCGGAATTCCCTGTCGGCGTAGATCACCGCTTCCCGCAGTTTCGTTTCGCCCCCGGAAATTACGTCGCTTTCGTCAAGGTTGGTGGAAATCTGTATCGTGCTGCCCTGGGCGGGGTCCCGCAGGCGTTTCATGTTCCTGGTCGCGCCGATACCGCCGACGGACCAGAAGCCGCATCCCACGGGGCCGTGGACAATCACTACCGTGTTCCGCAGGGTGTTGAGCATGGCAAGGCTCAGGGTAAACTGACAGCCGAAACTCTGACCGAAGCTCCGGTTTGCCTGGTTAAAACAGCCGCCGTCCTTGCGACCCAGCCGTTCTCGTAATTGCGCGCAGGTTCCGCAATAGGCGGTCCCCGCCTGAAGTCTGTCTTCCCTGGGCGGCGCCGCTCGTTCAATCGTCATTGCCATATAGATCCTCCTCTTTACCGCATCGCTTTAGCGCGCTGCCACCAGCAGGCCGAAGCTGTCTTCGGCCAGGGCAAGGCCGCCGTTAAAGCCCGCGTAAGTTTTGTTAAATACAACCCTGTTTGTTATGGGGAACGAAATTGAAAGCAGGGGAACGCCCAGTTCTTCGGCGTAATCCCGCTCGTACACGCTGCCGAATATCACCGCCGGCGCAAAGGGTTCGTAATAGTCGTGGTTGCGGTTCCGTTCCCAGTTGGCGGTAAGGTAATGCCGCAGGGCCGAGGCATTTGTATCGTAGTAAACCTTGGGTTCAAGTCCCGACGAATAATTTTTAAAGCGCCTGTCCAGGGAAGCTTTGTTTTTTTCGGTAACGGGGTCCGTCACCATGGTAAGGTGGGGAACCCAGCCCAGTTCATCGGAAATAAAATTGGAGACTGCCGGAGCGTAATTGGAGTCGGCCGCCACGACTCCGTAACGCTGGAGTTCAATGTCGTTGTAGATATCGGCGATACGCTCAAAATAATCAAAGTAGATTTCTTCTTCCGCCTTGACGGCCTTAGTGACAAGTGCCTCCTCTATCGCAAGCGCCTTGCCCACATTGCGCAGGAACCGTTCCGTCTGGAAAAAGCCGATAGGGAACTGTTCCCGTATAAAGGGAATTCCATGGGCTTCCTGAAATGCCGCCGCTGCAAGGGGAGCATACACATCGGAAAGCACGATGTTGAGTTCGGCGCTTCCGGCGTTGCGGAAATTGTCGAGGGTCTCCCCTTCGCCGATAAAGGTGTTGGCGTTAACGCCGATGAGGGCGAGAACCCGCTTTATCTCCTTTAAGTTGCCTTTGTAAAAGGGATCGTTTCCGGGAATTACGCCGAAAACATTAACCGTGTTTTTCCGTCTGGCCTCAGTTTTGATGATGTATTTCCTCGCAAGCGTTTCCAGCAGGAGGTCGTAACCCTGCTGGGAATTACCCTTGAAGCTTGGCGTCTGCACCGCCAGAACCGGCAGTCCTGCCATATTGTCCGCCACCATGCGTATGTCGTCGCCTATCATTTCAACCTGACAGCCTGAAATAACAACGTAGAGGTCGCCGTCAATAAGTTCCACTGTAGTGCGTATCTGCTCTTCAAGGCGACCCTCGCCGCCAAAGATTATTTCCTTTTCGGCCACGTTGGTAGAAGGTATGGACACCGCGCCACAGTAGCCGCCGCCCCAATAACCCGCGCCGGCGTTGCCGCCTATGTAGTAGTTGTACGCGCAACCCGCGCCGGCGTGTACAATAGGAATAGTCCTGTGCATGGCCCTCATCAGCGCCAGTGCGCCGCCCAGGGCACATACGTACCGGGGCCTGTCAACAATCGTACTCAATTTGGTTTCTCCTTTAATACCAGATGGGGCTTTTTGTTTTGGGAATATCTTTCCACAGTACCGTTGAAAGATAGCGTTCGCCGGTGTCGGGAAGAATGGCCGCAACGGTTTTGCCCCTGTTTTCGGTTCTGGCGGCAACCCTCGCCGCGGCAAAGGCGGCGGCCCCCGAGGATATGCCCACCAGAAGGCCCTCCTCCCGGGCAAGCGCCCTGGCAGTGTCCACCGCCTCCTCATTCCGCACTCGGAATATTTCATCAATAATTGAAAGGTCGAGCACGTCGGGCACAAAACCCGCCCCAATGCCCTGGATCTGATGCGGCCCGGGTTTACCCCCCGACAGTACCGGCGATGCGTCTGGTTCTACCGCCACCGCCTTTATCCCGGTCTTCTGCTCCTTGAGGAAAGCCGCCGCGCCGGTGATGGTACCGCCGGTGCCCACCCCTGCCACCAGGATGTCCACTTTACCCGATGTGGCCTCCCAAATTTCGGGCCCCGTGATTTTCCGGTGAATATCCGGATTGGCGGAATTAGCGAACTGTTGGAGCACCAGGCTCTCCTTGATCTGGGCGTTGAGTTCCAGGGCTTTGTTCACCGCCCCCTTCATACCCAGGGCGCCGGGCGTTAGCACCAGTTCCGCCCCCAGGGCGAAGAGTAACTGCCGTCGCTCAATACTCATAGTGTCGGGCATGGTGAGGATGAGGCGGTACCCCCTGGCCGCCGCCACAAAGGCAAGGCCGATCCCCGTATTACCCGAAGTGGGTTCGATAAGCACCATCCCGGTCTTCAAAAGGCCCTTGGCCTCAGCGTCCTCGATCATAGCCTTGGCGATGCGGTCCTTCACGCTAGAGAGGGGGTTAAAATACTCCAGTTTGAGGAGGAGATCAGCCCCCTCAATTCCCGCCAGCCTCATAAACCTACGGGGCCGCAGGAGGGGTGTGTCCCCCACCAGTTCCGTCAGGTTATCTACCACTCTGTTTGTCATATATCTTCTCTCTATGTTTAATAATATATAAATCCTATAATATTAATATGCATTATAACGAATATTATTTTAGTTTGTCAATAGTGGTAACCATAGATGTTGCGGATCTTAGTCCGAGGGGTGTCAAAGCGCCAGAGCAGAAAAGATACGGGATAAACAGTGGCAGGGGTTACGACCGTAACCGACCACTACTATATCAGCAACATGAGCGTATCCGCCGAAGTCTTTACCGCGATGATTCACGACCACTGGCCCAGGCATGGTTCTCAGGGCAGACCTCGCCCACGCACGCAATCATAGGCGCCACTCGGTATTGGGCTTTGTTATTTTCACGTCTTCCCCGGAAGGCTCTATGACATAAAACCCCTTTTTAAGCGCGTATTCCCTTTCTCGGTCGGATACCACCGTCGCCGCCAGGGCCCCGAAAAATTCCCGCCTGTCGCCGTGCAAATCCGCGTATCTTCGCAGTTTTTCCATGCGCTTGATGTGGGTATCCACATCGGCCATCTGGAGCTTCGCTTTCACCTCAACGGTCATCGTCTGCGTACCGTTTTCCAGAAAAGCGTCTATTTCGGCGTATATACTATGCTCATCGTCCTTTATTTTCCGGTTGCGGTTAAGCACGCCAAAATTAAAGCCGAAGGGTCTGAACTTTTCCGGCAAACCGGGAACCAGGGTGTGTTCGGCCTCATCGCCGAATTTGTTGCCCAGATCGCCGACTATCCGCTGCGCCTCTTTAAGGGCTGCCTCGGTTTTTTCATGTGCCTGGCCGATCGCTCTTACAGTGGCTTGCGTCTCTTTAAGGGCCGCCTCGGTTTTTTCATGTGCCTGACCGATCGCTCTTACGGTGGCTTGCGTCTCTTTAAAGGCCGCCTCGGTCTCTTTATGCGCTTGACCGATCTCGTCTATGGTTGCCCATACATCATCCAGCGTCACCTTTCTAGCCGTTCTTCGGGCGGGTCTTGCGCGTTTTCCCCTTGTTGTCTTGACTGGGGACATAACTTTCTCCTTACTATGCCGCTATGAGCGGCGCTCAGGGTGAACATGAGCGCGAATCCTTGCAACGCTTCATGTTAAGGATTTATCCCTGTTCATAGTATAGCAAAACGTTCCGCCTTTGATAAAGACGGCTGAGCCCTGGACAAGCTCCCCTTATCGGGACTCCCCCTCTTGCATATTCTTTCGCTTTGAGATAGAAATATACCAGCTATGAGTGATAGAGGACTAAGCGCCAACTACAAGCCAGTTCTCAGGGCAGACTTCATCCAAGCAAGCAGTTATGGGCCGCTCAGAGTTCTTGTCACCCCCTGCCAGCGTAAATGCACACGCTCTTTACCGTAAAAAGGCAGGACTGTCTTCGCATCGGGACGTTTTGCCTTTTTTATACGCTTGCGGCATGGAAAAAGGAGGCGTCTATGGCAAATTAGTACACAAGAGGGATATGCAGTACGCGCATAAACGACGTACAACGTGGAAGGGAAGAGGTATATACGAAGGGCGCGTATACAGCGTGTTGTGATGCGCCCTCAAAACTTTTTATAAGGAGCATGTAATGTTGAATATAGTAAAGCGAACTGGGCTGTTTTTGTTCGGTGTTCTGTTGTTTGTCTGTGCCGGAAACCTCCAGGCACAGCAAGCCATGAGCCTTGATGGAGTCATCACCCAGGCGGCGAAGGATGTGGAAGCGCGGCTTTCCGCCGGAGCAAAACTCGCGGTGCTGAACTTCACTTCCACCGCAGAGGCATTCAGCGACTATGTTATCGAGGAACTCTCCGGCGCGCTGGTGATGAACCGCAAAGTTACGGTTATCGAGCGCAAAAGCCTCGACCTTATCCGCAAGGAGATGAACTTGCAGTTGTCCGGAGATGTGAGCGACGATTCGGCGCAGGCGATAGGGAGGCAGTTGGGAGCTCAGGCCATTGTTACCGGATCGCTGACCAATCTGGGGGACGTATACCGGTTCAGGGTGAAGGTGATCAATGTAGAAACAGCCCGCATTGAGGCGCAGTTTTCCTATAACCTCGGTAATAATCACCAGGTTACGTTCCTCCTGTCCGGGAACCAGAACGCCCCGCCGGTTTCTTCGGCAAGCCCAGCCGTACCGGCAGGCAGTTCGGGACCTGCAGCGGCAGCGCAAACGAACAAAGCCTACAAAATCGGCGATACCGGCCCGGCAGGGGGACTCATCTTCTACGATAAGGGGAGTTACAGCGACGGCTGGCGCTATCTTGAGGTTGCCTCTCAGGATGCCGGGAAAGCCGTTCAGTGGGGAGCAATGAACTATAACTTAAAAGGGACGAGTACCACAGTGGGAATGGGGAAGCGGAATACGGCGAGCATCATGTATTACCTGCGCAATTCGGGGGAAAGCGGCAGGGCGGCGGAGCTTGCGCAGCAGTATTCCCAAGGCGGGTATAAGGACTTTTTTTTACCGAGCAAGGATGAGTTAAACTTAATTTACACAGAATTAAGACTCAATTTGATGGGAGATTTTTCAATGGGTTTTTACTGGTCCTCATCGGAATCAAGCTCGTATAGTGCGACTGATGTGTGGGTTCAGAGATTTAGCGATGGCTGGCAAGTCGACAGAGAGAGCTACAACAATAACACCCGCAAGGAGAGAACAAATGCAGTTCGTGCCATCCGTGCTTTTTAGGTATGGCAGGCTGAGGGGAACCTACGAGTACCTGACACCCGTATTTGTCGGCGGGACATAAAACCACAAGCGTTCAAAGCACACGAAGGAGTTTCTATCATAATGAAGAAAAACAAACGGAACGATTCAAAAACTTTAAAAATAAAAATAATGCGGCGCCTGTGGTTATTACCAGCAACCAGATACGTGAAATAGGACAAAGTCGTGATCCTGCAAAACCAGGTCATGGGCTTTTTGACGACTATACCAAAGAAACCGTTACATTCGATTCAACAACGGTAACCGTAGCATAGCCGGCGGATTTTAAAAATGGTTCAACCGACCAAGACGTGGATGCCTAGGATTAACCGTAACCCAGGTGGCTGGCGGGGAACCGGAGACTACTATTGATAAACGCCAATAATGACCGCGGATTTAACTGGGCAAATTCGCGGTCATTATTCAAAACTCCTTTTTCAAGCATATACCAAACTGGATATTGAAACGGCAATGGCAACTGCCTTGGTAGACGAGCTGATGGAAGGGTTTAACAACACGTATCTGGTTGTCGGTTTTGACACGAAAACGAATACCTGCAAAAAATACCGAAAGGGGCTTACTATGCCGATTTTGACTGACGAAGAAGCGGACGCTCTTGATGAGATGTTGACCAAAACCACGCCGAAGACGAATCCCCAGGTTCAGGGGCCGTTTATCAAAAACCGTGAGCGGGTGATTGTCCTTGACACATTCTCTACCGAATACCTTAAAGCAAAAATGATGGCGACCAACAAAACCCTGGCGGAACTGATCAACCGCATGATTCGCCGCGAAATGGCGCTTGCGGAAACAGCCGAAGCATAGCGGGTACGGGCGGTGGCGTAGCCCGGCCCGCCTTCCGCTCTGTGTCAGAGGAAGGCGGCCTCCAATGGTTCTCAGGCACTTACATCGTATGGCGTCATTCTCGGGCTTTTGGATACGGGATAAGGGAAGGGTATGTTGCCGCAGTAAATGAAGCCCTATCATCAGGTAAAATAGTTACCACCATAATAACCTGGTACTTGGGATTTTACACTAAAGTCACCGCATACGCCAAGTAAGACCAAGGGATGTTATCGGGAAAAGAGACCGGCGGCAAAAGCACCGGGTTGCGTTGCCGCGCAAGCGTGGCGTTCACCGTTTTATACATGAGGAAGCGGAGCTATGGAACTATCCGCGGCTCCTACCTCCTCACTGCTACCTGTTAAAAAGGAATAACCCATGGCAATCGTAAACAACATCGATGAGGTTTTACACTGCATCCGGGTGCAACTCTACCATAACCACCTGCCCCCACAGTAGTCTATGTATCGCCCTCCTTGCCGCATTACCGGTCCGGTTCGTTCTGCAGGAAGGGCCAGCTCCGTCCGCCTGAGGGTTTAAACCGCTCGATAAAGCCATGGAAATACGCAGGCAGGGGAGCGCTCACATCCAGGGAAAACCCCAAAAGACCCTCGGCATGGGGGATGATAAGCCGTACGGCATGGAGTAAGAGCTTATTAAGTCCCCTGCTTTTATGGAGCCCCTTGTTGAGGGCGAAATTGCCGTATTTATCGTCTCCCAGGAGGGGGTTTCCGATCTGGGCCAGGTGCCGGCGGATCTGGTGCATACGTCCGGTCCCCAGTTCAAGGGCAAGGAGGGAGTAATCCCGGTCTCCTGCAAGCCGGGTATAGCTCGTTTGAGCGCGCTTAGGTTCCCCGCGTATGGCAAGACTAAAGGCTATGATCCCGGCTGCTGCTTTCGGCCTGCCTGCACAAACCCCAAGGTAGTGTTTGCAGATGCCCCGGTTCCGGGAAAACAAGGCGGAGAACAAGGCCGCAGCTTCCCGATTTTTTGCCGCCAGAATGATCCCTGAGGTATCCTTATCAAGCCGGTGCACCAACAAGGGTTTGGGGGCCCACGCTTCCCCAAGAAGCCGGTCCAGGGAGGCCCCTACCCGGGCGCCCCCCTGGACCGGAAGCCCTGCGGGTTTATTGAGAACGATGCACTGTTCATTTTCAAAAAGGATGGATATACGTTTCAATCTTCTTTACCTCGTATCTTAAGCCCTAAAAACGGCCGAAACTTATACTATCATGGTATGCAAAAATAATCCTGCCCGACTCATCTCCTTTACTCGGGCCCCCCTGTTCCTGCTTTTCCTCTTCTTCCCGGCTTTAGTATCCCCCTCGCCCCTCGTTTCCCCTACCTGGGGCTTTCGCATCGATCCTCCTGAAGGCTATGAGCTTACAGGAGGGGATGGAAAGGACCGGTTTTCCTTTTATTGTTTAGCAGAGGAAACCCAGCTTGATGTAGTGGTCTATGCCGGTGCCCTCCAGCGTGATGGTTCTCGGTCAAAGAACCCCTATCCTTCGGTAGAGGCTCTGGCAGCGGATGTACAGCGGCGTTTGAATAGCCAGGGAGCGCTCAAGCCCTTTACCTATCGCAATAAAAGGGCGGTCCTCATGGACTTACGGTTTTCAGGGCCTGGCGGTCTTTCCCAAGGGTGGGGTCTTTGTATTGAACTGGAAGCTCCAGACCCTTCAGGAGAAAAACCCTTCTTGCTCACCTTGACCTATGGACCTGCCAGGGGAGGGAATATACCAGATATGCATTTTTCTATCTTGGATTCGATTGCTCCCAGCCCCCAGGAGTATCTGGTTCCTGGTCCCGTCACCGAGTATCAGTATCCCCGAGGGACGCCGCGCTCCGTCCCCTTGGCAGATCTGCTGGTGGAGGCCCGTATATACGAGCATGATGCGGCTGCATCCCAAGCCTTGGTGGATCGGGAATTCCGTATCCTCCGGCGGTATATCGCTTCACCCCAGTGGAAAGAAGCGTGGATTCGGTTTTATCAGGCCATTTACCGGGATTCCTTTGAACGCCTTTCCCATGCAGCCTTCATACTGGAACGTTTCTGGAATGTCCCGGCAGTGGAAAACCGGGACCTGGCAGCAAAAGCCCTGGCTTGGATACAATCCTTTACCTATGAACGGGACCTCTTGGGCAGTGATTTTGTGAACCTGGTAAGCGCTGCGGTAGAGGGCCGGGGAGACTGCGACAGCCGGGCCTTGCTGTGGGCCCTCATCCTGGAACAGGCCAATATCCCCGCAGCCATCATGGTTTCCCCCAAGTACAGTCACGCCATGGGTCTTGCGGATCTACCCGGAGCAGGCGCGCGCTTTACCTTGGATGGCAAATCATGGCTGGTCGCGGAAACCACCAGTACCGTATCCTTGGGCCGTATTAGTGCCCAGATGAGTGAGACCCGGTATTGGCTGGGAGTGCCCCTAGAATAACCCATAGGGTCCCTATCCCTTTACTGCTCCTGCGGTAAGCCCCTTGATAAACTGTTTGCTAGCCACCAGATAGAGGGCGATAACCGGAATGGCCGACAGGGTGAGGACCGCCAGCACCTTGGACCAGTCGGTCTGGTATTGACCGAAGAGCCGGGTTACCCCCAGCAGTACGGTTTTGGCCCGATCATCGCTGATGAAGATAAGGGGAAACCACAGGTCGTTCCAGAAGGGGACCAGGTTATAAATGGCCACGGTTGCAATGGCTGGCCGTAACAGAGGGGCGATGATTCGCAGGAAAATGCCGAAACGTCCTGCTCCGTCAATAATGGCTGCTTCGGTTAATTCGTAGGGCACCGCATGGATAAATTCGGTTAACACGAATATGGCCACCGGAATGCCCATGGCCACGTAAATCGGAATCAAGGCCCAGATCGTGTTCAGCAGACCCAGGGTTTTAACCAGTTCCAGAAGCCGTATGGAGGCGATTTTAATGGGGAGCATCATACCGGCGATGCAAAAAAAGTACAAGCCCCGGGAAATTGTGCCCCGCCAGTTTGCCAGCGCATAGCTTGCCAGAGCGCCGGTAAGGAGCAAGATCATAAGGGACAGTAACACGGCGATAAGACTGTTCTTGAAGTACCCCAGAAAATCGCCGTCCAAGAGGACCATTCCGTAATTGGCGATATTCCATTTTTTCGGAAGCCCAAAGGGGTTTTGATAGATCGAAAGCCGGTCTTTGAACGAGTTTATTACCATCACCCACAGGGGGAAGATCACGATCAATGACCATACCCCTAAAATGATGTGTGCGGGGATATGCCGATGCTGCTGTTTAAGAGAAGGGCCCTGCATTTAGTCCCTCCCCTGAGTTGCCCGCAGGGTCGGTATAACCCCCAGACAGAGTACCAAAAAGGTAATAGTGGCAATAGCCGCTCCCATACCTGGATCGGGAATCCCCACGGGATGCTGCCCTGCAATACCCACCCGGTAAAATAGGGTACCGATAAGGTCGGTGGCATAGTTCGGCGCTCCATTGGCATTCTCCATAGCAAAGACCACGTCAAAGGCATTGAAGTTATTGACAAAGGTAAGGATGGCGATCATCCCTATCACCGATTTAATCAAAGGAAGTTTGATATGCCAAAATACCTGTACCCCACTTGCCCCGTCAATCGAAGCTGCCTCAAAGTAGTCCTCGCTTATGTTCCGCAGGGCCGCCACGAACATCATTGTGGGTATACCCATCCATTGCCAACAGGAGACCAGGGCCACACAAATAAGGGCAGTAAGCCGGTCCCCCAACCAGGGGCGAACCAGAAAGTCCAGGTGCAGTTTCTGTAGAAAAGGCCCACTCCAGACGGGATTAAGGAGGAGCTTCCAGAGGTAACCGGTTACCAGCACCGCCAGAGTAACGGGTATAAAAATCACCGTCTGGTAGAATTCCCGGCCTTTCAACTGTTTGCTGGTCAAGAGGGTAGCAAACAAGATACCCAGGCCGTTCTGAACCGCCAAATGGATACAGAAAAAGAAAAGGGTATGGGCAAAAGCACCCCCATACCGTTCAGCGTACTGGGGAACCGTAAAGAGTTTGGTGAAATTATCAAAACCGGAAAAACGCCGTCCTATGCCTGCAGAACCGGTATACAAACTTAACCATAGTGAATTAAGGAGGGGCCAGGCCATAAAGACCACATAAAACAGCAAAGCCGGCGCCACATAGGGCAACCAGGTTACTATCGTTCCATTCCCTAAGGTGGAATGCTTTCGGGACATTACCGCCATGAGGCCCTCCTTAAAAAGCCGTTAACGCATACCCGCAGCAGCACTCTCCATAGCGCCGGCCGCCTGCTGAGGGGTCTGCTCCCCTTTCACCACTTTGATGACCGCTTGATTCATCGGCGCATAGAGGTCCAGGAATTTAGGCCAGACAAAACGGGCATCCGTATCCTTACCCTTGTTGAGGGCCAAGAACTCGTTGGCATGAGGGTCATCCAGAGTAATGGGGGTGTTAATCATCGGGAAGAAGCCTACCGGCAACGCCTTTGAGGCAACCGCAGCTCCCCCAGGTGAGGCCAGCCACGCGAGAAATTCCTGGCATTCCTTAGGATACTTGGTAGCCTTATTGTAGGTTATCGCCATATCAGGATGGAAGGTGATGAGGGTAGGGCGGCCCTTGGGTGCGGGCATGGCAAAAAGTCCCCATTCAAAGGGGGCATCCGCATATACCCCGGCGGTCCACGAGCCATCCATGAACATCACCGCCTGCTGGGTGTTAAAAAGCGCCTGAGAATCATTGTAGGTAACCGACTCATAGCCTTTAGGCAGGTATTTGGCTACATCCGCCATAGCCTGAAAACTGGCGACAAAGTTGGAATCCTCCAGTTTCTTTGCCCCGGATTCATAAGCGGCTCGATCAGTCCCACCACCTACAAAATTGGGGAGCATACCCAGGTAAAACACCTCAAGGATATCCCATTCATCGGCTACCCCATTGGCCAGGGGAGTATACCCTTTGGCGGTCAAGGTTTCGCAGAGGGCAAGGAAATCTTCCCAGGTCTGGGGAATAGACAGTCCTTCCTTCTGGAAGATAGTCTTGTTATAGTAGACTGCATGGGAAACCGCGGCAAAGGGGACTGCGAACATCTTGCCGTCAGGCATCTGCCAGGGGGCAAGGTTTGCCTCGCTGAAGTTCTGCTTGACCCCAGGAATGTCGCTACAGTCCGCAAAGTATCCCGCGTTGAACAGCTCCCGACCCGGCGCGTAACTTCGTGCGTACATGAGGTCAGGCCCCGTGCCTCCGTCTAACTGCAACCGCAAGGTGGCGTTGTAATCCGGCGGGTTGGTAGGCCGGAACTGAATGGTAACATTCGGTTTCAGCTTCTTGTATTCCGCCAGCAGGTTGTTCATCTGGGCCACATCGTCGGCCCGCCATGATCCCATGACCAAGGTTACCGTACCCGTACCTGCAGCGGGGGAACTCTCTTTCCCTCCTGTCCCATATACGGGGGACAGAATCCCCAGAACGAGCAATACCATACCCACGACCTTAATTGTTCTTCTCATCAATGCAATCCTCCTGCAAAAAATGGTACCTAGATAACGCTCTATACCTATAGCATTACCCTATTAGACCATATCATAAAAGGAAAAATATCGCAATACTGCCCGTGAACCCTCACTCACGTGAGATCGCCCATAGAAAAAAAGTCCGGGAATTACCCTGCGGATCCGCTCTTCCTGTGGGGTTTAAGACCCCGCCCCTGGGCGTACAACTGGGGACGCGGGGGATTTGTTCCCCCGCATACGATACGCTTTCAAGGAGAAATCTTCAATACCCCGCCGCTTTGCGCGGCGGGGATTCTTTATTTAAATACGATTTTGTCTTTATTAGCGCTTATTTCAGTCTTTATTTCGCTGATAGGCACCCATTGGATCAGAAAGGATATTTCATTGTTGAATTTATACACCGGCCTGCCGTTGCTTTGATCCAGATAAGGGGACAGGGTGATGCCGAGCTTGGCATTCCAATCCCCCAGGTGATGGACCAGATTCAGGCTGAAAGATTTTAACTTGAACCCCGAACTCCTGCGCAGAGCATCATCATCAAAGCGAAAGGAATTGAAGAGATCCTCCAATAGGTTTTGCTCTCCCGGCAATTCCATGGGAAGATCGAAGAAGGGCAGATTTTGCAAATACCGAAACACCACGGTATTCATGGATCTCGTATTCAAGGAAATATCGAGAAAGTTCGTGATCCCCAGGGTACAGCCCAGGGTAAAGGTATACTGGGAATAGGTGTAGCGCTGCAAATCCAAGGATAAGGCGGAATTGAGGGAGAGGGAAAAAGAAAGCCGTTTGCCCCAAAGCTTATCCTTTTTAAAGGTCTTACCATAGGTTATCTGGAGTTCCTTGGGGTTCAGGGTCTCTTCCTCTTGGGACTGGACCCAGCCAGTAGCTTCCAAGGTATAGGTTCTGGAACGCAAAGCCGTATACGAAGCGGAGAGCCCCCCCCAGGAAAGGCGGGTGGTAAGGTTCGTGTACTCCTTGAGTTCCGGGTCATAGGTGATCTCTTGGGTCAGGGAATAAGCGTTGTTCTTGCCGAAGAGGAGTTTTTCGGTAAAGTACACCGGTTCAAATTTCCGTTCCTCTTCATTATAAGGTTCCAGTATTTTACCCCGCAGGGCGGTTTCAGTCTGCCAGATCCTAAAGGTGGCATTTCCTGCCAGGGTATTCTCCTCTGGGGGTATATCAGCGGTAATCGTCAGATTCTGGGCCTTATCCATAACCGATGCGGCGATATTCGCGGCAACTTGATGGGTGGTGAGATCCTCCTTATCCCACTTACCGTATGCTACGTCCCAGGAAGGATCCGCACCGGTCCCGTCAAAAACGCTTTTCGCCAAAAGACCCTTGAGGTTGTACTGAAAATTGGTATTTCCCCAGATGGAGCTGGAGTAGAAGGGTTTTAGGGTGGTGGAAAATTCGTAGGATGTGGTAAAAAGGGTGGCGTTATAGGCCCTTAAACGGGCGTTATCCAGGGCCGTGGGGGTGTTGAATTCTTCCGCTTCTTCATTAATATGGGTATATCCCTGCCATTGGCCATTACCGGAAAAGCGCAATCCCGTGGTATACAGACTTGTTTTTGGCTCACTGAAGGTAAAACCGAGGCTCCCGTTACTTCCAACGGTGGTTAAAACAGAAGAAACTTCCTGCCAATCAATCGCTTCGCGCTCAGGCCAGTTCTGCAAGGATGAGCGGTATTGCAGTTCCGAAGCGCCGGTAGGGGTCAAGCGGTAATCAATGGCAAATTGAGGTCTCCCGCTCCCTGGGACCGTAAACTTTTGGGATAGTATCGGGGGACCCAACTGATCCAAAGGGCTTGGATTATCCGTAGCGCTTTCGGATTCCTCTGGATGTTCCCAAGGAGAACGGGGGACCCCTATGCCTTGGAAGGGATCCGGCGCCTCTGTATCGGTTTGGGGGGCGGTACTGGTCTTCGTGCCTCCGACGGTCAGGGGTGTTCCGGCGATGGAGGTACTAATCGAATACAGGGTCAATTTATCGGGAAAGAAAAAGAGCCGTTCCGGGGAAGTCGGAGAAGCAGCAGATACCCGGGCAGAGGTTCTCGTACGAAAGGACAGGGAAGTGCTCAAACTGGAAACTGAAAAGGAGGAGACATAGGGATTAAGGACCGTAACCGATGGCGTGATAGAGCCGCTCAGTCGCCATTCATAGGAGCCCAATGCCGAGGTGGTACTGGTCTCCTCATCCTCGGTATCCCCTTTGAGCATGGTAATCCAATCCATTTCTTCACTCCGGTCCAAGAAGTCCTGGTCCACGAAAGGGTCCGCATAGAAGGGAAACGTCCAGGTAAAGGATCCGTATTTCCCGGACAGAGAACCTTTGGTATTCAAGCGGTACCGAAAAGGGATTTCCGTGAAAAAGATAGAGCTCTTGTTCCATTCGTCTGAGCCGTCATATTGGGCAAAGGGAGAATACCCCGAGTTGAGTTGGTAGATCGTACGGGTAAACCCAAGACCCGCAGAGAGATCCATCCCCCCAAAGATACCCTTACGGGGAAGGATCACTTCGGTTCCCAGATAGGCCCCTAAGTTCGAATAGGCGTCAAACAGCAGAGAAAGCCGGGTATCGTTGGAATCCCGGGACTTACGGCCAGTGCTACGCAAGAAGAGACCCTGTCGGGTCTTTTCCATATCCGCGCTGCTACCCAGGATCTTGGAAATGGAACTTTCCGACGCAGGGTTGGTCTTGGGCCGGCCCAAGAGATAGGTAGTGGTCTGGACAAAATTGCCCTCCCGGGAGCGGGTACCCACCACGGGATGAAAGATGATCTCGTCTGCGGGAAAATAAAAAAAGGGGATATACAACACCGGTATTTCCCCTACCTTTAAAACCGCACTCAACACCGCCCAATCCGAACCAGGCAAGAGCCAGAGCTTGTAGGCCTGGAGAGACCAGAGGGCCTCGGGATTCTTGGCATTGGAAATGGTTGCCCGGGTCATGACGGTTACCTCTTCATCACTGCGGGAGATGAGGGTTCCGGCAAACTCATAGGCAGTGGTGTTACCGGTAACGGATTTCTCCGTAACCCCTCCCACAAAGACACTGGACCAGTTATCCAGATTCACCGTGATAGAGGCTCCCTTAAAGGTCTCTATGGTATCCCCCGACTCTTTTCGGTATTCCACCCCACCGGAAGCGCTCATCATATTACGGGTTCGGTTGTAGAGAATCTCCCCTGCGCTAATCCGGTGTACCGCATCCTCCTCTTTGAGGCTCACCACCACATTTCCCCGTAGCCGGGCGTATTCCTCATCGACTACTTCCAGGGTAAAGTATTCGGTACTCCGGGCAGATTCAATGGTGATGATGGTTTGCTTTTTGGGTTTTGGAGTTCCCTCGACGGGTTCTTCCTCCTGCACTGTTTGGGGAAGGGGGAGCATAAAGTAGCCGCGAAGCCGATTGGCCAATTCATCCTTGGTACCGCCTTCGCTTAAACCCAGGCTCCGGCACCATGTGGCTAGTTCCCTTAAACTGGAGGTCTTAATATCCATCTCCAGGATCTGCTGTTCCGGGCTTAGGGCTTCCGCTGTGGGGGGAGCAGGCGGGGAGGGCTCAAGGGGCGGCGTTTCAGCCGGGGACAGCTCTTCACCGGCCGGCGCCTCCAGTACCGGCGTCTCAGATGCCGGTACCGGGGCCTCCTCCTGGGCATACAGGGTTTGACTAAGCCCAAGGAAAAGGAGCAGAGATACAGTCCTCAGGATCCGAAGCAAGCAGGAGGCCTTTTTCCCCTGGTTCACGTTCCCCAGCAAAAATGTAGTACTACTGCCTAGACCCCATGCCGCCTCCCCCATATTCACTGCTCGGCGATTTCCAGGAGTCCTGCAGCGGCTATCTGTTCCTCGGAGATTCCCATGGCACTGAGTTTCCGGGCAACTGCTTGCGCTTTCCGGGTAGCCGCAGCTTCGACTACCCGTATAATCCCCTCATAATCTATCAGTTTGCTATGTTCCCACAAGGCGCTTACCTCCGCGAATTCAGTATAGGGTGAATATATTTCTTGCTGCAATCCTAAGGTCAAGCAGCGTAGGTTCTCTCCATCCCAGGAACTTAAGATACCTTTTCCCTCGCTCCGTTCCACTGCTGCCATGATGTCCTCCACTATCCCCGAGGCATTTGAAAACCCGGTCAAAGAGCTGAAGGATTTCCCCGGGTTTCAAAGTATTTTTCCCTATCCTATCTGTGCCGGTCCAGCAGTTCCTTAAGGTACTGACCGGTATAGGAATTGGTATGGGCGGCTACGGCTTCCGGGGTGCCCGCGACTACTAGCTCACCACCTTTGTCTCCTCCTTCAGGGCCTAAATCAATGAGGTGATCCGCCTGCAAGAGTACATCCAGGTTATGCTCGATCATGACCACCGTATTGCCCTGATCCACCAGGCGCTGGATCACCTCCATGAGCTGCTTCACATCGACAAAATGGAGCCCCGTGGTGGGTTCATCCAGCAGGTAGAGGGTTTTACCGGTGGAACGCTTGGAAAGTTCCAGGGCTAGTTTCACCCGTTGGGCCTCCCCGCCGGAAAGGGTGAGGGCAGATTGACCGAGCTTGACATACCCAAGCCCCACCGAAAGGAGGGTGTTCATCTTCCGGGCGATGTGGGGTATATGTATAAAGAAGTCGGTAGCCTCCTCAATGGTCATGGCCAGCACATCCGCAATGTTCTTCCCCTTATACCGGATTTCCAGGGTTTCCTTGTTAAAGCGCTGGCCATGACACACATCACAGGTAATGTACACATCCGGCAAGAAGTTCATCTCGATCTTGATGGTCCCGTCCCCATGGCAGTTCTCGCATCTTCCTCCCCGGACATTAAAGGAGAAGCGACCACTCTTGTAGCCCCGCATTTTTGCCTCTGGGAGGCTGGAAAAAAGGTCCCGGATCCCCGAAAATACCCCCACATAGGTGGCAGGGTTGGATCTAGGAGTCCGTCCAATGGGGCTCTGATCAATGTCGATGACCTTATCAATCAGGTCCGCTCCTTCGAGCTTGGTATAGGCCCCTTCCACGCGGCTGCTACGGTACAGTCGGTTTGCCAGGGCCGGGTAGAGCACGTCTGAAAGGAGGGTGGATTTCCCCGAACCAGAGACCCCGGTGATGCAGGTGAAGACCCCCAGCGGTATGGCCACATCGATCCCTTTCAGGTTATGTTCCCTAACCCCGGTGAGACGCAGAAAGGTCCCCTTCCCCTGCCGGCGCTCCGGGGGGATGACCATGGTGAGCTTCCCTGCCAGGTATTGCCCAGTGAGGCTTTCCTTGATCTTCATCAGTTCCCGCGGACTGCCCTGGCCCACCACCGCACCGCCGTGAACCCCCGCGCCGGGCCCCAAGTCCACGATGTAATCTGCGGTTCTGAGGGTTTGTTCATCGTGTTCCACCACAATGAGGGTGTTACCCAGGTTTCGCAGGTACAAGAGGGTGTCAATGAGCCGCTGGTTATCCCGCTGATGCAGACCGATGGAAGGTTCATCCAGGATGTAGAGGACCCCCACCAGGCTTGACCCTATCTGGGTGGCCAACCGGATCCGCTGGGCCTCCCCGCCGGAGAGGGTTGCGGCCTTGCGTTCCAGGGTGAGGTACTCAAGGCCCACGTTCTTCATAAAGCCCAGCCGGGCACGGATCTCCTTCAATATCTGGAAGGCTATCTGCTGTTCCGTCTCGCTCAACTGGATCGTATCGAAAAAGGCCAGGGAATCGCTTACCGAAAGGCTGGTCAGTTCCCAGATATTCAGGGCATTAACCCCCTCGCTCCCGACGGTTACCCCCAGGACCTCTGGTTTCAGCCGTTTACCCCCGCAGTCTTCACAGGGTTTTTGGCTCATAAACTTTTCAAGCCACTCCTTGATCCCCGGGGACTGGGTCTCCAGGTAGCGGCGTTTCAAGTCTTCCAACACACCGGGGTACTTTGCCCGATACTCGAAGCGACCGGTCTTGTCCCGGTTCTCATAGCTTATATCGATCTCCTCCTTGCTGCCGTAGAGGATCGCCTCCAGGACTTTCTTGGGAAGGTCCTTCAACGGGGTGTCCAGGCTGAACTGGTAATGCCGGGCCAGGCTCTCAAAGCGGCTGCGGTGCCATGCAGATTCCGGGTTATAGGGCACCACCCCTCCCTGGTTAAAAGAAAGGGACCGGTCGGGGATCACCAAGTGCGGGTCAAACTCCAACTTCGCGCCCAAGCCTGAACAGGCGGGGCAGGCTCCGAAGGGGTTGTTGAAGGAGAACAGCCGAGGCTGTAGGTCCGGGATAGAGATACCGCAGTCCGGGCAGGCGTTTTTCTGGCTGAAGAATCGCTCTTCATCTCCGATTGCGGTCTGGATCAGGAGCAGCAGTATTCCATCTGCCGCTTGGAGCGCGGTTTCCACGGATTCTGCCAGCCGGGAACGGATGTCTGGGCCAATCACCAGCCGGTCCACTACGATCTCAATGGTATGTTTCTTCTGTTTATCCAGTTTAATGGGGGTCCCCTCATCGAAGTTCACCATAAGCCCGTCTATCCGGGCCCGGGCAAATCCCGCCTTCCGGGCGTCTTCGAGGATCTTCTGATGTTCCCCCTTCTTGCCTCGGATCACCGGAGACAGGAGCTGAATCCGGCTTCCCTGGTCCAAGGCGAGGATCGTGTCGATGATCTGGTCCACCGGCTGTTCACGGATAGCTCTCCCGCATTGAGGACAATGGGGCACCCCGATCCTGGCATAGAGGAGCCGGTAATAATCGTAAATCTCGGTAACCGTTCCCACGGTGGAACGGGGGTTTCGGTGGGTGGTTTTCTGTTCTATGGAAATAGCCGGGGAAAGCCCCTCGATATAGTCCAGATCGGGCTTATCCATACGGCCTAGGAATTGTCGGGCGTATGCAGAAAGGCTTTCCACATAGCGCCGCTGCCCTTCGGCAAAGATGGTATCGAAGGCCAAAGAACTTTTCCCGGATCCTGAAAGGCCGGAGATGACGATGAGTTTATCCCGGGGCAGATCCAGGTCGATGTTTTTCAGGTTATGCTCCCGAGCGCCTCGGATGATGAGTTTATCCATAAGGGTACAGCATAACCAGAAGGCCCCCCTAAGGCAAGAAGCCCGGTACGCCAATTCCCCGGATCCGGTAGAGGGCGCTATAAAACTCAAGAAAATGAATCGCGGATTTTTTTGCAGTGCGAATTGTATGACGAAAAAGTTTCGTAAGGAGTCAAGCCTAAACCCTTGCGTGGCCGATTGGTGATTTTACCAAGGATTTTGTCAAGCTGGTTTTGGGTAAGGGCAGGGCACCAGCCTTTACTTAGTGATGGGTAAATCCGAATTCCTGGGGAAGGATCACCAAAAAGCGTCCTGCCTCTGCAAACAGGGAAACCTCCGCGTCCAGCAGCACATTACTCAGTCCACAAAAACCCCGCTCCCAGGCTAGACCCTCCAGCGGCCACTTAAGCCCCTGGCTCCGCACCTCCCAGGGGCCTGAACCCAGGGGAAAAATCGAAAGAAGCGCTCCGGGGTGGAGCCTGAGGGCCAGCGGCTCCTGAGCATTGAGACAGTGTATATCCTCCTTGCCGGTAAACCAACGGTGAGGACGGGGCTCCCGTTCAAAAAGGGCCTGAATGGCAAACAGATGATCCATCCTCCCACTGCCGCCGCCAATCAGCCAGGTTTCAGCACAACCCTTTTCCCACAGCAAAGCAAGGGCCAATTCCGTATCCGTCCGATCCTTATCCCGAGGATAGCGCAGGATCCGCGGTGGGGGATAGGCCTCAAGCCGCTGGAGATCATCCAGGGAATCCATATCTCCCACAATCCAATCAGGCTTTAACCCGGCCTGTTCCGCAAGGATAAGCCCGGAATCCGCAGCTACCAGGATATCCGCGCCTCGCACCAGGGCCTTGCACCGTGCAGGTTCTGGGCCTGCTCCCCCTATAACCGCGATACCCCGCATACATGCCTCCCTTTGCCAGCATGGGCTTAGTATAGTATAGTGTTTTTTGATGGGCAAGCTCGTTATTCACCCCATATTACAAGAAATCGCCGGTATATTTACCCGCCATGGAAAACAGGTGTTTCTCGTGGGAGGTGCAGTCCGGGATCTTCTCCGAGGTCATAAGGCTCAGGACTGGGACCTGGCCACCGATGCCCTGCCTCAGGAGGTGATCGCCTTGTTCCCCCGGGTTATCCCCACGGGTATCAAGCACGGGACCGTTACGGTGCATTTCAAAGGCCGTTCCGTGGAGGTAACCACCTATCGTACTGAATCAGGCTACCATGATGGCCGCCGGCCCGATCAGGTTACCTATACGGCCCGGATTGAGGAAGACTTATCCCGCCGGGATTTCACCATGAATGCCATTGCCCTGCCCCTCCCCAAGGGGCCCCTGGTGGATCCCTTCAATGGCATCGCTGACATAAGGGCTCACCGGATCCGCTGTGTGGGAGATCCCCAAGCACGGTTTGCCGAGGATGGGCTGCGGCCTGTACGGGCGGTTCGGTTTGCCGCTCAGATGGGATTTGAAGTGGAGCAGGCCACCCTTGATGCCATTCCCCGCGCCCTGAAGACCACTGAAAAAGTTTCCCCAGAACGGATCCGAGATGAACTGGATAAAATCCTTGCCTCTCCCCAACCGTCCCGGGCGTTCTTACTCATGGAAGAAACCAGGCTGCTGGAACTCCTCCTGCCAGAACTAGCCTCTTGTCGGAACATTGAGCAGAAGGGGTTCCATCGGTTTGATGTGCTGGATCATTCCCTGTTGGCTTGCGATGCTGCAGCCCGGGACCAGGCACCTGGGCTGGTCCGGGCTGCAGCCCTTCTCCATGATATTGGGAAACCGGTAACCCGCTCCCTGGATCTCAACGGGGTATGGACCTTTTACCAGCATGAGCAGGTCTCTGCTACCCTCAGCCGGGACCTGCTGACCCGCTTCCACTACCCCAATGCGGTGATTGAGGGGATAGTTCATTTGATTAAGGAGCACATGTTCCACTATGAAGCAAACTGGAGCGACGGGGCGGTCCGACGGTTCATCATCCGGGTGGGGGAAGAAAACTTGAACAACCTGTACCAGCTTAGAAGAGCCGATGCTTACGCAACGACCGGGCAGGATCTCCCCAAGGATTTCCTGCTTCCCTTGATTACTCGGGTTGATGCGGTATTGGCCAAAAGCCGGGCCTTGTCGCTCAAGGATTTACCCGTTTCAGGAAAGGACCTGCTCATCATGGGGATCAAACCAGGCCCCATCATGGGAATAATCCTCTCCGCGCTTCTGGAAGCGGTGGTGGAAGATCCGGCGCTTAATACCAAGGAAACATTACTAACAATAGCAGGAAAGCTGAAAGAGCGATACCGGTAAGGCTAGGTCCATCCTGCATAGGAGCTTATCCAGGATAGACCTTCAGTTTTTGTACCACTAACGTACGGAGAGAGAGGGATTTGAACCCTCGGTACCCTTCCGAGTACACACGACTTCCAATCGTGCACCTTCGACCGCTCGGTCATCTCTCCCTTATAGGGCCGGAGAGAGAGGGATTCGAACCCTCGGAACCCCAAGGGGTTCAACGATTTTCGAGACCGTCCGATTCAACCGCTCTCGCATCTCTCCATTTTTATAGCTTAAGGCTAAAGGGATTTAACCCTCCGACCTTGCCAAACCCATTAAAGCAGTTTCACCATTTGAGCCGTTGAAACTGCATCTAGTATGTAACTTTTATAGTATACTGCCTATGACCGCGGGAGTCAAGCCGCCGCACCATGGCTCAAAACTAAAATTGAGCCGAATACGTTATGCCCTATAAGATTATTCTCTCAGTGTCTCTAAGCCTCGGATACCCGCAGATATGCCATCTGCTGCCGGAGCCCTTCTTCATGTTCCTCTCTGGTTCGGGATATCTGTTCCAATACCAGATAGCGGGGATTGATCCGATGGACCAAATCCGTAATACGAGGGTGTAA
>JAITJS010000064.1 GCA_031278815.1 Treponema sp.
ATACACCCACACCCAGTAAGCAAGGAGGTTCAGGTGGTACAGAAACGGATACTGATTATTGAAGACGACCCGGACATTCAGGAGATGCTTTCCTTTGCTATGCAGAAAGAAAGATGGAAACTGCTCATGGCCTCCAGTGGGGAGGAGGGTTTGGGGCTGCTGAAACAGGAGCCCGCAGCGTGCATTATCCTGGATCTGATGCTTCCTGGTATGGACGGGTTTAAGGTCCTCAAAAAACTCAAAAGGGAGGGGCTTTTCCGGAGCATCCCGGTTATTATTACCACTGCCCGGGGAGAAGAAGCGGACATGGTGGCAGGACTGGAACTGGGCGCGGATGATTATGTGGTAAAGCCTTACAGTCCCAAGGTGCTCATTGCCCGAATCCGCTCTGCCTTGCGCAGACTTGAGGAACAGGCAGAAGATCCGGGGGAAAAAACACGGTGGCAGCAGGGGGAACTTCATCTGGACAGCGCCCGGCATGAGGCCCATTACGGTGAAACCCGCCTGGATCTTTCTGCAACCGAATTCGCCCTGTTGCAGCATT
Organism: Treponema sp.; assembly: GCA_031278815.1. Lineage (GTDB taxonomy): Bacteria > Spirochaetota > Spirochaetia > Treponematales > Breznakiellaceae > JAIRLU01. Next base: position 545 of record JAITJS010000064.1, read on the forward strand.
TTCTATCCCATCCAGACCAGGTCTTCTCCCGAACCCGCCTTATCGCCGCGATCCGGGGCCCGGATTACCCGGTAACGGATCGCTCGGTGGACGTGCAGATCCTGGGGTTGCGGAAAAAGCTCAAAGCCGTAGGGGACCTGATTGAAACCATCCGGGGCGTGGGTTACCGCTTTAGTAGAGAAAAAATAGAGAAAAAATGAAAACCTTATTCACCGCAACCTTCAGGGTACTCCTCATAAGCGCGGTGACTATGGCCCTGGTCTTTATCACCGCGGTCCTGCTCTGTATGAATTCCCTGTATTATGAGACGAACCTCCGCACTCTGCGGGATACCGCACGGGTCTTATTGCCTCTGGTGGTGAAAAGCGGTGAAGCGCTTCAGGCAGGAATCGCATCTTTGGGGGATACCCCCTATCGTATTACTTGTATTCAGCACGATGGAAGGGTCATTGCGGATTCTCATCGTGTTGAAGCCGGGGATATGGAAAACCACCGGGATCGGCCGGAGGTCAAGGCTGCCCTGGCAGGCAAGGAAGGAAGGGCCCGCCGGAATTCGAGCACCCTGGGGACCCAGTTCCTCTACGCGGCCCTGCCGGTTTACGATGGGGAAGGGCATATCCAGGGGGTGTTTCGCCTGTCCCGGCAGGTGCCCAGTTTCTGGCAGCGTATTGCTTCCGTGGCAGTCCCTTTCCTGTTCCTGGGGATCCTGCTTATCCTGGCTGCAGGGGGCATGGTGTATCTCTTTGCCCGTTCCCTTTCCCGTCCGGTGAAGCGCCTCCTTACGATTGCCCAAGCTGCCACGGATAACCCGCAAGGATTGCCCCTGGAGACCTATCCTCAAGACACCAAGGAATGGATCCTGCTGGAAAAGGCCTTACGGGGTATGGCCGCGGCATTATCCTCCCGGATAGGCCAGGCCCAGGCAGAAGGCCGGCGGCTTGAGATCATTCTGAACGGCATGACCGAAGCAGTACTGGCTATGGATACCCAGCTCATGCTGCACTTGGTAAACCCCAAGGCTCGCGCCGTGTTTACCCTGGATGAAACCACTGTCCTGAGTAGGCTTTCCCTGCTGGCCGGGACCCATTCCACGGAACTGGAGACGGCGGCTCAGCGGGTGCTGAACTGCAAGACCGCGGAGGAACTGCACCTCACCCTGCACCGGGGGGGCGTGGCCCGGCATTTCAGGGTCTTTGCCGCGCCCCTTACGGGGGATCAGGAGCGGGTCGGCCTTGAAGGGGTGGTCATGGTGATGAGTGATATTACCCGGCTGGTCAAACTTGAGCAGGTCCGCACGGATTTTGTGGCCAATGTTTCTCACGAGCTGCGTACCCCCATTCAGTTGGTAAAAGGGTTTTCCGAAAATCTGCTGGACACCTCCCTGGATGATCCTGGGGAGATCCGCCACGGCCTTGGCATTATCGCAAAAAACGTCCGGGGTATGGAGAACCTGATCAACGACCTTTTGACCCTGGTGCGGCTTGAGGATGAGGGAATCCCCCGGCCCGGTATGGAGGAACAGGATATAGGGTTCCTGCTGGAAGAAGCCTGTCAGGGGATCTCCCTCCAGGCAAAGAAAAAAGCTATAACCCTTACCGTACAGTGCCCTCCAGGGCTTACCGCCAAGGTTTACGGTTCGTTTATTATCCAGGCCCTGATCAACCTGCTGGATAATGGGGTGAAGTATTCTCCTCCCTCCTCAGAGGTGGAGGCTAGGGCGTATACCACTGAGGCAAACCTGGTTATCCAGGTACAGGATAGGGGCATAGGAATCCCGGGGGAACATTTGGAACGGATATTTGAACGGTTCTATCGGGTTGACCGGGCCCGCAGCCGTGAAGCCGGCGGAACCGGTCTGGGGCTTTCCATTGTTCGCCACATTGCCCTGCTCCATCAGGGCAGGGTAGAAGTGGAAAGCCATGCCGGGGAAGGGTCCCGGTTCCGCCTCATCCTGCCCCGGAAGGAATAGCAAAAACCCTGAGGCCCTGATGAATACACCCAAAAGTGCTTTTCAACTAACCTAAGCGCCCTGCTCCAGGTGTTTGATCCATCCGGTGCAGGCGCAGCACCGAGGGATCATAATCGTGAGGAGGCACGTACCCCAAGAGGGTCATGCAGGTGGCGGCAATGGAACTTATGCCCAGGCCCTCCTGTAAGGCTCCGGCATAAGGCTCCCGAAGGTATTCCCCTTGATATTCAGGGTCGTAGATGATACAGGGTACGGGATTAAGACTGTGACTGGTCTTGGCCTTAGGGCTTCCATCGGCCTTATAGACCACCTTCCCGGTTTTCTTCTCGTGTTCAAACATATCGTCCGAGTTACCGTGGTCCGCGGTGATCACCAGGATGGCCCCTGCTTCCTGGGCAGCCTTGGCAAGCCGTCCCAGTTGGAGGTCCATCCCTTCCATGGCGCAAATCACCGCCTGGTATACTCCGGTATGGCCTACCATGTCCCCATTGGGATAGTTGAGCCTGATGAAATCGTAGTTTCCAGAACCTATGGCCTGGATCACCGTATCGGTGATTTCCGCGCATTTCATCCAGGGCCGCTGCTCAAAGGGTACTACATCGCTCTTGATCTCCCGGTATGTTTCCAGGGCTTCATCAAATTTCCCGGTCCGGTTCCCGTTAAAGAAATAGGTTACGTGGCCGTACTTCTGAGTCTCAGAGATCGCCAGGGTCCGCACCCCGGAAGCGGCCAGGTATTCCCCCATGGTCCGGTTGATGAAAGGGGGGCTCACCAGGTAGCGCCGGGGTACATGGGTATCCCCGTCGTATTCCATCATGCCCGCGTAACAGACCTTAGGCCGGCGGCCCCGGTCAAAATGATCGAAGGCCTCTTCCTCAAAGGCCGCGGTGATTTCCAAGGCCCGATCCCCCCGGAAATTGAAGTACACCACCGAATCCCCGTCTTGGATGGTCCCGATGGGGCGTCCCTGCTCGGCCACGGTAAATTCCTTGAGGTCCTGGTCGATGATACCGGGAAACTCCCGGCGATAGGTTTCCACTGCTTCCTGCGCCGAGGCGAATTGGCGGGCTTCCCCGTGGACATGGGTCTTCCAGCCCCGTTCCACCATGGCCCAGTCCGCACCGTAACGGTCCATGGTGATCCACATCCTGCCTCCTCCTGAGGCGATCCGGGCGTCAAAGCCAGAGGACCGCCGGGTTTGTAAAAAGGACTCAAAGGGAATGAGGTAGTCCAAGGCGCTGGTTTCCCCCACATCCCGACCGTCAAAAAGCACATGGATCCGCACTTTTTTGATCCCTTCCTGTTTTGCCTGCTCTATCATGGCCTTGAGGTGGTCAAGATGGCTGTGCACATTCCCATCAGAAAAGAGGCCGATGAAATGCAAGGTTCCTCCAGAGCCCTGCACCGTGGATAGGATGGCTTTCCATGCCTGACCGGTAAACAGCGCCCCGGTATGGATGGATTGGGAGACCAAGGCCGCTCCTTGGTTAAAGACCCGGCCACAGCCCATGGCATTGTGCCCCACTTCGCTGTTGCCCATATCTTCATCCGAGGGGAGGCCCACGGCTTTTCCGTGGGCCTTTAATTGGGTGTGGGGATTCTGGGATTCCAGGGCCCTTACATGATCCATCTGAGCAGCTGCTACCGCATCCCCTTCCGTATATTTGCCATATCCGACTCCATCCATGATGACCAACACCACCGGGCCCCGGCGGCCTTTCCATGCAGGATTGTTCTTGAGCGGTTCTCTGTTGCGTGTTTCCATGCTTGTAGTATAGTGAGAAAAGGGCCCGTAAAACCAGCCCAGGGCCTGCACTCGACTAAGCCGGGTGCAGGGTGGGGGTAGGATTACCAAGTGCCTAGAGAACTACCATATACAATAGGAACACCACTGGCACTGGTATCAGCACGGTTTCCGGGCTGATTAACAGCTACGAGTCTGTACTGATTGGTACCAAGAGCAGTTGCAGCCGGTTGGGTAATCGTAAAATAGTAATCCCCTACTGTCAGAGTTGCCCCCGTGGGCATGCTAGTAGCAGTTGGGGGGACGTGTATAACACTACCAACAGTCCAGGAAGTGTCAGGATCTGCTGGTGGGGGACTGAAGCTATACCTAGGAACCCTACCAGTGGTGCGGGGCCTAGTACCTTGAAGTAATAGGTAGCCCCATTATTACCGGCATCCGAAACAATGGGTTTGATGTCCCCTCGTACATAAATGCTAAGGGACGTCCCCGCCCTTTATGATGTGGGGGCGGCATAATAGTTAATCAGGCAGCCCTCCAGGAGGATGTGGCGTTCCCCATCGCTCAGCGGACCGAGGGAAAGGGATATTTCCCTAATCCCCTTCCCGACCACATAAGCCGATACCGGCTCAGTCCTTGCATCGACTGCCTGCCTGATACCCGGCAGGAACAGATAATCCCCCAGAGAAAAGACCCGCTCATCGGTAACGAGCAGGGGCAGCATACCCCAATTGATGAGATTGGACCGGTACCGTTTGGTGGCGTACTCCCGGGCGAGGTTTGCCCTGGCGCCCAGCACCCGCTGGCAGGACGCCGCCTGTTCCCGGGCAGAGCCATCCCCAGGCTTGGCAGCATAAATCGTGCTGCCAATATCGATGTGGGAAGCCTCAATATCCGCAAAGGCAGGAATGGTGCGAATCTTCCGGAGGACCTGGCGGGTTTCTTCGTCCGGGGTACCGGCTTGCCGCAGGGCTTCGGAGCCTTGCACCGCCTTGGCCCGCTCGACGTAGTGGGGATCCTTCCTGCTCAGGGTAAACTCCGCAAGCCCCAGGGGGTTTGACCTGAATGCGGAGGTTTCCCCCGAAGGGATCAGCTCGTCCGTGGTGGTTACCGGATCGGTAATATAGGAGATGATCTTCAACAAGAGATTATCCGCTAGGGGAGGCATAGGGGGCCAATCTTTAATGTTGGGCCCCAGGATCAGGGGAACCGCCCCATTGGGACGGCCGGTCCCGTTGTATACCCGCTTATCGTAAATAGCCGTATCGAAAAAATAACGGTATTTCCCGAAGGAGGCGTCACGCTCCGTGGCGGCGGTGAGCCGGCCCTTGTTGGCGGCGGTGGCGGTGATTGAACGGGCGTCCATCAGGGCCACCGTGGCGATCTGACCTGCTCCGGGTTTGGAGCCCTCCCGGTTCGGGAAATTGCGAGTGGTATGCCGGATAGAGAGCTCCCCATTGGCAGGGGTGTCCCCTGCGCCGAAACAAGGGCCGCAAAAAGCCGGATGAACCGTGGCCCCTGCGGCCATGAGCCTTGCCACCGTGCCGTTTTTCACTAGTTCCATATAGGAGGGCTGGCTGTCGGGATACACCGAGAGGGAAAAGGCGCCGTTGCCGATGGATTTTCCCTCCAGGATGTCTGTGGCGGCCATGATGGTATCGAAGATGCCGCCGGAACACCCGGCAATGATCCCTTGATCCGCCCAGATACCGCCATCCCGGTATTTTTCCCGGAGCTTCAGGGTGAGGCCCGGTATACCGAGGCTCTTTTGGCCTTCCGCTTCAACCTTCGCAAGAATATCCTGGGCATTGGCCTGTAATTCCCGGAGGGTATACACATTACTCGGATGAAAGGGCAAGGCGATACAGGGTTCAATAGTTGCAAGGTCTACATACAGGAGGCCCTCGTAATAGGCGGTCTGTGCCGGAGCGAGTTCCCGATAGGCCTCCGGGCGGCCTCGCACTTCAAAATAGCGGCGCACCTTTTCATCGGTTTTCCAGATAGAACTCCAGCAGGCAGTCTCGGTGGTCATCACGTCAATGCCGTTCCGGAAATCCACCGGCAGCGCGGCTATCCCGTCTCCCACAAATTCCATCACCTTGTTTTTGACAAAGCCCGTATCAAAGACCGCGGCGATAATCGAGAGGGCCACATCCTGGGGGCCGACTCCCGGAGTGGGCGTTCCGGTAAGATACACCGCCACCACTGGGGGATAGGAAATATCATAGGTCTTGCCCAGCAGTTGTTTGGCGAGTTCCCCGCCCCCTTCACCCACCGCCAGGGTACCCAAGGCGCCATAGCGGGTATGGCTGTCGGAACCGAGGATCATCCCCCCACAGGTCGCCATCATTTCCCGGTTATAGCTATGAATCACCGCCAGATGGGGAGGCACATAAATGCCGCCGTATTTCCGGGCCGCGGACAGGGCAAACTTATGATCATCTTCGTTGACGGTTCCTCCCACCGCGCAGAGGCTGTTATGGCAGTTGGTCAGCACATAGGGAACCGGGAACTTTTCCATGCCGCTTGCCCGGGCGGTCTGGATGATGCCCACGTAGGTAATATCGTGGGAGGTAAGGGAATCAAAACGGAGATTGAGATTGGTAAGACCCGCTCCCTGTTGGTGGGCGGAGAGAATGCCATGGGCCATCGTGCCTTTGCGGCCCTCCGATGGGGAAAGGCCCTTGAGTCCTAGCGCCGGGGCTTCGCCTTCCCGGACAATCCGGGATCCCTCCAACAGATAGACGCCGCTTTCATAACGAGTAATCATGGGGTTATTTCCTTTTCGTTTTTCAATTACTACTACACATACCACAACAGGTTATGAAAGGGGAAGCCCCTCAAGTTCCCAGGTATTCGGTGATACGGTCAAACAATTGCTTTACATCTATGGGCTTGGCAATATGACTGTTCATACCCGCCGCAAGACATGCCCGGACGTCTTCTTTGAAGGCATTGGCGGTCATAGCGATAACCGGACAGGTTTTAGCATTTGGTCTCCCCGAGGCCCGTATGGCCCGGGTGGCGTTAAACCCGTCCATGACCGGCATCTGTATGTCCATAAGCACGATATCGTAGCGGTTCTGGGTGAACAGCTCCACCGCACGAATACCGTTTTCAGCGCAGTCTATGGCTATCCCGGTTTCTTCTAAAATACCGATGACAATCTCCTGGTTTACTTCCATATCCTCTGCCAGCAGCATTCTTTTACCGTTCCAGTCGTAAGCGTATAGCCCATGCTCGTCATCCAGCGCCGTCTCACCGGGGTATCCCATCAAACCGACGATTATGTTGTAGAGGCTCGAAGGGAGTACCGGCTTGGGCAAGAAGTTAGTAATCCCTATAGGGCTAAAGGCAGCACTGACTTCACCCTGGGTTGCCGCGGAAATCATCACGATAATCGACTTGCCCTCCATAATGCGGGTTATCTCCCGGGCGGTTTCCACTCCGTCCATACCTGGCATCTTCCAGTCAAGGAACACCAAATCGTAGGGCCTGCCCTCTCCTACGCAGCATTCTACCATGCTCACCGCTTCCTCGCCACAAGAAGCCTTATCGCACCTCAGGGAAAAGCTCTCCAACATACTCTCGAAATAATCCAGCGTGTCCATATCATCATCCACCACCAAGATATGCAGGTTTCGGCGCAGAGTCTTGGGCAATTTATTCCCACGGTATACCGTACCCCAGTGGATGATAATTTCAAAGAGGAACTTCGAGCCCCCTCCTGGGTTATCCTCAATCCAAATATCCCCACCCATGAGGTTCACGATGTTCTTAGATATGGAAAGCCCAAGCCCGGTACCGCCGTATTTGCGGGTGGTGCTGCCCTCAGCCTGTTCAAATAAGCGGAATACCCAGGTCTTCTGCTCATCGGTGATGCCGATTCCCGTATCGGTAACCGCAATATGCAGCCGTGCAGTATCCTCATCTATGGGGGTCTGGTGTACTGACAGGGATATTTTACCCTGATCCGGCGTAAATTTGATCGCATTGGTGAGGAGGTTGATAAGCACCTGGGATAGGCGTAATTCATCGCTTATAACCGTACGGGTAAAGGCGTTTTCCATGTTCACACAGAATTCCTGCCCTTTTTCCTCCATTTTTACCTGAACCACGTTGAATACATGTTGGATCATGTGTTCCAGATCGAATTCTTCATTGATTATCTCCAGTTTATTCGCCTCGATTTTGCTCATGTCCAAGACATCGTTGATAATACCCAGAAGCTGGCGGGAGGAGTTTTCGATTTGTTTGAGACAGTACTGGACCCGGGGCATATCAAGGGCCTTTTGCGCGAGGGTCGTCATACCGATTATGGCGTTCATAGGGGTGCGTATCTCATGGCTCATGCGGGAGAGGAAGTCGGTTTTTGCCTTGGCCCCGGCAATAGCCGCGCGGTTGGCTTCTAAGAGATTTTCCGTCATCTGTGCATGCAATATAGTAGCGGCGATCAGGGTCCCTGCGGACTGCAACAGGTCTTCTTCCGCTTTGATAAAGGGTCTGTCTTCGGTACAACGGGATAATCCAACTGTACCCCAGAAGGTATTTTTTATAAAGAGGGGGATATTCAACGAAACTTTCACCGCAGCTATGGGAGGAGGTACTTCTTCAGGATCCTCGAATATATCCTTGAGGCGGACGTTAAATAGTTTACCTTTTGCCAGGGTGTCGCGCCACCCCGGAAGGAGTACATCGTAAGGTAGCGGAGGAGTATCAAGGGACGCGTTCTCGATAGCCGTCCAAGCGCCGGCAACAGAACAGTACAGAACCCCCGCTACCTCGGTGTTTTTCAGCACATAGGCTATATCTACATTCGCGCCTATGCCGAGTTCGGTAACCGCCGCTTGGAGGACCATGTCGATATGGTCATGGGAAGTCAGCAGGATGACGGCTATTTTGTTGATGGTTTCCAACAGCCTGTCCCGCCGGTTGAGGGCCCGGATCATCTTGTAACGATTGCGCAGGTCTACGGTGTAGGCCATCAGGGCAAAACTACCCAGGTGATCGACTTTTTTCATTATCACGCTCAAAGGGTAGGATTCACCGCGGATGATAAGCTCGGTTTCAAACTCATAGGTTTCTTTATGAAGCGCTTTTTTGAGCCGGTCCATAAGGGTGAAGGACATGGCGCCATCGGGCTGATGCTGTGGTATGGTCTGGGCGATAAAGGGTACAAAATTCCGCCTGAAATCATCAATATTCGCAAATCCGAAGAATTGAAGGGCCTTAGGATTACAGTCAAGGACCTGAAAGTTACTATCAAACATGATACATACATGGGGGTTGTTTTGAAACATCGACTTACGGGTTGCTTCGGACCGTTCAATGTCTGCCATTAAGCGATCGCAACGGCGTAGGCTCTCCTCAAGGGTGGTCCGCAAGATGGTTTCGAGCTGCATATTTTGGTCCACGTTGAGGGTACAGCCTATCAGTTTTGTAGGTTTGCCCCAGGGGTCTCGTTCAATGATGGTGGCGTGTATGATAACCCAGAAGTAGGTTTTGTTTGGGCCTCTCATCCGCAGCAGGTGCTGGTAGTCGCCCTGGTTTTTCTCCAGGTACTGGGACAACGTTTGCCGGTACATGGCCACATCTTCCGGGTGCACGATGTCCATGATACCTGATAGGGGGCCTTCAAAGGTGGGTATAGTACCGCCGACGAAACTGCTGTAGCGGTATGCAGAGGTAATGTGGTCTTTGACCACATCCCATTCCCAGTTAAGAAAGCCTATCAGTTCGGAGGTATGGGTACGATACCGACACTCCTCTTCAAGGCGTTGTTCCCGTGCTTTGGCGGCGGTGTTGTCATACATCATGGCGGTAAGGCGGGTTACACGCCCTGTTGGGTCCCGACCGGTTACCGCGATGGTTTCCCTGACCTGGACCCAGGTTTTTTGAGCATCCTGTATCCGAAAATCCATATAGGGAGTGCTGGTAATTTCCCCTTGCAGGCAGGTATCCAATGCCTCCTGGACAAAGGGGGCATCCTCTGGGTGTATGCGGATACGGCGGAAATCCAGGTGAGGCTGGGAAGTGCCAGGAGGCATACCCACTAGGGCAAGCCATTCGTCGCTGTAATAGACGAGGTTTTGGTCGATGTGCCAGTCCCAAAGACCGGTACCAGAGGCAGCAAGCAGTGTCAGTAAGGTTTCTCCCTCAATCTGTGGGCCTATTATGGGCTTATCGGGCATATAAACGGCTCCTTTCCTAAGTTCCGTAATCTTCTTCATTATACTAGAAATTGGAAGCTCATACTACACGCATTAGGGAACAGGTCAAGGTTCATGGATTTACGTGCTAGGTAAACCCTGGCCGGCAGGTAAGGCAGGGATAGCAATAACGCTTCGGCTCATGCTCCGGTGCATTGATTAACCTAAAAGAATTAAAAAAATAGAAAAAAAAGGATTTTTTTTAAAAAATGCCTTTACAAAGTTTTTTGAATATAGTATGTTAGTTATAGCTAATTAAGTTAAATATAGCTAACTAGAAATTAGCAGATGAGGTTTTTGCAGAACCAATGGAAGGGTGCACAAACCGAATTATAAGGAATTACCAGGGGATTGCTGCTACCTCTCTCGGCAATCCGCTGTGCCTCAGGCGGTAATTGGGTTATTTAAAAATATTGATGCTCTCCATTCTTTTTTACTCGGAGGGACACGGTTTCGTACGTCGTATAGAGACAGGGTCTCTCCGGGTTTTTTATGCCTTTATCCTGGGTTTATAGGCTACCGTTTATTACCATAACATGGTACAATTAAGCTAGGTCTGAGCCTTTTTCAAAGGGTCAAATTCTGAAAAAAGCTCATGATACCCTATGATAAGGAAGGAACATGAAATATAAGACCAAACTGCTTGCTGAGAGGTTTACTAACATGCTTTCTCAATGGTCGGGGGTGGAATGTATTTCCCTTAACGAGGCTGCCCGGGAGGATACCCTGGATCCTTATTTTGCCCTTATCCTGGACGTATTTTATGCAGGACCCATCCCAGATGCGGAAGAACGGGGGCATCTGTACGGGGAAGACGTAGCGGCCTTTGAGACGTCTGGCCGGACGGATAAGGATCGCTTCCTTATCGGAGGGCTTCCGGTCAGACTGGAGTATAAATCTACCCAGCAGATCCATACCTTGGTTTCCCTGGTTTCCACCGACTCGGCATCCTTCTGGATTATCAAGGACTCAGGAACCTACGGGTTCTATAGATTGACCCAGGGGGAGATCCTTTTTTACCGGACCGATTGGATCCAGGACATACGAAAGCGGCTGCTCAACCTGGATGATACCTTTTGGGTGCAGATGCGGCATATCTATCAATCCAAGATGGAACATCTATTGAATGACCTGGGGGCCGCGTTGCTGCAAGAGGATGATTTCAATTACCTCATCTCTTCTGCCCTTTTCATTAAAACCGCCTGTCTTACCCTGTTTTGTATCAATCACCAATTTGAGCCATCCCATCGGGCCTATTATAAACAGACCCTGAAACTCTCGATCTTACCGGAAGCCTTCCAGACCCAGCTTGCAACTTTTCTGCGAGGAGATCCGGAAATAACCAATGAACGGAAATATTCCCTTGCTCAACGGATGGCCCGGAATATCGTCGCCCTGTAAGGGGGTAAGAGGAGAAAACCATGCAGGTCCCTGCAAAACTGCGGTATCCGGTCTTACTGATCCTTTTGATGAGTCACCTCGGAACAAGCTCCTGTACGTACAAGGAACCGGTGGCCTTTCCCTTTTATGGTGCACAGGCCAGGACCCCCTTATACGGCCTTTCCAAAACGGCCATGTCCGGGATGCTTCCCCTTTCTAAACCTGAGCTGTTTGAATATGTGTTTGAAGAAATGCTGCCGGTTCCTCCTCAAGGGGCGTTGGAAGTAGAGTATAGGATCCGACCCATAGACGGTGCCAATTCAGGGACGCCTCCCTATCGGATCATCCTCAGCATTGAAGGAGATGCCGCCTGGGTTCTTCCCTATGATGCTTCTTTTCTTAGTATGGATACCAAGCCAAGCCGTATCCGATATGGGGTACCGGTCAATGGGAGCTTAGAAAAGATAAGCCTCCAGGTTGCCTCAGCATCCGGGGAAGGTACCGATGTTCCTGTATCTGACGAGGTTCCTACTTGGGTTTTTGAACTACGTTCCTTGAGCCTGATAAATCGCTGGTATGGATTTACCCAGGAATTGAGCCAAGAAGAAGCTCCGGGGAATTTCATCTTACTGGCAAGCCCCTTTGTGTTTCAGAGTGACCAGGATCCCCAGTATCCCTATGGATACACCATAAACCCTCCCGCTCAATACCCGATTACCGGAGGGTTTGCAGTCCTTGCTGAGGGAGGCGCTTCTAGGATCCGGGTCAGTATGGGAAACAAGCGCTTTGACTATACTGCCCCACAGGGCTCTGCAGCGTCCTTGGTTATTCCTACAGGTGCTTTGCCTGTTGCTTCTTACCCGCTGAGGATCAATGGAAACGGGCAGTTCAAAACCTTCATGCTCATTGCTGCACAGACCCCTTCTTTTCCTGAGCACCCAATCATGGCAGATCCCGGCATCGTCCTAAACTATCCTCAACAAAACTGGCGGGACCCCCGTTACGAGTTCTTTCAATGGAAAGATTTTCCTTCGATACTCATTTTTGATACGGCGGATTATCAGGTACAGGATGCGCTGTTTAAGCGGCTGGCTTTCTTCACTGAAAAAGCCGGTTTTCGGGGCCGTCTTGCTGCTGATCAGGAGATAGCGAATCTCCACGGCTGGAATGCCCATGATTACCGCTCAGAGGATCTGGCTGCTTTTTTCGAGGCTGCCCGAAACACGGAGTTTCCCCTTTCTCCAGAAGAACGAGAACTGGAACGTATACTCCAGGCAGCGGGTATCATAGATCGGACAGAAACTGGCGCTTGGTCAAAGGGCATGGGGGCGGTTATTTCCCTTTCCCGGGAATCTCCTGAGTATCTGCGTTCTCAGTTCATGGTTCATGAAGGGTTCCACGGGCTCTTCTTTATAGATGAGGATTTTCGGAATTTCAGCCGCAGCCGTTTTGAAACCCTGGATCCCACGGCAAAGGGATTCATCCTCTCTTTTTTTGATTATCAACATTATGACGTACAGGATTCCTATTTGATGATCAACGAGTTTATGGCCTATGTACTCCAACAGCCGGTATCCCATGCCGCATCCTATTTTGGGGAGTATCTGGCCGCCCGGATCAATGCTTCCTCCTGGCGCCGCACCGTGTTGCCCCCTATGGATGCAGCTTCCCATTCCTGGCCGGACATCGCCCGGGCCTTTCATCGTGAAGCGGAAGCCTTCTCCGCATATGTGAACCAGCGTTGGGGTCTTACCGCCGGGAGGATCCACCGGATTACGGTACGCTAAACGCAGCACCCTATAGTGATATAGATTTGGGGGAACGCTCCATTCCCACGCCATTGCTCCGGCACATTTTGCCAGCCCTGACCACGTCCCTACGGAACGATGTTGCGCAAAGCCCTTACTCGGGCCGACAAACCGTCGTTAGTCTAGTGGGGGTAACGGTATCACTTGGTAATCACACCAGATTTTCAAAAATTCTCCAAAAACCCAGCGGCCATACTGCGCCCCATAGGGGACTCATTTAAACCACGACTGCATCCTGCCCATCATGGATTGGGCTGACCCAGAGTTTCGGTTTAACTTAGTCATCTTTTTCATCATACTTCGCATCTTTTCAAATTTCTTGAGAAGCCGGGCTACTTCCGCCACAGAAGTGCCGGATCCCCGGGCTATACGAGAACGCCGGGAAGGGCCTATGATCAGATGGTTCAACCGTTCTTTCCGGGTCATAGAGTTTAATATGGCTTCCTGCGCTTTGAAATCCTCTTTGCTAATATCCTCTTCGCTTACGTTTCCTGCCATTCCCGGGATCATATCCAGCATAGATTGGAGGGAACCCATCTTCTTCATAGACCGCAGTTGCTTAAGCCAGTCCTCCAGGGTAAAGGTCTCATGTTCCATCTTTTTTTGCAGGACTTCCGCTTCTTTTTGATCGATCACGGCCTGGGCTCTTTCCACTAGGCTCACCACATCTCCCATGCCCAAAATCCTGCCGGCAATGCGATCCGGGTGGAAGGGTTCCAAGTCTTCGACCTTTTCTCCGGTCCCAACGAACTTGAGGGGTTTACCGGTGATGGTCTTCAGGGATAAAGCCGCGCCCCCTCGGGTATCGGAATCGAATTTGGTTAACACCACCCCGGTAAGGCCCACCTTTTCATCAAAGACTTTGGCTATGTCCACTGCAGACTGGCCGGTCATGGAATCCGCCACCAGGAGCAACTCATCCGGTGCAGCAGCCTGCTTAAGGTGGGAAAGCTCGGCCATCATCGGTTCATCTATCTGAAGCCGGCCAGTGGTATCAATGATCAGGGTATCGATCAGGTTCTGCCGTGCCCACTGCACCGCTTCTTTATAGACCTTGACGCTGTCTGTGGCCCCGGCTTCTTTATAGACCGGGACCTCCACCTGGTTCCCCAGAATCGCAAGCTGGTCTATAGCTGCGGGTCTCACCAGGTCGCAGGCCACTAGTAAGGGATGCCTGCCCTCCTTCTTGAGCCGTAGCGCCAACTTAGCAGCGCTGGTGGTCTTTCCTGAACCTTGCAGCCCCAGCATGAGGATGCAGGAAAGGGTATCTGGCCCTTTCAAGTGCAGGTCTTGTTTAGTATCCCCCAAGAAGGACACAAGCTTATCATGGACGATCTTAACAAACTGCTGTCCTGGATTGATTGAACGGAGGACCTTCTCTCCCTTGGCCTCCTCCATCGTGGCATTGACAAAGCGACGGACTACCCGGAGGTTTACATCCGCTTCCAGCAGGGCCATCTTGATGGTTTCTACCGCATCATTGATATTTTTTTCCGTAATGGCGCTCTTGCCGGAAATCGTCCTGAGCGCATCGGATATTTTCTGGGTAAGTTTATCTAACATAGCTGTATTGTACCGGTACCCCTGCTATGCTACAAGCCCAGGGCTGGAAAAGACGGAACCGGAGACAGCGCCATGGTTTTCTACAGCCCGCTTCTGGGCCTGGCATGACGGCTTCTCCCGTTTGATGAACCTTACCGGCAATGGTGGCTAAAGCTGCTTAAGGGCTTCCGGTCCCAGGCCGGTAGCCTTTTCTATCACTTCCAGAGGTAAGCCCAGGCTTTTCAGATTCCTGGCAATCCCTGCGCGGTTTTGCGCCTCGCCTTCCTGAACGGCCGCATGTAGCAGGGTCGCATGGTCACGCCGCACCTTATCACGGTACTCCAGTTGCGCCCGTACTTCGGGATCTTCGCTTAGCCGGTACAAGGTGTTTACCGCTCCCCGTATATCAGGGTTCCGCTCCGCTATCATCTCAAAATCCTCCTTCCCCTTCCCACGCAGAAATTGCATCTAGTCCCATACCGCTCCCCTTCCCCTATCTGTCCCACGATGAGTTTCGACTTATAAAAGGAAATCCGTTTCCCCAGTTCGGGAAAGGGGTTTACCTGGATCTCCACATCAAGCATCTTCCCGCTGGTGGTTTTCAGCTTGACATCCACGATGCCGGTTTTGTCTTCCTCGCTCTCCGGCTTCAAAACGCTGTCCATGAAGGTGATGTCAAATTCCTCTTCGGGCAGATCCACGAAGGACTTCAGCAGGGCGATGGGGTTGTCTTTGTGTCGCTCATCACCGAACAGGAGTTTGAATACCCAGTCGTCGGTGGGCGGCAGGATGGTAGGGGCTCTGTCCATAGGTGAAAGTATACGGTTTTTTAAAAAAGGGCAATGTGTTTTGGGGGTTCACCACAAAGCACTCCAAAAGGGGGGCTTGTAGGGATAGCAAGGCTTAGGGCATGGGAAAGCCGCCAGTCTGATCCGGCAGGAAGTCCACCCAGGGTATCCGTGGATACGTCCCCGAAACTACCGCCTCGTACTCTTACCACGCGATCCCCCTGCTACGCCTGCAGCAGGCGCCATTCACGAGGGATAAAGCCTTGGGCCTGGGGTTCCGTGAGGATGAAGGTCTCCCCGGAAGGTTCTAGGACGTATAAACCCTGCCTCAGCGCATAGGTCTTTACGTCTTTGCTGAAAACCACCCCCGCCAGAGCACCCAGATATACCCGCTGGTCGTGGTGTAAATCCGCATACCGGCGCAGTTTTTTCATGCGCTCAAGGTGGTCACGGATATCACCGGTGCTGGGTTTGGATTTAATCTCTACCGCCATTACTTGACCGCCGTTTTCCAGGAGCGCGTCAACTTCCAAGCAGAGATCATGGACTAGGTCCTCGATTACGGTACGGTTTGCCTTAGTAAAGGTGAAACCCAGTTCTTTGAATTTGGCCACCAGGTTAGGAATAACCATGTATTCAACCATTTCACCGAAGCGGTTACTCAATTCGCCAATCCGCTTATCCGTTGCCTTCATTTGCTTATCCGTTGCCTTCATTTGCTTGGCGGTTTCCCGCATCTGCCGGTCGGTTTCCGCGCTCATGGCTTTTATCTGCCGGTCGGTTTCTTTCAGGGCGGCCTGGGTCTCCTTCTGGACATCCTTGAGTTCCTGGAGGCCCTTTTCGGTCTCCTTGTGCACATCCCTCAGTTCCTTAAACCCCCGGGCGTTTTCCCGGACCAACGCCCAAATCTCGTCGGCAATGGCTCGCCACTCCGGTATAGGCTGGGTTGTTTCCATAGCTACCCTCCGCTTTTACTCTTAGAGAAACCATACTCTTTTTACTGGTTTTGGGAAAGTTATCGGAAAGGGCAAGCCCCACAAACCCTACGGGGTTTGTGGGGCTTGAGCCGGTTACGGCATGGGGAAGCCGCCGCTTTGGTCGGGCAGGAAGTC
>JAITJS010000074.1 GCA_031278815.1 Treponema sp.
TAACCTGACTGAAGAAACTCATCTGTTTATTACCGGAGAAGTTGAATGGAAGGAATAACATCAGAGGGAGCGATTATATGAGACCCGGGGTGATTATCGTACGGGGAGATGTGCAGGGCATAGACCGGTCTTTGCACGATCCGGTGGAGGAACTGGTACCCTATATGGGCATGGTACTGGTCTCAGGAGGCATTATCAATGGCCGCGGAACCGAGGGGGTGTTTGTCCAGGGGAGGCAGGTACGGCTGAGTCCTTTTTTGATGGGGCAATACGAGATTACCTATGCGCTGTGGTATTGGGTGCGTATCTGGGCTCAGGATGAGGGATATCGCTTTACCAATCCGGGGAAGGAGGGGAGCAGTAATAACGATGGGGAACCTAGTGCGAGCCGGTATGAACCGGTCAGTTCGATTAACTGGCGGGATGCGGTGGTGTGGTGTAATGCCTATAGTGAGTTAATGGGAAGGCAGCCTGAATATACCTATGGGGGAGCGGTAATCCGAGATTCCAAAGACATCTTAGTCTGTAATCATGCGGAGATGCAGAGGGGGACAGGGTATCGGCTACCCACTGAAGCAGAATGGGAGTATGCCGCGCGGGGAGGGGATCCTAAGCAAAAGGGCTGGGACTATGCGTATCCAGGGATAAACCAGGAAGAAGAAGTGGGGACTATCGCCTGGTACTGTGCGAATGGGGAAGGGGCTACGCATCCGGTAGGGAAAAAGGAACCGAATCTGTTGGGACTGTATGATATGGGGGGTAATGTATGGGAGTGGTGCTGGGACTGGTATCATCGCCTGGTGTGTTATGAGGGTAGGGAGCAAGATCAGCGGGATCAGGAAGGAGGCTATGCGATAAACGAGATCACGGGAGGGTGGCAGTGGGATCGGGAATGGTACCAAGACCTTATTCCGCGAGAGCAGAATAATCCTCAAGGGGCGCTTTCTGGTGCAGCCCGGGTGAGACGAGGGGGCGGCTGGGATAGCCTTGGGGCCAAGGTAGCGGTCACCTATCGGGGGAGTTGTATTCCGGCTCGTATCAGCCGCGGTATTGGCTTTCGGGTGGTCTGTAGTAAGGATTCTCGGGATAAGCATGAACCGTCTTAAACTACGATTCATGCTGACGGTACTGGTGATGCTGTATATCCTCCTGTATAGTCCGTCTCTCTATCATAACGACGCGGATACCAGGAAGGCAGGGTTCAGCAAGAAGGCCTATAGGGAGCTGATAGCGGATCTAAGCAGGAGACTCTATGCCTATAGGGACGGTAGTATCCAGTACCTCCCCCAGTCGGTTGCATGTACCGCTCGAGCTTTGCACGCCGGGGGCCCGGATCCACCAGTTGGTTTTATACGCCTGCTGTGGTATCATTACGAGATTAATTTTCAAAGAGGATTACCATGCGTTTAAACAATACTGAATTGGGGGATCCGTCCCCCTGGAAAAAAGCCGGGATAGAGCTGCCGCACTTTGACCGCAGTGCCATGATCCAGGCAACCCGGAAGACTCCTGCATGGGTGCATTTGGGAGCCGGTAACATATTCCGGGCGTTCCTTGCGACCCTACAGCAGGATCTGCTGGATACGGGTCTGGCCAAGACCGGCATTATCGTGGCCGCAGGCTACGACGGGGAGATAATCGATCGGGTATATCGGCCCTACGATAATTTAAGCATGGTCGTAACCCTGAAGGCAGATGGGAGCATACACAAACGGGTCATCGCCAGCATTGCCGAAGCCTTGCGTATGGATAAACCGGAAGATTTTGATAGACTCAAAGCGATTTTCCGTGCCCCCTCCTTACAGATGGTCAGTCTGACGATTACCGAAAAAGGATATGACCTCAGCCGTGCTGGAGAAACCCTCCCCGAGGTACAGGGGGATTTTCGAGGGGGGCCTGCGAACCCTGCCAGCTATATCGGGAGGCTTGCGGGCCTTTGTTATGAACGGTATACAGCAGGGAAGCTGCCGGTGGCCCTGGTGAGCATGGACAACTGTTCCCATAACGGGGATAAGCTTTTTAAGGCGGTGGAGGCCTTTGCGATACAATGGGCCGAAGCAGGCCTGGTGGATCCGGGGTTTCTGGCCTATATCCGGGATCCCCGGCAGGTTTCCTTCCCCTGGACCATGATCGATAAGATAACCCCCCGGCCTGATGAAGGGGTGAAGCACCTGTTGCTGGAGGCAGGGTGTACTGATATGGCAGGACAGCTTACTTCCAAGCATACCTGGGTGGCGCCGTTTGTGAATGCCGAAGAGGCCCAGTACCTGGTCATTGAGGATACCTTTCCTGGAGGGCCTCCGGCCTTGAAACGGATAGAGAATGCGGGGGTTTTCTTTACAGATCGGGAAACCGTGGACAAGGTGGAACGGATGAAGGTCTGTACCTGCCTCAATCCGTTGCATACGGCCTTGGCGATTTTCGGCTGTCTTTTGGGGTACACCAAGATCAGCGATGAGATGCAGAACCCTGATTTGGTAAAACTGGTAGCGGGTATCGGGTATAAAGAGGGGCTTCCGGTGGTGGTGGATCCGGGTATTCTCGCTCCTAAGGCCTTTATTGACGAGGTATTACAGGTACGGTTTCCCAATCCCTTTATGCCCGACACTCCGCAACGGATAGCCACGGATTGTTCGCTTAAGATTCCCATCCGCTTTGGGGAGACCATCAAGGCCTACCTGGCGAGTAAGACCCTGAGGGTAGAGGATCTCACGCTCATTCCTTTGGTTCTGGCAGGGTGGATCCGGTATCTTTTGGGGGTAGACGATAGGGGTGCGACCTTTACGGTAAGTCCAGACCCCTTGTATGAGTCTTTGGCCCGGTCATTATCCGCGTTGAAGCTGGGACAGAGGGGACCGTTCCATGAGGTTTTAGCGCCGATTTTATCGGACCCAGGGATCTTTGGGGTTAATCTCTACGATGCAGGTCTTGGGGAACGGGTGGAACAGTACTTTGAAGAACTCATGGCAGGCCCCGGCGCAGTAACCAACACCCTGAAGCGACATCTCCCTTGATTTTGGAGGAGGATCAGGGAGGATTTCTTCTGTAATTGCCATGAAACAACCTTTAGAAGGAGGTGAGATGAACCGTATAACGGAGACTTGTCTTTTTAGGGTATAGTTCATGAGACTGCCCTCACCGTCTTTTGTTTCCGATTCCGCTCATGGTGCCATGTTTCCAGTTCACCGTTCAGTTTTTCCAGGGTATCTATCCTCCGTTCCAGACAGTGGCTGGTCATGGCGTTCAGTTCAATTTCCGCACTGGTAAGCCAACTGCCGTGCTTTGGGGTTCCTCTGTTTGGGTTGAGGGTACTATATAACAATCTGTTTAGGCTTTACAGGCTACTTTGCCACGCCGATGTATAACATTATAGTAAAAGAAAAAGAAAGGAGAACGTCTATGCCGCAAACTGATGCGGATCTGCTTATCCTTGGGGCAGGACCCGCAGGTCTTACCGCAGCTCAATATGGAGCCCGGGCCAATCTGAGGGTTCTGGTGGTTGAAGAACTGGCTCCCGGCGGGCAGGCCCTCTTCATTGATACCTTGGAAAATTATCCCGGCTATCTGGCATCGGATCCGGGAACGGGTAAATCCGGGTTTGAGTTCGCCCAGAATATGCACCGCCAGGCCACAACCTTCGGCGCTCGCTTCATCACCCAAACAGCCCAGGCTCTGCACAAAGAGGGGGATATTTTTACGCTAACCTTGGAAAACGGCGAACCCCTTCGCGGCCTTGCGGTGATTGTGGCTACGGGGGCTAAACACCGGCTCCTGGATATTTCCGGAGAGCTCGAATTCGCAGGCAAGGGGGTCTCCTATTGCGCCACCTGTGACGGCCCCTTCTTCAAAGGCAAGAGGCTGTTCGTGGTAGGCGGCGGGGATATGGCTTGTGATGAGGCCCAGTTCCTTTCCCACTTGTCTTCCCAGGTGGTGCTGGTCCATCGCCGGGATCGATTCCGCGCCCAAAAGGCCCTGGCTGAACGGGTCTTGCACAATCCCCATATTACGGTGCGTTTCAATACCCGACTGCAGGAGATCCGGGGGGAAAAGAAGGTAAGTTCCCTTGTTCTGGGAAACACCCTCACCGGCGAATCCTACGAGGAAGCAGGGGATGCGGTTTTCATCTGTGTCGGGACTATTCCCCAAACTTCCTTGGTTCCCCAAGTCCAGAAAGATGAACAGGGCTATATCATCACGGATCAGGGAATGGCCACTTCCATTGCCGGGATATTCTGCGCCGGGGATGTTCGGGCCTGTCCCTTCCGCCAAGTGGTGGTTGCCGCAGGGGAGGGGGCAGTTGCAGCCCATAGCGCCGCAGCCTATATCGACCGGATTACAGAAAGCGGGGCCGCTGGTGAAGCCCTCTAGATCCACGCCGCCTTTTGGGCTGCTCGCGGCTTTGTTTGTGTGTCTGCCCTTGCAAGGTTTCTCGCTGGATTTTAATGATCCAATCAGCCCTGCGGATATAAACTCCCATGCGGCGGCCTTGGTGGAGCGTATGTCCGATGAACAGGCTCTCGCCCAGACTTTCATGCTCGGCTGGGTAGGGGCCACGCCATCGCCGCTCATTCTGGACTGGATTCGGGATCGCCATATTGGGGGGGTCAAAATCTTCGGCTGGAACACCGAGGATACCACCAAACTGGCAGAAACCGTAGGGGCCCTCCAGACTGAGGCCTTACGCGGGGCCTTTCATATACCCCTCTTGGTTGCCACAGACCAGGAAGGAGGCTGGATTCGCCATGTGAAGGGCGCTACGAGTGAAACCCCGGGTAACATGGCCATCGGTGCCTCAGGACGCCCTATGGACGCCTATTGGTCGGGTTATTATATAGGCCGGGAGCTGGCGGTGTTGGGAATCAATATGAATTTTGCCCCTACGGTGGATGTCTATACGAATCGAGATTCGGTGATCATAGGTCCCCGGGCCTTTGGTGCGGATCCGGCCCGAGTAGGGATTCTGGGAACCGCTTTTATGAAGGGGCAACATGCCGCAGGGATCATCGCGACGGCAAAACATTACCCTGGACACGGCGATACGGACCTGGATTCTCATGGGGTCCTCCCCCAGATCAACGCCTCTTTTGAGCAGCTCTGGGAACGGGAACTCATCCCCTATCGACTCCTTACCAAGGAGGGGCTCACCGCGATTATGAGCGGTCATCTTGCCTTTCCCAAGACCCAGGCAGGTCTCACCTCGGCATCTCTTTCCTCCTGGTTTTTGCAGGATCTCCTGCGGGGTAAGCTGGGGTTTCAGGGAATCATCATTACCGATGACCTTATGATGAACGGGGCCACTATGAGCGCGGGGAGCCTTTCCCGGGCGGCGAAAGAGGCCCTCCTGGCAGGGAACGATATCATCATGCTTTCCAAGACCCCCCGCTTGTATGACCCTATCTGGACACACCTGGTAGATGCTATGGCCCAAGAAGCCCAGTTTCGTGAGCGGATCCGGGATGCGGCCTGCAGGGTCTTGGCGATTAAGCTTACCTATCTTCGGGGTGAGCAGGCGGTCCCCTGGATACCGGATCTCAAAAAGGTTGCATCCAATCTACCGGATCCTGAAGGGACCGCGTTTTTCTTGAATCTCGCCGCTCGGAGTGTTACCCTGGTGAAGGGGACTATTGCAGAGAACCCCTCTTGGGAACCCGGTTCGGGAACACCCAGAAAGCCGGATAAGGGAATGGGAGGAAATCCGGTGTTTCCCCTGAGCCCTGAAAAAGCAGGGAAGGTCCTTTTGGCAGGCCAGTACGAGGATTTTTTCACAGTTGGAAAAATGGCCTATCCAGGAGCTACTGGCTATTGGTACGATCCTGAGGGAGGTACCGACTTGGTACAGTATGCCCAAAAGGCAGATACGATTATCTTTTGTATCTCCAAAGCAGAGGGTTTGCCGTTCCTGCAAAGCCTCCAAGGATTACACAAACGGGTCATCGTCCTGTCGGTGTTGAGCCCGGTGTATCTTAATACCGTTCCCTGGGTGGACGGGGCCATCGCAGTGTACAGTTATGCCCGGGAATCCTTTATTGCAGGGTTTTCAGCCATCCTGGGTAGGATTCCTCCTGAGGGGACCCTGCCTTTTTCATTGAACCAAGGCCCATGAGTCGCCCTCCTTGAGCCTTTTATGACCCGGTTCAAGTCCCCCCACTCCTGGTATATGCTCGAAAAAGATGCTCCTGCGGCGCTGGTATTACGGGTAGCGGCATTTCTGCAAGAACGGGAATCCTATGGAGTGGCTGCATCTGCCCGGTTTCTCAAGCGGGATAGGCAGGATCGGATATGGGTAAGGGAAAAGCGGAATGGGATTGCGGGGCTGATCATCCAGAGCAAAGGTACCCTTTTTCCTGTTTTTAATGGAATCAGCCCCCTGTTCCTTAAGGAGTTCCTGGTTTGTGGTCTCCAAAACCTAGGCTTTTATACTATCCAGGGTATCCGTAGGGATGTGGAATTGCTGGAACAGGTCTTTGCGTTGGGAGAGGTCTGGTCCAGCAATAGCATTGACTATGATTTGATGGTTCTCGATCGAGAACCCGCTCGGGTGCAGTCTTGCTTCCCTGGACTCATCCTCCGATACGCTGAACCCGAGGATCAAGAGGAGCTCTTTCACCTGCAAGCAGCCTATGAACAGGAAGAGGTGATCCCCCAAGGAAGGGTCTTTAATCCTGCAGTGTGCCGCCTGTCTCTGGAACATATCATGAACCATGAATACCTGCTCCTTGCCCAAGGGAAATCGAAAATTCTGGGGAAGATCAACACCAACGCCGTGTCTTTTTCCCGGTACCAGATTGGCGGGGTATATGTCCTTCCTGATTATCGGGGTTTAGGTATCGCCTCCTTCATGGCAGCGGCCTTTGTCCGGGACCTGCGTACCACCGGGAGCGGACTTACCCTTTTTGTGAAGAAGCAAAACCCCGCAGCCCGGGAGGTGTACCTGCGTATCGGGTTTTCGGTTCTGGAGGATTACCGGATAAGCTATTATGCAGGAAGGGTGTTCAATGCTTAGGACTCGTCAACCCCACGAAAGGGTATCGGGCCAGTTTTTTTACGTTATGGAACGTGCGGTGAGATAAAGAACAAAAAGTCCGCTCAGGCTTTAGCCTGCGGACTTCTGCTTCATCCTATCTCCTTTGCCAGTATCAATCGGGACAATCCACAACCTCGTCCTTCATTCACTCAATGGTTCAAAACCGGTGATGATAAATTCATACCCGCCGCGCTTCCCCCAGGCAACCTTTTTCACCAAAAAGACCTCATGGTCAAATTGGTCCTTCAGCCCCGTCCAGTTTCTGAGGATCATCCAAAATCTCAAAAGCGTTTATTTCAACGCTCCTTCCACCGTCATCAAGAACTTTACCGTTGTAACAAGGCCCTCACCAAATAAATTCAGGATAATGATACTGGTCGTTGTATCTGACGTTAAACTTGAGGGAATAGCCTGCTTCCGCATACGACTGCTTTTCTTCTCTAACGGTGTCTTCAATACCGGTGTAAATATCGAGGATTGTTTTGCCATATAGCACATCGAAATGATCATGTTCGCTTTCAATCACCGGTTCCGTACCTTCAGTAACTGTAATGGTAACGGGACGTGTCGGTATATTAAGCCGTGTTCTTGCGGTAAACCGATATGCTTTTATATCCTGCGCTTCCCACGCCGCTTTTTCCTGATAAAAGAGTTTTCTTTCGGAGGCGGCAGGCCAATTATCACACCCGCCCATAAATTACAAATAGGGTTTTATCGGCACCATTAACTGGATGTTTGTTGAGAAATTAATCCCACCAGCATCATTTGAGTTATAACCGTCAAGTAGAGCCCTATTCCCGGTATCGAAAAGGCTATAAACATACCAACCGTTTGAATTTCCATCCCACCCGAGATTACAATGTACCATTAAACAATTGTTTAATGGTATTGTTACATAGCCAGTTTGCCCTGTCTGTTATGATACACATATTCCCGATAAGATGTCATTGTGCCATATCCATCTGCGCCCCATGCATATCCGCCAGTAGAGGAATTTCCACGAGTATAAATTGGCCTATTATTGTTGAGCGCATTTTTAACATATATTGGGGAAGTTGAATAGTAAATTGTACTGCTGTTAGATGTTTCAGTTAAAGATGGAGCATTTTTGAGGTTGCCTCCATACACTAGCATACCCCAAAGTTTCAAACGTATATTTCGTATTTACCGGTATTACACCGGTGCTTCCATCAGTATAGGGAGCACTAGTAACTTTCTCTAATTGCCACATTAAAGCTCCGATCCGTTGTCCCGCGTCTGGGGGTTCGGCATCGGTGCGGGTATTGGCTTTAAGGCGCACACTGTGGCCTTGTTCAAGGCCGCCGCCGTCTTGTCCGGCAGTATTGGGATACTTGGGACGGACGCCCTTTCAAGAGGTAATCCCCTTGTATCCCCATCATGATTTTTTGTAGTTTTTCATAACTATCTCCTTAATAAAATAGAGACCTGAGTTAGAAAATTGACGGTATGTTAGGACCTCGATCCAATACTTGAGCGGGGCTCCGACTTTATATGAAGAAGGAAATAGGGCTATGCCATATTTATATTGTACAGGACATCTGCTTCTTGATACCATAAATCCAGACTGTTCACGATCAGAGGGGTTTTCTAAAACGGTAAGGCAAGCGAGGGATTTTCAACCATCGGTTCGTTCTGAAAACCCCGCATATAACCGAATGTACCCATTCCATTAACGATCAAGATAGGGGGAGTAGACGATGAACACCCTGTATTTCAAATACGCCTTGGAAATTGAACGAACCCGGTCCATTACTAAGGCAGCGGACAATCTGTATATGGCCCAACCCAACTTAAGCAAGGCAATTAAGGAACTGGAGGATACGATTAAATTTCCCATCTTTGAGCGCAGTTCCCGGGGGACGATTCCGACCCGCCAGGGCCTTGAGTTTCTGAGTTATGCCCGGACCATTTTGGAACAGATGGAAAAGATCGAGACCATAGCAGAGGGTGATACAAGCCAGCGCCAGTATTTCACCGTGTCCATACCCCGGGGCAGTTATATTGCCGCGGCTTTCACTCAATTTGCCGCAGAACTGGACCCGGAAAAAGAGATAAACCTCAAGGTCCAGGAGACCAATTCCATGCAGACCATCACGGATCTAGTGGAAAACCGGTTTAAACTCGGCATTATCCGCTATCAAAAGATGTATGAGAATTATTTTCTCGATTATCTTGCGGATAAAAGGCTGTGCCATGAGCAGATATGGGAATTTGAATATGTGGTCCTCATGTCAAAGAACCATACCCTGGCAGATGCCGGGGAGGTCCTCTATACCGAACTGAGCCGGTTCATTGAGATAGTGCACGGGGATACCGCGGTTCCCTATTTAGGGGCTATGGAAACCCAGAGGGCCCAGGGGTCGGTCCCTCTACGGAAACGGATCTACCTCTATGAACGGTGCAATCAGTTTGATTTATTGAGTACCCTGCCATTTACCTATATGTGGGTATCTCCGATTCCCGACAAGCTCCTTGAGCGCTTTCAACTGGTACAGCGACGCTGTATCTTAGCCAACAACCAATTCAAGGATGTGCTCATTTATCCGCAAGGGTATACTTGTTCCGCGTTGGATAAGAAGTTTATTGATAAGATCTACGCGTCCAAGAACGACCTTTCCTTTCGGCAATTTTTGTAGGAACCCTCATATATTATAGGGAAATAGGGCTATGCGAAATGTATATTTCTCCAGGGCTTATATCTTTGTTACCTTAAAGTATGATAGAAGGTGACCTCCACCTCGATTCGTTTCTATCACTGCTGTCCAGAGCGGATAATCTGGACAGCTTTTACTCAAAGCGGCTCAGCCGGTGCTCAGGGCTTAGTCTGTTTAGGTGCTTCGCTTTTTACCAAACTTTTTCAGAAACCAGTTTTGTTACTTTTACAACTTCACCGGAAGGCATGATCAGGTAAAAGCCTTTTAAAAGAGCCTATTCAACCACCCTGTCGGGGGCGACCATCGCGCAAAAAATTGCCGGGTATCCCTGTGCAGATCGGCATAACATCGGCCTTGTCCAGTTTTGCCTTTACCTCCACAACCATTGCCTGCTTGCCGTTTTCCAACAAAGCGTCCAGTTCCATTGCAAGGTTATAATCCTTGTGCTTCCATTTTATATTGTGGCTCAATTTCTCGAAAGTAAACCCAAATTGCTCAAACTGATCGACTAAATCGGGAACAAGCATTTTTCCGCAATATCGCCAACCCGATTATCCAAATCTCCGACAATGCTTGAGGTTTCCTGGCTGGCATGATTTCCTCCGGGAATTCAAATATAGCAATACGATACGGAAGTCTTTTTGATAGGCCTAGGACTTTCCGTAAATGCATTTGCGGTATCAATCTCAAACGGCCTTTGCATGAAAAGAATGATTATCACAAGGGCTTTTTCGATTGCCTTTATGTTTGGCTTTTTTTAGGCCCTGATGCGGTTTCTTGGATTTATATTTGGGGCTGCTGTCTCAGGCATAGTTGCTCAATGGGCCTCCTTTGTTGCGCTTGTATTACTCGGTTTTATCGGCGGGAAAATGTTATTATGATGGATTTGCTAAAAACAACGGATTGAACTAACGTCTTTGACCGGCTATACGAAAAAGACTGGGCATACCTTGAGACCCTGACATCCCAACTGGTCGAAATCCACAAAACCAGCCCGGAAACGCGGGTTTTAACTTTCACCTAAAATATAACAAGTTAGTATCTTACCGTTCCTAACCGGGTGTGCCCTGGATTTCCCGGACATCCAGGACCGTTTCGGCGTTGCTCCGGTTGTATTTCCGCTTGAGCTCCGCCGGAAATCTCCCGCCGCTGGGGGCGGTTGCGCCTTGAGTATTCCATGTCCCATACCTCATTGCAGCACCTTTTTCTAAATGTAAAATTGCTGTAGGGCCCCAACGAGTCCTTGACAGGCCGCCGGAAAAAACATAGCATGAAAAATAAGGATAAGCAATAAGATGAAGAGCCTGTAAAACACAAGGGACGGACCCTCTTTTATGCGGCGTTCCCTTTGTTCATTATTCCCGGTTAAAATCGATACTTGGCCGGGGATTGCCGCGATAAAACCCGCGGGTTCTCGAACTGACCGGTTTTTGAGACCTGCTGGTTGTGCAGGAGGCTCTATGGCGCATCTTTTTTTATCCTTATAATTCTGTTGAATTTTCCTATCCTTCCTCTGGGTATCCAGTTTTGAAAAATATAAATTTTGTGAGTACTCCGGGCTGGACGGGTATTACCGGAGAAAACGGCGCGGGCAAAACCACCTTGCTCCTTCTGGCGGCGGGGCTTTTGATCCCCGGTGGGGGAAGCATCCGGGGGGGGCCGGATAGACTCTACTGCCCCCAGCGTACCGACGAAATCCCCAAATTCTGGGAGGATCTTTTTTTTGCCGCCGATAACGCCGCAGGTCGGCTCATGGACAGCCTCGGAATCGGGGTTGATTGGCCATATCGTTGGGAGACCCTAAGCCACGGGGAGCGGAAACGGTTTCAGGCAGCCGCCGCTCTTTGGCGGAATCCGGCGGTGCTGGCCTTGGATGAACCCACCAATCACCTGGATAGGGAAACCGCTGCTCTGATACGGGACGCCCTGGAAACATACCGGGGGATCGGACTCCTGGTGAGCCATGACCGGGCCCTGCTGGATAGGCTCTGCGGGAATTGCCTTTTCCTCCGGGAGGGGACCCTCACCTCAAGGCCCGGCGGGGTGTCTCAGGGGCTTGCGGAGGAGAAACGGGAACTGGCGGAACAGCGGGGGGTGCGGAAGAAGCTCCTGGATGAGGCGGACCGGCTGGCGGTGGAGGCGGACCGGCGCCAGCGGATCGTGGCAAGCTCCCGGAACCGGCTCTCGAAACAGGGAATAGACTTCGGGGACTGGGATACCCGGGGGAAGATCAACTTGGCCCGGCTTTCCGGGAAAGACACGGTGGGAGCCAATCAGTATAAACGGATGAAAGACCGGGTGGAGCGGGCAGAACAAGCCTGGGAAAAGGCCGTGAATCCCTACGAGCGGAAACGGGGTATCACCCTGGGGGGGCAGCGGGCCCGGGGGGATCGCCTCTTTTTCCTTGAGGCGGGGAGCATCCCTCTGGGGAAAGGGAGAAGCCTCTCCTTCCCGGAACTGCTTATCACGCCGGAAGACCGAATCGCTTTGACCGGCCCCAATGGTTCAGGAAAATCGACCCTGATCCGCCATGGGCTTCCCCGTATTTCCGCGCCCCTGCTGTACCTGCCTCAGGAACTCGGGGTAGGGGAAAGCCGGGAAATCATGGACGCGGTATTCTGGGAGGAGGAAAAGCTGCGGGGAGAGATCCTCGCCCGATTTTCCCGGCTCGGTTCCGATCCCCGGCTTCTCTTCAGATCGGTCTTGCCCAGTCCCGGGGAAATACGGAAGCTGGTGATTGCCCGGGGTATCTTTTACGATCCTGCCCTTATCATCATGGATAAACCCACCAATCACCTGGACATGGTCTCCATCGGTCTTCTGGAAACGGCTCTGGCGGAATATACCGGGGCCCTGCTCCTGGTAAGCCACGACGAAGCATTTCTCTCAAGGCTCACAGGGCAGCAGGGGGCCATCCACAGGGAGGGACCGGATTCAGTGCTGGGGGGGTAAAGACAATCGCTGTCTGCTGCGTCCGGCAGGACTCGAACCTGCCACCTACGGATTCGAAGTCCGTCGCTCTGTCCGGCTGAGCTATGAACGCATAGTACCGGCGGGCTCAACCCTTCGAGCCCTGACGGCGCCCTTCCAAAGACGCCTTGAATCCCCGGATGTCTGTGATAGTACGAGGTACCCATTATCAAACTTACCTTGGCCCATCTTTTTGCTTATGCTAAGATCCCCCTATGGAACGGCACCATATCTATTCCGCGCTGGTTCTCAAAGTAAGGCCCTCAGGGGAGTCCAATCGGGAAGCCTTCTTCTTAACCCAGGAAGCGGGAATACTCAGGGCAACGGTCTTTGGAGGCCCCAAAAGTAAATTCCGTGCCTTGGTGTCTCCTTTTCATCAGGGAAGGCTCTGGGTGTATCATAATCCGGTCCGGGATTCCCGGAAACTCACGGACTTTGATGTCCAATCTTGGCGGTTCGGGATCCGGGAACATTACCAGCGAGTCATGACCGCAGGGGCAATCCTGGAACTGGTTCTTGAATCCCAGGGGAGCGGCGGAAACTGGGCCAGAGCCTGGGATCTGGCCAATAGGACCTTGGATGCCTTGGACCATGCGGATGCAGGAACCTGCATTCGGATATTCATCCATTTTTTGTGGACCTGGACATGCCTCCTGGGACTGCGGCCTGATATCCATCACTGCGCTTCCTGTACTTGTGAAGCCCCGGTGGATGGGCTATTATTATGGAATGATCGTGAAGGAACCCTGTATTGCCCTTCATGTGCAGGGGTTTCCCCAGAGAAGCCTGGCTCTCTGGGGCTTGGGGAATGGGTAGCCTTTGGGCCCGGGGTCCGGCGTTGGCTTGGGGCAGTGGAAAACCAGGATCCCGAGGTGGTAGGCCGGTATACCCTAGATCTCCCCTCCCTCAGTCAAGCCAAGGCTTTGGTTACACGCATCATGGCCAGGGCCTTGGGAAAACGACTGCCCGGATGGGACCGGGTGTAATCCACGAGAATCTAGGGATAAGGAGTACCCATCATGCGTGCAGTGGATATCATCATTGATAAACGGAACGGAAAGGAACTGAGCCGAGAAGCCCTCCAGTTTCTGATTCACGGCTATGTGGGAGGAGAAATCCCGGATTACCAGATCGCGGCCTGGGCTATGGCGGTGTTTTTTCAGGGAATGAGCCCGAAAGAAATTGCGGCCTTAACCGAGGTGATGCTTACATCTGGAGGGCGTATGGATTTGTCCGGCATAAGCGGCCCCTTTGTGGATAAGCATTCCACAGGCGGGGTGGGGGATAAGACCAGCCTCATCGTGGCGCCTCTCATCGCTTCTTTAGGGATAAAAGATCCCATGATGTCTGGCCGGGCCTTGGGGTATACCGGAGGTACCTTGGATAAACTGGAGGCGATTCCTGGTTATAAGACCACCCTGGAGCAGCAGGAATTTCGGGAAATCCTGGGCATGATCGGGTATGCCATGACCGGCCAGACTCGGGATATGGTTCCTGCGGACAGGCTGCTCTACGCGCTACGGGATGTAAGCGGTACCGTGGAATCCATTCCCCTCATTACCGCCAGCATATTGTCAAAAAAAGTGGCTGAAGGAGCGGATGCCCTTGTATTGGATGTTAAATACGGGTCCGGAGCTTTTATGAAAGACCCCAAGGCAGCTGAAAAGCTTGCCCGGTCTTTAGTCAACACTGGAGCAGTAATGGGTAAGCAGATCATTGCCCTGCTCACGGACATGGACGAACCCTTGGGGAACATGGTGGGGAATTTCCTGGAAGTCGAAGAAAGTCTGGATTGCCTTGAGGGAAAAGGCCCTACAGATCTCATGGAGGTAAGCCTAGAACTGGCCGCCCGGATGGCGGTATTGGGAGCTAAGGCCGCGGATGCGGTGGAGGGCCGGGAGGTATGTGAAGCTGCTTTGGCAAGCGGGAAACCCCGGTACTTGTTTTTGGAAAACATCCGTTGCCAAGGGGGTGATCCAAAACAGATTCTGGAAATGCGAGGGAAGTACCGTTCGGCCTTCAGTACGGAGATCCGCGCTGCCAAAGACGGCTATATTTCCCGGATTGATGCTGGAAAAGTCGGTCATGCGGGGATCCTCCTGGGGGTAGGACGAAACCGTACCGAAGACCAGGTAAGTCCTACCGCAGGGGTGCAATTCCATAAAAAGCGGGGAGACCGGATCGCTTTAGGAGACCGGATCATGACTATCTGGGCGGGTCATGAGGCGTGCCTGGCTGCGGCCATTAGGCAATTAGAGGATGCGGTGGAATATGCAGAAACCCCACCGGCCCCGCGGAAACTGGTATTACAAGAGATTACCCAGGAAGCCACAGGCGCATAGTACGAAAAAAGTGTACTCCCCGGAGGCCGGTATCGTTGCGTATGCCGAATGGGAAGTAAGGGAAAAGAGGAAAAAGCATGGAGTGGGTAAAGAAAGATATACCGCAGGATATGGTGAAGCGTATTGCCGATAAGTACGGTTGTGACTTGCTGACCGCCTCGATACTCCTTCGGCGAGGTATCTCTCAGGGAGAGGAGATTCAGTATTTCCTGGAAACAGACTTCCGGTATTTACGAAACCCCTTTGAGCTCCCAGGTATGGAAGATACGGTAGACCGGATTTTAGCGGCAAAAGAAGAGGGAGAAAAGATTCTGGTTTTTGGCGATAGGGATGTGGACGGCATCACCAGTACGGTCTTGGTGGTGGGTTTTCTCCGCAGCCTTGGCATGGATGTGAGCTGGCGGCTTCCCATGGGGGATGAACCCTACGGCTTGTCCGTCAAGGCGATAGAGGACTTTGCAGCAGCTTCAGGGACCCTTATCATCACCGTGGACTGTGGGATATCCAACCATCGGGAAATACAGCAGGCCAATGAACGGTCCATAGATGTGATCATCACCGATCATCATAACCCCCAGGAAGAACTACCCCCCGCTTTGGCCATTGTGAACCCTAAGCTGGGGGATTCAAGCTATAGTTTCAGAGACTTAGCAGGCTGCGGAGTGGCGTATAAATTACTTGCTGCCCTCCGCTTCGCCTTGAAGAGTGAGCTCTACGGCCAGTCGATCTGCCTCCTTAATATCCGACCCAGCAACGATGCTTATACCATTGAGATTGCCAAGATGCGCAATCTGGTGCTTATAGACCGGCTTATTGAAACGGTGATTCCCGGCATGGTACGTATTAGTGGGACGCGCTTGCCCAGTTTCCTTGAAGGCCAGCAGATCCTGGTCTGGGATGGGGCCTTACAAAAGAAAACCCTGACCAAGATCTTCGGCCCGGAGATTGATGTGCAGATGCTGGACATTGCCCCAGAAATCGGCAAAGAGATTCCTGCAGTTGCTGGGAAGAGCCTCCTGCGCAGTAAAGAGCTTTCCCGGATCGCCCGGTATTCCAGTAAGGATATAAGCGAACTGGATGTGTTTATCAGCCTCTTTACCACGTTTATCCAGCGGCGGGAGAAGCATTTTACCCTGGAAGATGGGGCGGACCTACAGCTTGTCAGTATCGGAACCATTGCGGATATCATGCCGCTGAAAGACGAAAACCGGATCATGGTCCGTTCCGGCCTTGAGGCACTCCAGAAAACCCCGCGACCAGGTCTGTCAGACCTGCTCTTTAAACTGGGCTTAGCCGGTCGGCGTCTAGGGGCCATAGATATTTCCTGGTATGTAGGCCCTGCTATCAATGCTGCAGGCCGTATGGGAAACCCAGACAAGGCAGTAGCCCTGTTCCTGGAAACGGACCACATCAGGCGGGATCAATTGGCAGGGGAACTCATGGCTATGAACGAGGAGCGGAAGAAACGGGGACTCGATGCCTGGACCATGGTAGAGCCTGTGGCCGAAACAAGCCTCAAGACCTATGGAGGTAAATTGGTCCTTGCCTATGGGGAGGAAATCTACCGAGGCATTACCGGGATCATGGCAAACCGCTTGGTAAACCGGTTTAAGGTACCTGCCATAGTGGTATCTTTTGGAGAAGACAGCCTCACGGGTTCCCTGAGGTCCGTGAAGGGCTATGATCTGCGGCCTTTGCTGGAATCCTGTGCGGAGTTTTTCATCGACTGGGGGGGGCATAATTATGCTGCAGGTTTCAGTATGGAGCGGGATAGGTGGGACAAGTTCTTGAACCGTTTGCAAATGGTGTCCCGGACCATGGAATTTTCATCCCAAGACGATGAAGAGACCATCACGGTAGATGCAGAGCTCCCCCATGCGTACCTTACGCCGGATATTTTTAAGGTAGTCGATCATTTCGAGCCCTATGGAACCGGTAATGAACCCCTCACCTTTATGGCCCGGGCGCTCAAGGTAACGGATATCACCTTCATGGGAAAGACCGAAGCAAAACATGTCAAGCTCACCTTGGACGCGGGAAAACATAAATGGCCTGGAGTGTATTGGCAGGCTGCGGACAAGGTAAAACGGGATTTTGATATAAACGATACCGTAGACCTGGTGTTCAAAGTTTCCCGAAATTGGTTTAACGGTACGGAAACCCCGCAGCTTATGGTCAGTGATTTACGGCGTTCCAAGCCGGTCTGAGCAGCTTATCCAGACTTTCCGGAGAATTACCGTTAAGGGTCATTTCCCCAGAGGGTACTTTTTCTTACCTTACCCTTGCATAATAAAGCAATACTGAATATTATATTCAAACAGCATAAATTTGCAAAAAAATGTAAATTTATGCTGTTTATAGGGTAAAACCCTACAAGTACATAACAAGAGGGAAGGGGATGGAAAAAGAGCATGAGGAACTGGTCGTAAGGCTGCGTCACGAATTACACCGGCATCCGGAGCTTTCAGGAAAGGAAACCTGGACCAAAGGGCATCTGATTGATTTTTTGCGACAGCATACCTCCCTGGAAATCCTGGACAAGGGCCGCTGGTTTTACGTCCTTTACCGGGCCGGTGCGAATAAGCGGAACATTGCCTTTCGGGCGGATTTTGATGCCCTGCCTATGGATGAGACCATTGATCTGCCCTATGGTTCCCAATACCCTGGGGTTGCCCACAAATGCGGACACGACGGACACAGCGCCTGTTTGGCGGGGCTTGCCCTGGAAATCAACAAGCATGGAGCGGACCAAAACGTCTACATGGTGTTTCAGCATGCGGAAGAAACCGTGGAAGGGGCTCTGGAGTGCGCTCCTTTGATGGATGAAGCGGGTATTGCGGAGATATTCGCCTACCACAACGTGCCGGGGCTTCCTGAAAACCTCATCACCATAATAGATGGCACAGCCTGCTGCGGTTCCACCGGTATGATCATCCATTTCAAGGGTATTCCCGCCCATGCAAGTCAGCCCGAAGACGGGCGCAATCCCTGTTTTGCCATCGCTGAGCTCATCCGGCACATCCCCGAATTGACAGACCCTACTCGGTATAAGGGACTGGTCCTGTGTACGGTCATCGGGATAGACGCGGGAAAAGAAGCCTTTGGCATGGCTGCCAGCGAGGGCCGCCTGATGCTGACTATCCGTAGTCAGTGTGATCAGGAGCTAGAGGAACTGCAACAAAAAATCGAGGACAAAACCAGGGAACTAGCTGCCCAATACGGCCTGGAATACGATTTTTCCTTCCGGGACCGCGTCCCTGCCACGGTGAACCACAAGGAAAGCGCCGACAAGATACGCCGGGCAGCAAAGCGGCTGGGGCTTGCGCTGCTGGAAGTGGATACCCCCATCCGAGGGTCTGAGGATTTCGCGTGGTTCCTTAAACGGACTCGGGGAGCCATGTGCGGGGTGGGCCTCGGTGAGGACCGGGCCCCCATTCATACGGTACACTTCGATTTTAATGATGCCATCATACCGGTGGTGGTAGACCTCTTTAAGGCGCTGCTGGATGCATGAATAAGGGCGTTGCCCTTTACCATAAACAGGGTTTGCCGGTAGTGCTGGCAAACCCAGAGATAAGGAGTGTGTTTTATGGAGAGTTTTTTTGTGGTGGTGGGCGCTATTTCAGGGTTTTTCTGGAATACCCTCTTTTTGGTGGTCCTGGTAGGCGGGGGTCTGTATC
Organism: Treponema sp.; assembly: GCA_031278815.1. Lineage (GTDB taxonomy): Bacteria > Spirochaetota > Spirochaetia > Treponematales > Breznakiellaceae > JAIRLU01. The sequence goes on from JAITJS010000074.1 coordinate 18,692, forward strand.
TTGCCATCAGGCTCAAGTTCTTTCATATCCGGCACCTGCCCTACATCATCAAGCAGACCTTCGGCAAGATCCTTGATAAGGGCACGGGAGAGGGCACGGTAAGTCCCTTCCAGGCTGCGGCCACGGCGATGGCGTCCACCATCGGCGCTTCCAACATCGTAGGAGTTTCTGCGGCGGTTGCCTTTGGAGGTCCGGGCGCGCTGTTCTGGATGTGGGTGGTCTTCCTTTTGGGGGGAGTTACCAAATTTTCCGAGGTGGTATTGGGAGTTCACTTCCGTGAAAGAAACGCCGACGGTCACTATGTGGGCGGCCCCGGGTACTACATGACCAAGGGTTTCCCTATAAAATCCGTGGGTAAAATCATTGCCCGGGCCGGAGCGTGTGTCGCCATGATCTACTACGTGCCTTCTATCGCGACGCAGTCCATCTCCCTTATTCAAAACGTCGAAGGCATAGGGGTCAACCGGTACCTGGCCGGTGCCGTACTGATGGTACTGGTAGGCGCCGTAATTTTAGGGGGACTTATCCGGGTTGCCAAGGTAGCGGACAAGATGGTGCCCATCATGTGCGTATTGTATATAATAGGCTCCCTGGTCGTGATATTTGCCCATGCCGGGAATGTGCTGCCCAGTCTGGCCCTGGTATTCAGGTCGGCCTTTACCGGGACCGCCGCTACCGGAGGCTTCATCGGCGCCGGGATTTCCATGGCCATCCGTATGGGGCTTGCCCGGGCCACTTATTCCTGTGAGGCGGGCAT